>LCEG01000001.1 GCA_000996275.1 candidate division TM6 bacterium GW2011_GWE2_42_60
CAATGGAAGGCAGTAGTTTTGGGGCTGAAGAAGACAACTCTGAGAAGACTTTTGTTCAAAAGCTCAAGAAAAAAATGCCCTCGTTTTCGCAAGCTGCTTTTTTTTGTATCGGTGCGGCTTACCCTCTTTGGTGCGTGACGCACGATTCAGCAACACTTAGCCAGTATTCAAAGATGTCTTTAAGACGTGGTCTGTGGGGTTATGGAATAGCGAGTAGTCTTGGTGTTATTGGTAGTGTTTTAGTGGGAGATGCTCCCTCATTTGGTGAGCGCCTGAAGAATGGGCTTAGTAAAATATCACAATTTGTAACGTCGCTTGAACCTCATTATCGGTTTTTTGCCCCTACAGCGAGTCGAGGTATATTTTTCCGTGGCGATAGCTTTGTTATGCAATTTGTTATACCCCTTATTCTTAAGGGAGTTTCGAATTACTGTTCTATGCCCGAGCCTGATAGATCTGCTTTTTTTGCGGGTTCATTTGCGGGGTCGCTTTTGGGAATCGGCATACGCTACCGCAAAGACTTTGCAACTGGTTTCCGTCAGACGCCTCAGTTGGTGAAACAGCTACTGGCATCTTCTGCCCATTAATTTAGGCTGGTAGGTGTCGTAACAAATTCTTATACTGCAGGATTAAAAAACAGATGAAGAAAAATTTAGTATTGATCAAATGCTTATGTGTGCGTGGTATTTTAGGGTTAGTGCTTTTGGCTTTTCCTGCAATTGAGGCTGCTGAAGCTGCTAAAAATTCTAAAATAAAAGATGCTTTTGAGTGGGTCAAAGATGTTGTGCATCTGATGACCGAAAAAACCGATGAAACGACGGCAGATCAAGCAATAGCTCCTATAGACAAAAAAGAAGAAAAACCAGCTCCTGAAAAAAAACAAAAAAAACCATCAGAACTTTTGCGGGCGGTCTCTTTTGCAGCAGGCTTTGTTGTGCCATGTTATTTTGCAGCGACGTCGAATATCCCCTTGCATAGACTTGGTTACCATCAACTTGATCGGGCATCACAAAATTGTATGCTCGGTATCGGGTCTTTCTTTGTATTGTCTTCTGTGCATGCACTTGTTCGTGCAACAAAGATGGCATATATCTTTGGTAAAGAAGACGCGGGAATTGCCAATGACAAGAAAAAAATTGTAGAGACGTTTACTGGAGCACAAGCTTTTGTAAATGGGGAGTTTGCAATGGCACGTTTGCTTCTTGAGCAGCTGATTCATCCTGTTTCAATAGCCTCATGCTTGGGTGGTGGTTTTAAATCGCCACTTGCACTCGATATGGCTCATACAATTCTTGTACGTAGCCTTTCTGGTAGAGAAAATCGGTGGACTGCGCAGGGATTGATTAAAAGTCATCATACGGGCATTTTAACAGGCGCTTTTGCCGGCTTGATGTTTAAACATCGTGCGGTTATTGGCGACAGTATTGGTCGTGTGGTGAGCAATGCAATCAAAGTGAGTTCGCGCGTTCTTGCGCGGGGTTAGGTAGAGTTATTCTATAGCCGTTAGCCGTTTGGAATAAAATCTTAAAATAAACGGATGTTTGGCAATATAAAATAGGCAAGTTCGTCTGATCCGCTCATCCAGAGTGTTTCCACTGAAGGTGGAAATGTATCGAAGGATAGGAGCGGTAGACTGACTGCCGAATCTTTTATTAAATTTAAAGCTTTTAAAGCCAAATTATCGCTCTTATCCTTCGATACATTTTAGCTACTGCCAAAACACTCTGGATGAGCGGAGAGAGTAGTTTTGCCACATTGCTCCCTCCCTTCGATACAACCCTTCAGGTCACTCAGGGTAAACTCAACCCTACGGGTTACTCGGGATGAGCGGAAAACGTACCAGATTATCTCATTGTTACAAATGCGATCATACGGTGGTGTTCTTTCAAGCTGCCATCAGGCACTAGAAGAACATCTCCTCCTTTTGCGCGAACTGCTTCGAGTAGTTGATCAACAGCAGAGATTGATACAAATCCTGTTGGGCATGAGGCGTTTAACACAACGGCTCGTGTGACGGGATGTTCGCATCCTGCTCGCATATATCCTTTTTCAACCGCAAGCATTATAACTAGTCCTTGACGGGCTGCGGTGACTATCTCATCAAATCGTGAAATAAAGTCATGTGGTGGCTCTTGGTGCCGTATTTTATGCAGAAGTTTTTCTATTTCTGCAGCGTGCCAACGTTGTATTGTTGGCCAGACATCTTCTAAGCTTTCAACTCGTGCAACGATGCGAGGTTCGTAGAGAATAAAAGAGCTGTTATAGGCAGTCTCTTTTTTTGATCCAACGAGAATAATAGGAAGCGGGTCCTGTTCCATATAGCTTGCAAAACAGGTATTGAGGCATTCATTTTTATTTTTTGTGAGTGCTGTGGGACAATTTTTAGTGTCAAAAATAGCACATGTATTGTGCAGCTGTGTCAGTTGTTCCTCAACGCCTTCAATAAGATGTGGGGCATTGTTTGAGCAATCAATAACCCAATAGCGCAGTTGATAATTGAGGGCAGAGGTAATGGCATCGAGCCTGAATGAAGTGTCATGTGTTGCAATATCGGCGACGCATGCAGGGACAGTAAAAAGCCGAGCTCGATGGGCATCGATAAAAAGCGCTATTTTTGTGGTTTTTTCATCCAGAGGGCAGCCGAGTTGATCGAGAAGCGCAACCGATTTTTCAAGAATAGTCTTGGGTAGGTTTGCTTCTCGTACATCATCAAGAATTGTTTGGAGTGTGGCGCGAATTTTCTCTTTATTGCAGGGCATAACAAGTGTGATTGCGGGGTATCCGCAGTGAATTCTGAGCTCTTGAAGATCTTTTCTATTCATGGTTAGTTTCCCTTTGCAGTAGTGACTCTTTTTCTTATTTTTACCGTATCAAGTCTATTCTCCTGAAGGCAAGAGTTGGGTATTGTATATATTTTGGTATATTAGAAATAAACAGGTAAAAAAGGGGTGAATAATGGCGCATGAAACAGTGATATCGCTTCCACATCTTCCGGGTGTGTATGTCTTTAAGGATGCGGTTGGTACTATTTTATATATTGGCAAGGCTAAGGATTTAAGACGGCGTGTGTCTTCGTATTTCCAAAAGATGAAGGAAGATGCAAAGATTGCGCGATTGATAGAGGCGCATGAAACGATTGGTTTTATTGTAACGCGTAATGCGCTTGAGGCGCTTTTGCTTGAGGCGCATCTTATTCAGCTTTACCAGCCTGAGTTTAATGTGCTTTTAAAAACAGGAAATCCGTTTTTGTACCTTCATTTTACTGACTCTAAAAAAGAGTTGCCAAAGCTCGAAATGACGCGTACGCGTACCAAGCGTGATGGTCGATATTTTGGACCGTTTTTGAATAAAAAAGAGGCGCGACAGGTCTATGATTTTCTGCTGCGGACGTTTCGCCTTTTTATTTGTGGCAAGACCATGGAGCATGGGTGCCTTGATTATCATATTGGTCGTTGTGCGGGCTCATGTCGTCCAGATTTTGATAAAGAGGGGTATGTAACACGACTTGAGCTTGCTTATGATGTACTTGCGGGAAAGCATCAAGATTTTATGGCGCGCATTAAAGAACAGATAGCTCTTTACAATGAGCGTTTGGAGTTTGAGCAAGCGCGTGCTCTTTTTGAAAGCAGTGAATATTTTGAACATGTTTTTGAAGTGCTTAAGACGAAATTCTCTTTTACCAAATATCGGCCTGAAATTGAGTCGGTACTCGATGGGATGGTTGCGGCTGGTGGAGTTGAGAAAATGGAGGTGATGGAGGTTGATGCGCAGGGGTTAAAAATAAAGGCGTATGAGCAGGCGGCGTATGGCTTGCAGATGATGCTTGACCTTGAAGCCCCACCAGTAACGATTGATTGTTTTGATATATCGCATTTTCAGGGGCGCGGACTTGTGGGATCATGTGTTCGTTTTACCCGTGGGATACCGGACAAGAAAAACTTTCGTCATTTTATTATCAAGACGGTTGTGGGTCAGGATGACTATGCTTCTTTGCGTGAAATTGTGTCGCGGCGATACCGTGATGAGCAGGATAAGCCTGATCTTATTGTGATTGATGGAGGGAAAGGACAGCTTGCGGCTGTGTTGCCTTTGGTCGGTTTTACGCCGTGCGTGAGTCTTGCAAAACGGGAAGAGCGGCTGTTTTCTGAGCAGCACCCTGAAGGGGTAGTCCTTGAAAAGGGTTCTGATCTGGGGCGGCTTTTGATGTCATTGCGGGATTATGCACACCATTTTGCGGTTAGCTTTCATCGCTTGCGTGGAGGTAGTCGTCTGTTTTGAAAATTTTTACAGATCTTCCCCGGTAAGGTTGAGCCACTGGGTATTGAGAGTGCTTGGATCAAGTGCTTTTGTAGCGTCCCATGCAGCAATTCCGCTTGGTGAATGGAGCACGAGTAAGATAGAAATATCTTCCATATGCGTCTTTACAAAGAGAGAAAAATAGGGTTTTTCATGAGGTTTGAGTGTTTTTTTAGTATTGAACTGAGTCTGATCGTTTGAGATGTCGTCAATTGCATATATTTTTTTAAAGCAATAGGACTTAGTGTCGACATTTTCTTCTAAATAGGTAAATGATTTTACAAAATCTGAAATGCGAATCTGAGGTATTTCGAGATGTTCTATCGTATGCGCACAGTCACCGGGAGCTGTTGAGATAAAGAGCGGAATTCCAGTGCTTACCTCGCTTACCTTTAGTACAACTGACAAAGAAACGGAAGATACGTCTTTAATAAGATCGAGTCTATTGGTTGGTTTGGCTGAAGGGTGAGAATAGTTATTTTGTTCGGTAAGAATGAGTGGGCGGGTTATATTTTCTGTATTGAGTGCAACGAGAAGAGGGAGGGCTACAGTTTTGTCATTTTTTCTCGCCGTGTACGTAATGACGTACGGCTCTTTATTGTTGTTGATTGAAGACTCAAGTGTTGCGATTTTTTTGTGAGGAAGTGCCTGGAGAGGACCATTGCCAGGTTCTTTTACAAAAGGGATAGTGCCAAGTGAATATGAAGCTGGCGTTGTAAAAGGAGAAAGCATTTTCCAGAAATTTGGCTTTTCTTTAAGAAGTTCTGCTGTATTGATTAAGCGACTACCAGTGCCTATTGAAAAACAGGTGTTAAAAAAGAGAGGAAAGTGATAATTTTTGGAGCCACAGAGGTTCTGGGCTTTTTTGCTGCCAGAATAACAGCTGCTGATATATATGAGTGCAGTTTCTGTATTTTTATTGAGCCAATCGAGTAGATTACGGGCACTTTCAATAGAGGTGGAAAGAATTGCGTCACCTCCAGGAGAAATTGAGTTAGGTGAGTCGCCGTGTCCGTCGGTAAAAAGAGCCCACTTGGGTACGGGAGTGTTTTTATAGCATGATTTTGGCACAATGAGAGTGTTGTTGAGTATTACACTGATTGGTTGAGGAGAAATAAATAAGCTTAATTGGAAGGGATCATGCAGAAATCCTGCCGAAAATGTTTTAATACCCGATGGAGCATTTAGGTATTCAAGTCCTTTGTCAATAAGCTTGTCTGTCGCGAGAAATGTTTTATTGATGAATGATTTGGTGATATCTTTGCCAGAAAGTTTTGGCCAATGGTCGACAAAGAGACCAACTTCAAGTTCTTGTTCTGTTGGCGTCCACGCTCCCCATGAAAAATAAGAGGGGATTTGTGATGGTGTGTCGTTTTTGATGAGCCAGCGAGGAAGAACCAAGACCCATCCATAGCCTAAAGAGCGGCAGGTCCAGAATTTTTCAAAATCTAATTCTTTGGAATTTGTGATTTCTTGTATGGAATGAGAAAGAAAATTTTGTGTGGTAACAAACGGTTCAAACTGTTTAGTAAGAATGGTATAAACGTCTATTAAGAGAGGATCGTCTATTGTTGATCCATCTCGTGGGAACGTTAAAAAGAGCGTGTGAGTGGCAAAAGGTTTTTGTGGGGCAGATTTTCGTAGTTCAAACATCTTTTTTTTGATTAATGCTTTTTGTGAAGAGCTGCGAATACCTTCAATAATTAACCGGCCCTTTCTGTTTGGTTGCCATAGATTGATGAATTTATACTCAATACCCCATGCCAAGGTTTCAGCATTTTCAGAGGCTAAATGAACTGAGACATCATAGCGTGTCTCATCGGTGGTTGGGTTACATCCCTTTGCTAGGGCGAGTTTAAAGAGCAACAGGGGCGCTTGTAGGTACGAGAGAATCTCGAAAAAAAGGTCTTGGTGTTGAGGAATGTCGAAATACTCGCTTTGTAAAAGATATTCGAGAAAATCGTATATTTGTATATTGCGAATTTGAATATAGGTCCAACACATGCAGTTAATTACCTCAAGAACCTCTTCGAGCTGGTGTTTACTTTGAATAAATTTTTTTGGAAGACTAATAAAGTTGAATGACAGAGCTGTAAAGAGTAATAATCTGGTCATATTAAAAGGAGTAACAGAAGAGCGGTCTCGCTCTTCTAGGGAGGAATATTTAAGAACTTGATTCATTTGGTCATCGTCTTCTGAGATGAGGGCAGGATTTTTTTTGGTTAAGATTTCAATGATCAAATTGAGTCTTGGATCGGCAAAAAAAGGAAGTTTAAGTACTTCTTTATATTTTTCGATTTCTATGGGTTTAACATTCATATGGAATTGGTTGTAGAAGCCGCATCTTATGGTCATAAAAATATCAAAAAGTTTGTGGCAAGCGTTGTTATCTTTGCTTAAGTTACAGAGTGTAGAAAGATTGAGTTTTTGTTGAGGGAATAAGTTTTTTTGAAACGGATTTGTGGGTGAAGTCTGGTTGTACTGTTTACTCAGTTTTTGAAATAACGAGTCAAAGCTTGTATTGGGGCTGTTGCTTTTGCGGGGTATTTGATTGGTGTTTTGAGGGAGGGGATTTCCATTGTTGTCGAGCTCTTCAATTTTTATTGTGGATAAATTGTGAGGTATATGTGGCGCGGGGACTGTTTCTGATATCAGTGCATGAGTTTGGTTATTTTGTGCCGTGACTGGTTCTTGCGTTTTTTGATCAGTTTTTACATTATCTTGGACCACAGTTTCAGTCTTTTTAGGTTGTCCTGGAGCATATTTTTTATACAAATAATAGGCGGTAGGGGCGAGTACGAGTGCAGCAGCTCCGGCAGTAATAAAAGGGTGGTTTTTTGTCCACTGGTAAGAGAGGGAGATTTTTTTGGAAAGTTGCGTCCAGAGGGCGAAAGCTGGTTTATCTTTTATTCCAATATTCTGTTTTTCGTAAGCAGCAAACACTCCTGTGGCTATTAAACTTTTTTGCGCACAGAGTGGGCTGTTTACCCAAAAAAATGGCAGCGCGAACAAACTTAAATAGAGTCTTTTTTTACGAGAGCGCGAAACTGAGGCGTTTATAAGTATCTTCATAACGACCCCTTTTAAATTAATAATTATTTTTTCTTCATTTTTAAAGTAACGTTACTTTTCTTTTGTATTCTAGCAGATATGAAAAATATTTCAACTGAAAATTTTATATACTTGTAAAAAATGAGCAATCTGATACACTTGAGTTATTAAGTGTCAGTAAAGTGCAAAAAAGTATCAAAACTTGCGACGCGAAGTTTTTTTTGAAGTTGTGAAAAAGTGGAGATTCCCAATGCAATATCCAATGCAATATAGAGATAAATGTCGCGAGCAAAAAGAGAGTTCTTTGTGAATTGAAGGGTGCATAGAATAGTTTGCTGCAGGACTGGCACCTATTTTTTGTACTCTAGCTAATATAGAAAATATTTCAACTGAAAATTTTATATGCTTGCAAAAAATGGGATATATGATACACTTGAATTATTAAATACCGGTTAAATAGGCGTTTTTTAAAATAAATTAATTAAAGAAAATGAGATGTGGTATGAAAAATACTTATAAAATTGGGTTCTCGAGATTTTTATTAGGCATGTTTTTGATAAATAGTCTGTATGCTTCAGCAGAGGTGCATAAAGGGCTACTGAATAAAAACAACTATTATAGTGTCTATAAATCGTTTATTCCTAATCACCTTATTCAGACCAATGAAGAATTTGGGCAAAAGAAAAAATCGCATTTTCTTTCTGTAGAAAATTCATCGCATGTTCTACTCAAAAAGCTCGGTGATTTTCAGCACCATAATGTGGTTAAAGCGGAACAACTGAAGCCCTTTAGTGTCGGTGGATATGGGGTATTCCAAGAGGTTAATAAAAAAAATCAGGATTCTCCTACCATAGATTCTGCTGATTATCTTGACTCCTGCCGTGCTTTTACTGAAAAAGACTTAATAAAGTCGATTGTTAAGGGTGGTGTTAAAAATGGAACATCGAGTAATGACATCTCTGCTCAAACGGTTGCTGGACGTGCATTTTTATTGGACATACTTTCTAACCCGCCTTCCGATATTAAAGAGATAAGCAAGCGGCGTGAGAGTATCAAAAAACTCCGCAAGATGCATCCCCAGACAATTGAAGAAGACCAAAAACAGTGTGTTGACCTTGAGGCAAGCTGCTCGTTTGACCCAAAAGAACTTAAAAAATTTTATGACCAACACTGGTTTTCACCTTCCCAGTATGCGGACTCAAAATGGCTTGCGCCAATGGTGAGCATGCGTGTTCTGCGATCACTCTATGTAAACCATGAAGCACCGATAAATGAGCTTACTTCGGTCGGTTTTCGCACGACAACGGGAGGGCTTTTGGCTGGCGCAGAGATTCCATCAAAAATGCCATGGCTTGAAAGCGGCAAGCTTTTTGGAGGGGCTCTGTTTTCCTCGCTCAAAAGGAGTGCTTATGATGTCTTTAATCCACTTTTGGATTTTTATGGTGTTACGGGTTGGCCTTACCTTGCACAAGGACGTTGGTTTGTTGGAGGAGTGCTGACAGCAAGTCCTTTGCTTAATTTTTTGGCTGCGCCAATAATACGGACTGTGGCTTATAATGCCGCAGCAATAAAGGATTCTTTTAAAGATGGGCATAAGAAAGATTTTAGTAAATATTACAAACAGGCAAAAATTGAGACAGATAAAGCAATCGATAAAGCAATCCGTGACAAGGTGCGTCTTTCTGTGTCTATGGGGATGGGGAAGCCAAATGAAGCAATTAGTACCCATCTTGATGGCTATGAATTCACAAAGCTTGGCGAGTCTGATCGACATATTGTTGAATATTTAGAAAAATTACGTGGTGCAAAAAAGCTCTGGACAAACATATCTTTTGTATTGGACGTAGCAGAAGGCGAAAAAAGTGGTATAAACGCCTTTTTTGAAGAATTGGAATCAATTTTTACAACCGCTACCTGGGTAACATGCTCTCAACGGCTTATTCAGTTGTTTTGGAAAGCAATGGGTAAACCGGTTGAGCAGAATCCGCTTCAGCAGTTTTGGGTATTAATTGGAAAATATGATGCGCTTTGCTCACTCGCACGGTATTTTAATCGACTTGAATTAGAAGAACTTAAGGTCTGCGAAGTTGAATTCGATGAAAAAAGTGAGGCGCCACGCATAGAAATAGAAGGTGCCTATCACCCTCTTATGGCGGCGCAACAGCTTGAGAATGATCTGCCTGTAACGACCAATAATTTTGAATTTAATGAAAAAAACCGTAATAATACCATTATATCTCCTAACGGAGCAGGTAAGTCGGTTCTTCTGGGTACTCTTTTTAATGTGGTGGAGTTTGCTCAAGGTACTGGTTATACCTTTGGGAAAAAGGCTACGATGACCCTTTTTAAAGGGGGTATTCACGGTAATAAAAATATTGATGAAAAAATGCAACAGGGGGATTCAACCGGTCGTGTCCAGGTCAATAGTCTTGGTGGTTTGGTTGATGATATTAAGAGCGCTGCGAAGAAAAACGAGAAAATGCTTCTCTTTGTTGATGAGCCTGCCGCAGGCCTACCAAAAGCAGGCGCTGAAAAAATCTTATTTTCTAAAGAAGGACTGATCGAATCTTGTGAAAATAATAAGAATGTCATGCTCTTTATGGTGACACACTTTGATTTACGAGAAGATTTGAAAAAGAGTACGTCGTTTAACTATATGAATTTAAAAGTTAACGAAACTAACCAAAACGAATCTAAAGAAAATAAATTTGAAAACACCTATACCCTTGAAAAAGGTGAGGGATGGTGGATGAGCGATTCCGAAAAGCGCAAGCGATTTGTTACCTGTTTTATGAAGAAATTAAAAAAAGATGCAAAGAAGAATACTAAAATTCAAGAAATCTACAACGAAAATGATGGAAATCTGTTGTACCCTGAATTTGAAGCAATGGCTTATGAAGACTTGCCTACCTTGGCCAGTGCGGACACCGATGTAGTACGATTTATGCACGCATTTAAGCGTTCGACTGTGGTGCCGCTTGATCAGCTGAAAAAAATTAATGTTATTGGTGAAGAAGGCAGTCTTTTCCATGAGATTGCAGGAGATAAGCGAGAACGGCTTGAGACCTTAATGGGAGCGTTAAAGCTTTCTGAGTGGCTTGTTTCCCCAGGAACAACAAAAGTAGAGATTGAACGTCGCCAGAGCCTTGTTGAGCAATTGAGGGGTAAAGAAAACCTTGAACGAAAAACTAAAGTCAAAGCACTTCTTACACAATTTAAAAATGTTGAGCAAAAAATAGCGCATGAATCTGTTTCGGTGAAAGAACAGAGTAAGTTGTACCAAGATATTAGTTTTAGCGTGTTCAACGACAAAATAGACATGAGAAACTATATAAGCGGTCGCTCTGCGATCACCTCATGGCGTGCGTTTACGTTGGTTAAGGGGTTCGGTGCCTATATTCTCATGCCAATTGTAGCTGCTGTGACGAATGCGATTTTAACACAAACACTTTTTTCTGGTGAGCGTGTTTGGAATCGGTGGACGCAAGGACGACAACTACAACTTTCACCAGAATCGCGTCTCTGGCTTAAAGGTGTTGCTGAAGGTTTTACGCCAAAAAGTCTTTTGGGCCCAATATCGTTTAAGCAGTTTGCGGGGCAGTTAACAGGGTATAATGCGATAAGAGCATTGTACAATAAAGATTATAAGGCAGGGTTATTCTCTGCGTTTGGTACGCTCGGTGCCTATGGTCTTACCTATCTAGCTTATAAGAGTTTGCGGAATAATTATGCAGGTTCTGATGTTGGTCAAGGAGATGCAAAGTTCTTACCCTATTTTGATACTATTGAAAAAGGGCGGGAGCTCTTTAAAAAAGCCTCTCATGAATTTAAAAATAAAGACACATTGTGCCTTGATGCTGAATTTGAAAAAACATTTGATGCGGCAAAACAGAGTTCGTCTCTGTTTCAGTCTGCTGATAAAATAGAGCAAATTGTGCGTTATTGCGGATATGAGCTTGAAGAGCTTTGTAGGTTTGATGGTTACTTGGTGTGTAAATCAAGAGAGAGAAAGTTGACGACCTATAAAGCAACATTACCTGTACATGATCTTTTTAATCAGATGGGTGAATTGGATGCGGCCTGTGCTTTTGCTGAATGGCTTGATATATTGGATGGCAAAGGCTTTCCTGTATATAAAGCGTCGTTTGTTGACGAGAAAGACGCACAAAATGGTGCTCAGTTAACGATGGAAGGCGCAATACACCCACTTATGCCGGGTTATAAAAAGTATATTTCTCAAAAAGTTGTTCAAAATGATATTAAACTTGATGCAGAAAATTGCAGAAATAATCTGATCACGGCGCCTAATAGTTCGGGTAAGTCGGTTGTTATTCAGAACGCACTTAATATCATTTTGGCTCAATCTACTGGGTATAGTTTGAGTAAAACGTACAGAGCCGTTATTTACCATAAAATTCTCTTTAATAAACGTATTGATGACGACATGTCAAAAGGTGATTCAACGGGTACCGCTCAAGCGGGGAGCATTCTTGAGCTCGCGAATCTTGTTGGCTGGGCAGGGAAGTATCATAAAAACGTCTTTTTAGGATGTGACGAGTTCCTTTCTGGAACGCAAGAAGATGTTGCAAAATACCTTCTTTTTGATAAAAAAGTTCTTGGGTTGCTGGTGAAAATGAATGAGTGTCCAAGGGTTGTTTCAATGCTTGCAACACATTTTGACTTAGGCGCCGCATTAAAAGAAAATAATCTTAATAGTTTCAAGTGCAAACATATGGATGTTAAGTATAAAAAAGCAAATGGGGTATTTACAATACCTTCTGATGCCTATACTTTTACCAGAACCT
Source organism: candidate division TM6 bacterium GW2011_GWE2_42_60 (assembly GCA_000996275.1). Lineage (GTDB taxonomy): Bacteria > Babelota > Babeliae > Babelales > Babelaceae > UBA12395. Next base: position 12,153 of record LCEG01000001.1, read on the forward strand.
TTAAGCTTAAAGATGGTCCGGGCTTTTGGCTTGAGCCTGAAAATAAAGAGGTGGTCGATGCTTATATGGCTCAGTACTATGATGAATGTCTGCCTGTAGATAAGCGTACCGGTACAAAATTGATACAAAATGAGGCTTAATATACCGCCCAAAATAAGACAATTTTTAGCCCCGCCGCTCCCTCAAGAAAACAGGGAGCGGCGGGGCTTTTTTTATAAAACCCCCTTGGGGAATTAAGATTTGGTTCTGAATAAATTAAACGTATCAATCATATTTTTTGCTTCACCAAGATCAGATAGAGTATGCGTAATTTCTTCTCTCTTTTGCAATTTTTGAGCACAATATTTGATGCGTAGGGCGAGTGCTCGTTGGTAAGCGTCAGGTGTTTTTTTCTGAAGTTTAAGGCATTTTTTTGCATCAGCTTCTATCGAATTTGCCCATACAATGACAATGAGGTTCCAGCTTCTACTGAAGGCTTTTCGGATATCCGGGTTTGTCTCTTTCATGGTAGCCTTAACGCTCTCATTTAAAAATTTGAGTGCAGCCTGAAAGCTACTGGTGGTTTGATAGAGATTTTTAAATTCGGCATCTTTGAAAATATCTATTTTCCCCGTAGTTTCTTTTTTAAGTACGTTCTTTAAAAGATTAATCGAACCTTTGAGTTTATTAAATTTTTTGTCGTCACAGGGACCTGTGCCAAGATGCTTTATTATCTTTTGGGTATCGTTATAAATAGGTGTAAGAAGCAGGGAGAATAAAACTACATCAGGGGTAAAACACTGCCGTTCAAAAGTACCGAGCTTTTTGTTAAAAAGACCATCAGGTTTGAGAGCCAAAACGTTGCTGGTAATGAGTTGAATAGCTTCACACTTTGAGATGACCTCTTTTTTCTGGTCAGGCGTCTTTTTGGGCCAGATTGTTTCGAGAAGTGAAAATTGTTTTGTTATCTCAATAATATGTTTTGGAAAAGCCTCTCTGCTTGCTTTGGTAAGATGGAGACAGGAGGCATCATGAGTTCCTGGCAAGAATAGTAGTGCTGCGAATGCAATAACTACGGCATAATTGCGTTTAAGTCCGTTCATAAAGACTCCTCTGCTTTTAGGGAAGTATGAGTGTTTGTGTGTCATTTTTTTTGGCAATTTTTTTGAGATAGTCGTAAAGCGTAAGTTTTTTTTCAATAATTTCAAAACGATGTGGTGTATACGTTTTTAGATTTTCAAAATTAAAGGGAACATTGATGAGAGATGAGACAATCAACTGCATAATCGTTGTTGGAACGGTAGGGGGGGTAGACGTATAGACAGTGAGGGAGTGGGCTGAAATTTTCCCGAGTACTGGAGCTATGTGATTAAATTTTTTTTGTGGTTGAATGATGGTTTTTAAGCCATTAGTGAGATCAAGGCAGACGATCTTTTGTGGCCAAAAGAAGAGTAATTGATTCTGATGATATGCTACAGTTGGTTTGTCATAAAAGCAGATAGGCTCTTCTAGAATGTGGATTTTTTGAGTGGCAAGATTGATAAAAAAGGCGAAAGCTATGTGTTTTTCTAAATTTTGATCGGACGGAGAGTTCACGTGACTCTGCTGATGGTAAGAAGAAATACCGGCGAAGCATTGTTGATTGAGAAAAAGCTGTGCAATCTGCTGTGCTCGAATTTGGGAGAGCAGTTTTTTGTTTTGGTCGAATACTTGAATAAGTTTGTGCTTTGAGCAGAAATTATTTTCTTTAATGTTTTGGCACGTAACAGTATAGGAACCGATGGTGATGGAACGGGGGATATTTACCTTGGCATTCCATAAAAAAATGAGCTTTTGTTCATCAGAAAATGTTTCAAATGATTGATGCTTTTTAAAAGAAAGCACTTCTGCTTTTTTTTGCCACTCGTGCATGGTAATAGAATATTTGTTTTTTATTATGCTCTGTTGGTGGACATCTAAGAGTTGTGGGTCTTTTTCTATTGCTCTTCGCACAGAATCCAAAATAACAAGACTGAATTCTTTGGGGAGGGCGAGAGCTTGCGTAAAATTGAGAAGTGCGATTTTATTTTTGAAAGAGACTCTGCCTACTGTTTTTGGAAGTGTGTTCTTATTTTGATTAGGGCCTTGGTAGTATCCATGGAGTTTTTTTAAGATAAGAAGTTGGGTTGCTTGGGTGGGCGGCAAAAACGTTGGTCTGCCTTTTAAAAAACAGGCAAGTGCTTTTTTATTTTTCTTTACTCCTCTAAGAGAGAAGCAGGCATGTGCGAGTTTTTTTACTTCTGTTTTATCAGAAAGAGAATAGTACCGCTCATTTAATTCTATCTCTGTGGCACAAAGATGTGAGAGAGATGCAATAAGAGAAATGGCGGCAATGGCAATAAGAGAGCGGGATTGTTTCATGAGAATTACACTTTAAAAAAAGAAGATAAGTTTCTTTTTTGGAGTGTACGGTATTTGTTTTACAGACGCAATGAAAAATAAACTCGCTTGAGCCGGGCCCATTTTTGGTGACGAGAAAATTCCTTTACCGCTCTTATACTTCGATACATTTTTTCTTGCGAAAAAACACTCAGTATGAACGGACTTAGATACCATTACTCACAATGACTTTCCATTACCCACATCTTTGCCCTCTCCGCTCACCCTGATGGGTCGATACCACCGCTCATACTGAGTGTTTTCCCAATGGGAAAACATGTCGCCGTAGGCGGCACAATGTATCGAAGTATCACCATGAGCGGGGTTGAGTTTACCCTGCCTGCCCGCCTTAGCTTGAGCGACGGCTGGGAGCCCGTCGAAGGGAATGGGTAGAGCAGTAGATTAATAATGGAGAGAGTAAATGTAAAACCTACTTAGTTTTCAAGATATTTCTTAAAAAGTTCCTGAAAAATCTGAGGATTTCCACGACCTTTTGTCTGCGCCATTGCTTGCCCTACAAAGAAGCTCATTAACTTAGTTTTACCTGCTTTATAATCTGCAACTTGCGTTGGATTCTCAGCAATAAGCTTTTGCACAACCGCGTCAAGTTCACTCGAGTCACCCATCTGTTCAAGGCCAAGCTCTTTGACGAGTGCTTGAGGATCTTTCCCTGTTTCTGCAACAACGGCAAAAATCTCTTGTCCAGCGCGGTTATTTATTTTTCCTTGATCAACTAGATGAACTAATTGGGCAAGTTTTTCTGGTGTGACCTTACAGTCCGAAAGTGCAATTTTGTGCTCTTTTACAAAACCAAGAAGATCACGTAAGACCCAATTAATTAAAGTGGAGCTGGATTGAGTCTTTGCTGCTTTTTCGTAGTAGTCTGCAAGTTCTCGATCGCCAATCAAAATATCAACATCATCTGTTTTAAGAGCATATTTTTTTTGAAGTCGTTCGCTTTTTTCAAAAGGAAGCTCAGGCATTTCTGCGCGCGCTTGTTCGATCCAGCGTTCGTCAATGCAAACGGGCGGCAGGTCTGGCTCGGGGAAATAGCGGTAATCCGCTGCCTCTTCCTTGCTACGCATACTAAAAGTCTTTTGATCTTTTGTGTCCCAGAGACGTGTCTCTTGTGTCACCTTTTGACCACTTTCAAGAAGGAGAATTTGGCGTTCAACTTCATATTCAATAGCATCAGAAATAAACTTAAATGAGTTAATATTTTTGAGTTCGCATCGTGTTCCGAGTTGTGTGGCACTTTTTTTGCGGACAGAAATATTAGTGTCTGCTCTAAAAGCTCCATCTTCCATATTGCCCGAACAGACATTAAGGTAGGTAACGATTGCGTGTAACGTTTTAAGATAGGTACGTGCTTCGTAAGCGCTTTTCATATCAGGATAACTGACAATCTCAAGCAATGGCGAACCCGCACGGTTTAAATCAACAAGACTAATATCATCATTGGGTGCGTGAATATTTTTTCCCGCATCTTCTTCCATGTGAATGCGAATCAGTCGAATATTTTTCATATCACCGTTTTCAAGGCGAATGGGTACATATCCTTCTAAACAGATTGGCTTGTCACCTTGCGTAATTTGGAAGCCCTTAGGAAGATCAGGATAAAAATAGTGTTTGCGCGAAAACTCACTTTTGCGATTAATGGTGCAGTTCGTAGCAAGTCCCGTCATAATGGCGTAGTGGACAACTTTTTTATTAAGTACCGGAAGTACTCCTGGATATCCTGCGCAGATGGGGTCAATATTTTGATTTGGGTTTTTTGAAGGACCATTTTCTGCAGCACAAAAGATTTTACTCTTGGTTGAAAGTTGAACGTGAACTTCAATACCAATATCGACCTGATACTCTTGATAGCGCTCTAGAGTGGTAATAGGGCGTGACATACATCGAACCTCGTGGAAGCTATATTATTTCTTTGCTGTAGCGACAAATACATTGAGTCGCGTTGTCTCATGCACGGTGAGAGTAATTTTACAGCGAAACTCTTTTTCGAGGCTTAGTATAGCATTATATTCAGTGTTGATAAGGTAGTTGAATGTATGTTCATGAACCGCAAGCGTAATATTGCCAGCGATTCTTCCTGTTGCTAATTCTTCTTTGATTTTGCGCAAGATGGTGTACGCTTCGTTTCTGATTGATTTTACAAAACCAGCACCACCACAACAAAGACATGTTGATGTCAGTTGTTGCAATAATGTTTTACCCGACCGTTTACGAGTCATCTGAACAAGTCCAAATTCCGAAACTTTGAGCACAACAGATTGGAATTTATCGCGATCTTTCAATGCTTTTTCAAAATGTTTAAAAAGGCGTTGTCGGTTCGAATTGCTTGCCATATCGATAAAATCGATGACAATGAGTCCACCAAAGTTTCTGAGTCGCAGTTGTCGAACAATTTCGTCTGAAGCTTCGAGATTTGTCTTTAAAATTGTGTCTTCCATGGTGCCATTTGATGACCCAGTAAATCGACTGGTATTGACATCGATTACTGTCATAGCCTCAGTAGTTTCTATGATAATTGAACCACCGGATTTGAGCGAAACTCTGCTCTGCAGCGCTTGCTCAACCTGTTTGTCAATGTCGTATTTTTCAAAAAGAGACGGATGCCCGTCATAAAACTGTACAACGGGAGCAAGCTCAGGAGCATGGTCTTTGAGAAATTTATAGATATGTGATTCAGAAGCTCTGCTGTCGCAAATAACTGCTTCAACGTCCGTATCTAAATTATCGCGAACTATCTGGAGGGTTAGGTCAATATCTTCGTAGAGTTTTTCTACACCAGTCGCTTTTTGAAAGCGCTCTTGGATTGTGTGCCAGGTGCTGACGAGCGACTTTAGGTCGCGTAAAATTTCTTTTTCAGAGCTCTCACTTGCGGTTGTGCGAATGATAGCACCCATTCCTTCAGGCAAATTTGCCTTTAAGAAATCGCGAAGACGTGTTCGCTCTTCAAAGCTGCCAATTTTTTTTGATATGCCAATACGTGGGATATTAGGCATTAAAACAATAAATCTTCCCGGAAGAGTAAAGCAAGTTGAAAGCTTAGCCCCTTTTTCGTAAATCGGCTCTTTGCTCACCTGAACAAGAACATATTCACCCTCTTTGAGAATCTTTGTTATATCGAGATTTCTGCGGTTGATAGAAGCTTTTGGATGTTCTTCATCTTCCTCGAATTCTTCTTCATCTCCCTCGTCGCTGACGGGGGCCATACGCGCAAGCGCAAGCTCTCGATCAATTTCAGAGATATGTAAGAAACCAGAACGCTCTTGCCCAATATCAACAAAAGCAGTCTGAATTCCAGGCAAGACCTTTGTTACGAGCGCTTTAAAATAACTACGCTCGAGCTGATGAGCAGTGTGGGAATCAAAATAGACGTTTTGTAGTAGTCCGTCGCGCGTAATCGCAATGCGCGTTTCCCATGGGCTGTCATTTATTAAAAATTTTTTCATATATTCACCTCATCTTGAAGTATACCATACATTGCCACTGTTTAGTGAATGAAAAAGCAAGAAAAGTTTTTTCATTAGGCAATAGACACCTGTTTGTTGTTTTTGGAATGGGCATAAAGAGCTTTTTTGTAAGAGAAAAATGGTTCGCTTACAAACCCTTTGGTACTCCTGTTTTTTACCAGCTTAAAAAATACAAATATAGCAATAATTTTAAACATAGGTGGCGCTTTGCCTTAAGAGAGCAGTCTTCCGTTTTTTAACTCGAACTGATGCTTAAAAAAATGCTTGTTTTCAAGAAGCATTTGATGGGGATGGCTGCTGAGTACGATACCAAGACCATATTCTTGTTGGTATGATTTGAGTAGTTTTATCACAAGTTGAGCATTAGTCGTATCGAGGTGCGCAAATGGCTCATCCGCAAATAAAAATGCAGGTCGATGGAAGAGAGCCCGCATAAGTGCAACGCGTTGCTGTTCGCCTCCCGAAAGTTTTTCTGGGGTTTGCTGCGCATGTGATGTAAGGCCTACAAGTTCAAGGAGTTCAAGTCCTCGCGGGAAGAGCTCTTTTTTGGGTAAACCTTTTCCTATGCCTTTAATAATCGTATTTTCGAGAACGGTGAGTTCGGGAATAAGGTAGGGATGTTGGAAAAGATAGCCGCATTGCGTATTGAGAAATTCTTCATGTTCCACTTGAGAAAAAGATGAAATATCTTTTTTATTCCAATAAATTGCGCCAGATGTTGGTGAATCAAGACCGCCTAAAAGTGAAAGGAGTGTTGATTTTCCTGAACCAGAAACGCCGGTCACCAACGTGCAAGAAGTTGGGTGAATTTCGAGCGAAATAGTGTCAAGAATTAACTTTTGATGCGGGGGGTGTCCAAAGACTTTAGATATTTTCTGTACGCTGATCACAGGTTGTCCTTGTCGTTTTTTGAAAGGTGTGGTCTGTCATGAACTCCATTATTTTTGAACAGAGATTGAGCCTTGTTTCTTGATTGGTTGCAAAGTCGAGAGAGCCATCAATAATCAAAAGTGGTGTTTCTTTGAGGTTTTTGTGAACTTCTTTGTTTACGAGAAATGATTCATGCCGTTCATGGAGTTGTCTAAGATAGTCTATTGAAAGAGTGTTTTCTGAGGAGCGATTTCTTTTGGTAACTCGTTCGAATGCAACTTCAGGTGGAGTTCGCAGGTAGATAAATCCCGTGGGAGCTTGGCATTGTTTGGCGACAAAATGGTTGAAAAATGCTTCATAGGCATTCCATTCAAGACGTGAGAGAAAGCCTTGTTTAAAACTGTTGACGGCGAAGACATAATGGCCTGAGTAGACAGAGCGTTCTGCGATAGTGAGGGGTTGCAGTGCTGTTTGCATTTCGAGATGGCTTCGGATTCGGCAGCTCATGACATATGTTTCCATTGTAAATGCCCATCTGTTTGGATTTTCCATAAAATTGCCGAGAAGTGAGGCGCCTTGTCCATCCCATTTTGCAAGTGGTTCGGCAACAGCGTTAAGCGTGCGATATTGTTCTGAAAGTGCTGCAATAAGTGTAGATTTTCCTGCGCCGATAGTGCCTTCTAAAATAAACATAGTATAACTCCGCAAAAGGGATCTCCGCGGCGAATGTTTTTAAGAGACGATTCGTCGAGGGAGTGTGGATTGAATTCTTGATAAGATATCAATATGCACTGTCCCACAAAGCTCGGCAAGATTATCTGCAGTTGGAGAAGGAGGTGGCCCGAGAAGTACGACTTCGCTTCCAATAACGGCGTTTGGAATGTCGGAAACATTGACTGTTGTGGCATTCATGCTCACTTTTCCAAGAATGGGGGCTGGCTGGGAGCGAATTGTTACAAATCCCTTGTTTGAAAGATCGCGCGGAAGACCATCAGAATAGCCGATAGGGAGGATAGCGAGGATGGTGGTCCGCTGGGTAACAAAACTCTGACCATAGCCGACGGGTGTTTTTGCAGAAACAGTTTTGAGATGCATAATCCGTGTTTTCCAACTCAAGACGGGCATGAGGACCAGTTTTTTTTGTGCGCGTTGTTCGAGTCGGTGCTTTTGTGCGGGCGATTTCCAATAACCATACAAGGTTGTTCCTACGCGAACAAGGGTATCATGAGTGGAGAGAGGGCAGGCTCCTGAGCCGCAGAGATGAGTTTCTTCCCAATGAAGTCCGGTTTCACGGAGTTTTGAACAAAAACTATCGAACGTAATCCTTTGTTCATGAGCGTAAGGAATCTCTTCCTGGACGACGTCAGCGAGATGTGACATAACGCCAACAAGTTTGATAAAGTGTTCATTTTTTTTAAAAAAATCTGCACACCAATCGATATCTGCAAGAGTAAATCCAAGCCGAGAAAGGCCTGTATCTACCTTAAGATGGACGCGTGCTTGCTTGCCGATTGCATGAGCCATAGCGACGATTTGTTGAGCAATGGTTTGGTCGAAGCATGAACATTCGACGCCTGCATTGAGCGCTTGTTCAAGATTTTCGCGGTCTCCTGGGACGAGTGCGCAAACGGGTTGTCTGCAGCCGGTCTGTTTTACCTCAATTGCTTCGGCAAGTGATGCAGTGAAAAAATAGGCGGTTGCAGGATGTGATGTAGAGATTTCAACAATCTCTTTAAGTCCGTGACCATAGGCATTGGCTTTAACGACAAGGCCCAGCTTGATAGCCGGGCCCATTACATAACTTAAGGTATCAATATTATGCCAAAGGGCATTTTTATTAAGTTCAACCCAGGTGGTTAAACAGTTGGTGATACAGTTATTTTTCATCAGTGAGCTTTACCTTTTTTGATGATCTATTCTTTGTTGGTTTTGACGGTGTTTCTGATGGAATTTTGTTTGACGAGGTGACGATGATTTTGCTTTGCTGGTTCTGTTTTTCAAGACGTATGGTGAGAATTCCATCGGTCAGGTCAACCTGTGGTGTTTTTGCGAGATTGACTCGTGCTGGAAGTAGTGCTGATTGGCTCACTTGAGCAGCACCAGACGAAACGAAATAGATCTGATTTTTCTCATCTTTTTTCTCATGTTCTATAACCTGGTGAGATGAGTAGGTGATACTGCGATCATTGATTTGAATTTCTAATGTATCGTCAGCAGGAATTGCAATTGTGAGCGTGTCGCCTTCAAGTTGAACTTGAACATTGCTTGGTTCGATTTTCTTGTCAATTTGTGCGGTGATAATAACAGTTTTGTCGTCTTCTGCGACGTGTATTTTGCACGGGGTCATCTCAAGGCGTGAAGAGTAAATATTTTCATCTTGGCCGTTCGTATTGAGAATGACGCTTTTGCGTGTAGGCATCTGTTTTAAAAGGCGTTCATGCATCTGCTCAAGTGATTTTTCTATATGGTTGAATTCTTGATCAAAATCTTCAAAAAAATCTGCTTGAAGTGTTGAGTATGAACCTGCCAGTGCAAGAGTAGTGACAACACCACATACTATCTGTTTCATAGAGAAGTCTCCTTAGGTATTTGATTGTGTTTGTTCTGATTCCAAACGACGTAAAAAAGCTGCCTGTGAAGGTGCGCGTCCAAGAAAATTCTGCATGAGAATTTCGGGGGCTATGCTGCCACCTTTTGAAAGAATTGTTTCAACAAATTGTTTTCCAACTTCTGTGTTAAAAAGGCCGCGTTCCTTGATGCAATCAAAAAGATCGATGGCAAAAACTTTTGACCAGAGGTAGCTGTAATAACGTGCACCATATCCTATGAGATGACCAAATGAGCATTCAAAGTGCTCTCGGTCTTCGGCGCAAATAAGCCCGCGATTGAGGCGATGGTAGGATTCTTTTTTGAGCGCATTAAAGTCTTTATCTTCACCTTCTGCAAAGCATGCAAGAGCAAATCGTGCTAATCCAGCTTGCCTGATGACAAAATTACCGCTATCAAATTGCTCAAGTCTGGTTAGTTGTTGAATGGTTGCATCATCAAGAGGTTCACCTGTTTTGTAATGGGAGCTTACTCTCTTAAGAACGGTGGGCTCAGAAAGCCAACACTCAAACATTTGTGAGGGGGTTTCAACAAAGTCGAGTTTTGTTGCGGTTCCCGAAAATCCTCGCATTTCGGTTGCTCCCATTAACGCATGCATAGCATGACCAAATTCATGGAAGAAGGTTTTGACTTCATCAAAAGGTAAAAGTGCCGGATGCTCAGGGGATGCTTTGGGGAAGTTTGCAATAATTGCAAGGATTGCTGGTGTACGTGTTCCGTCTGGGTTACGAACGGTTGGTATGAGGGTCATTTGGCAGGCATGCGTATATTTAAAGTCTCGAGGGAAAAGGTCGAGTAAAAGATGCCCGAGTAGTTCACCCTTGCTATTAAAGGCGGTTATATAGCGTACATCTTCGTGCCAAAGGCCTTCGAGTTGTTCTTGCCTGAATTCGACACCAAGAAAGTGCTCGTAGAGCGAAAGTAGTTCATCGACGGTTCGTTGGACAGGGAAGTACTCTTTTATTTTTTGTGTATCAACGGCAAGGTATGTTTTTTTGTAATGTTCTTTTATGAACTCCATATCCCAAGGCATAATTTCGCCTCGTATTGTTAGTGCGACGCCGTCGGGAAGGTTTTTTGTCCAGAGCTCAAGTTCTTCATGGGCTTTTTTGCGCGCAGCATCTTGGAGACCAGAAAGAAATTCAGAAACCCGTTCTGGTGTTTTTGCCATCTGATCACTAATGTTGAGGTGTGCATAACTTGAAAAACCGAGCTTATGGGCAAGTTGATCTCTGAGAGCGATAATCTTTTTGAGAATAATTCCATTTTCAGGGTACGCGCAGTTTTCAAATGCAATCCAGACCTTTTCTCGTGTTTCTGCGTTGGTGCAATGCTTGGTGACTGCAAAAAAAGTTGGCCTATCGCAACGTAAAATAAAGGCGTCATTCTCGTCTTTTTTAAGGCCTGCGATAAATGAATCTGAGAGTCCGGTAAGTTGTTCTTTGGGAACAGTAACTGTGCGGAGGTCTTTATTGATATTGCTTTCAAAGTCGAGTGAAAGCTGTGAGAGCTCTTTCTGGATTTTTCGTACTTCTTCAAGTTGAGCGTCAGGAAGAGCAAGACCACTACGTTCAAAATCACCGAGCGATTCTTGGAGATAAAAGCGCTGTTCAGCCGTTAATGCTTCTTGAGAGCCATTATTTTCTGCATATTCCTTGAACGCAGCGTAGAGTTTTTTATTGGTTGAAATAACATCAATGGAAAAAGATTCAAGCTTTAAAAGGCCTTGATATGATGCGTCGCGAAGAGTGGCTTCAGGATGAACCATGTGGACGAGTGAAAAAATAGCGCCTGTTTCACTAATTCGTCCGATTAGTAAATCTGTTGCCCGAATAGTGTTTTCGAATGTGCGTTTATGTGCTGGTTTGTCGAGAATTGAATCAAGTTCTTTTTGAACAGTCCAGATAGTGTCATCAATTCGTCGCTCAATGTCTCGCACGGTCTTGGGGAAGAGGGCGTTGAGGGCATCGCGTTTTTCCTGTGTTTCCATAGATACTTTTACCGTTTTAATGTTTTTTGATAAAGGGCATCCGACAACAATACAAAAGATAAGACCACAAAAACAGATCACTAAAGACACGGCCTTTATATTCTTGTTCATATAATCTCTCCTTAAAGTACTTTTTTGTACGTTGCAGACTGCCTGTAGTTTTTCTCTCTAGGATGCAGGATACCTTAGAATGGTAAAATCGTCAAAAATGACACTTTTGTGCTTTTTTTGTAATATATTGCGTCAAGAATTTAATATTTGTATTATTAATATGAGATAAGGGGAGCTGGAGAGCGGGTGGTTTAAGAAGGGGGTGTGATATGGAATATATATATCAGACGGAGGAGCGGTCGTTATTTGCACGGCTTCTTCCGTTAATCATTTTGGTTTTGTTGGTGTTGCAAAACTTTGGGATGCATGCAAAAAAGTATACTGAGACGCATTATGCTCAGGTTCAGTCGATAAAAGAAGTAGTTGATTTAACACCATTTCAGGAGAAGCGTATTTGGCTTGATTTTGACAAAGAGGGGAGAGTGTTAATCTGTTCTCAGAGAATAATGCTTTATCCTGATCTTTATCGATCAGCGGATATTTTTTGTGCTCGAGCAATGCACATTCCAACAAAAGATGTTGAGGGTGCGTATCCGCAAGCGCTTTGTTGGAAGGCGGGAGATGTAGTGTTATGTCAGACTACAGAGGGCGATTTACAGTTTTTCAAGCCGGGTGCTTCGAAGCCTATTGAGCAAACAAAACAACCGCATCGGTGTGAATTATAAAAAATAGTTGGTTTTCCTTGACAAAAAGTGCTCCGATTCGTAACATCTAAAAGTAAGATGAGCCGCTAGCTCAGGTGGTAGAGCAACAGCCTTTTAAGCTGTGGGTCGTAGGTTCGAGTCCTACGCGGCTCACCAGAAGTTCTTTTCTGGTGAGGGTGCATCTTAAATACGTTTCTACATTTTCTGTGTGTTTTAATTTTTATACGAGTTTTTCTGTTAAAAATAAAAAAATAGTTGGTTTTTCCTTGACAAAATATGCGTCAATTCGTAATCTTTCAAGAGTGAGATGAGCCGCTAGCTCAGTTGGTAGAGCACCAGCCTCTTAAGCTGTGGGTCGTAGGTTCGAATCCTACGCGGCTCACCAGATATCCTTTTCTGGTGAGTGTTCATCTTGTCTTTGAATTTATCTGTCCCCATCGTCTAGCCCGGTCAGGACATCGCCCTTTCACGGCGGTAACAGGAGTTCGAATCTCCTTGGGGACGCCATACTTCGCTAAAGCTACGTATGGCAGGCCATTTTTTTTAAATGATGGTTTTTTAAGAACAATAAATATTGATAACGAGAAAGCGAAGTATGCTCTTCGTTCAATCTTCTGCTAATCCGTCTAAAACTTATATTGGGTATACAACCAACTTAAAACAACGCCTTGAAACACATAATTCAGGTGGATCTGTTCATACTGCAGACTTTCGTCCATGGAGATTGGTTACATACTTGGCTTTTTACAATCAAGAAAAAGCTTTAGCTTTTGAAAAATATTTGAAAGTTGGGTCTGGCCATGCCTTTGCAAAAAAACACTTTTGGTAAATCAAAATACTTCGCTAAAGCTACGTATGGCAGGCCATTTTTTTTAAATGATGGTTTTTTAAGAACAATAAATATTGATAACGAGAAAGCGAAGTATGCTCTTCGCTAATCCGTCTAAAACTTATATTGGGTATACAACCAACTTAAAACAACGCCTTGAAACACATAAAATACCTGTTGCAGCCACGACTTATTGCTGACGATAAATAGTTCCGCCTGTTACGTGATCTATTACCACACTGTTTCCCTTGATGATCACGCGGCCATCCTCAGATTCGAACGTAATGTTTTTAATAACACTCGCTCCTTCTACTACAATCGTAAGCTCATCTTTATAGGGGAATAGCCTGCAAAATGCGCTTCCAACCCAGCCCGTGACGCCATGGGAGTGATGGGGACTGCGTCGAATTTTTAGCGTTTCGATCGAAACATTTCTTAATGTGCTTTCATCTCCAGTCACATCAAGTGATCTCATAGATGAATTTGAAATAGTAAGTGCTCCAATAACTCGCAAGCAAGCTTTTATAGAACTCTTGTCAATCGTAGTGCGACCCATGATATCAAGGTCTTGTGCTGAAATTTGTTCTGCATTAAATGTACCATTTACTACAATAAGACCCTTTACTTGGGATCCGTTTAACACAAGGCTACCGGTAACATCTAGGTCTTTTTTAAGAGTAGAATTTGTTATGGTTGTAGAGCCTGTTGCTGTGATAGAATCGGTTACTACGGAATCTTCAATGGAGCATTTGCCTCCCGCTTTAACTGAGCCGTCTATAATTGATTTTTCAATCACTACTGATCCTACGGTCCAGATAGATTCAGAATACGTTGTGTTTTTAATTACGGTCTTTCCAAGCGTATTAATAGATGCATACGTGGGGGTGTTCCAGTCTTCATTTAAGGGGCATGAAAGGGCTTTGCTACTGCACAGTAGGATGTTGAAACAGATAATAGTACGACTGGCAAGAGTTAAATAGATGTTCATAGAGGCTCTCTGGATAATAAAAATGCGGTTTTGTTTAACCTACACAAGCTCGTACGCTAATGCAATACGGGCGTTAGTTTTATCTGTTTAATCCATGACTGCCTAAGCCTAAAATTTTATGAGCACGGAGTCTTTTTTTAATTAATTGAAGAAGGGGCATAGTGGTGGTAGTATTTCCTCTGTTTAAAGTGGAATCTTTCTGTTCTTATGATTAAGGGTATGGGTAATGAAGCAGTATCTAAAACGATCTTTCCTAGGAATTTTTCTGGGGCTAATGTGTTGTGGTTTCCAGGATTTAATGCCGATAGGATTTGCTTTTAGCAAAGGTTTTGATCGGTTGTTAAATAAAGGTTTTGATTACCCAAACCCGCTGCTTGGGATGGGTTTTTTGAATCGTCAGGACCTTCTGTTCAACCTTATTGTATTGGGAAAAGGGGAGGGTGATTTTATAAAGAAAACAGCCTCTGGGCATCCATTGGTTTCGCTTGCTAAGATTCTTTTTTTTCGTCCACCAACACAAAATATTCATGTTGCTTTTAAAGCTGCAGGATGGGTTGCCAAGACATTTACGTGTGAAGAGTTGGGGTGGTTGTGCGCACTGCTTGCACAATCGGAGTCGGTTGATGAAGAGGAGTTGCATTCTGCCATCGAAGCTTTTGGTGCACGAGGAAAGAATTTTAGTGAACTAAGCACGAAATATGAGGATGCAAATAAAAAGAAAAACAAAAACTTAAAAATGCTTGCAAATCTGAAGAAACAGCTTGAAGAGGTTGATTTAACTCCCCTTGAGAAAACATGGTTTGATTTTGTAGTGGGTGTGCGGGCCCATGCCAAGGATTTTTCCTATGATAGATTTGCCTATGTGATGAAGCTTTTAGTTACGGCTTCACAACAGGCAAGAGATAATCAAAATAAGGTACAGATTTACGATGTTAATATTCCTTTTTATTTACTAAGTGCAGTGGCAGTGGCGAAAGCGCAAAGCAAATTGGATCTCTTGTCTTTTGTAGAGGGTTTTGCAAAGCACTTTGACAGCGTTTTGGCAACGGTATTATCCCCACAGGGGCTTGCAGTTGTGAACAATGTGAAAGATGCACGGCAAGTGTTCTTGAGTGAAAAATACAGCAAAGATGACAATGACGCATTATATGGTAAAACTTTCATTAATCCTACCGACGCAGATCTGCTTTATGGCATTTTAAACATGCGTGAAAAGCCGCGCACGGTAACTTTCGAAGGGGGAGGCGATTGTACTGAGGCTGGGGTTCTCTATCTTGCGGATACCTATCTTTTTAATTCCGATCTTGAGGCTTACGATTTTTCGATATTGTCTCCCTCAATCAAGGATAAGCAGGAGGTTAAAGATTTTGCTAAGAAGTTTATTGATGGACTCAATAACTCTGATGGGCGTGAGTGGTGGTATTATCAGTTTTCTGATAAGGCGCATCAGAAAAATAAATCTAATTTTGTGTATGTTCAAACAGATAAACAGTGTGAATTGAACGCGCTCCCAGAGAATATTTATAAAGCGTTAGCGTTATTTTTTGGTGTCACTGCAACAAACTTTAAAGAGCTTGGGGAAAAGTTGTCGCATGGGGATTTGACGGTAAGATTTGAGGTTACTGAACAAGACCCTCAACATACTGATATACGCATGACCGTGGAAACAAAGGATAAAAAGGTTGCACGGAACGCTACATTAAAAATTAACCACGGTGTACATACAGAAGTTGTGGGCGGAGTCTCTACAAAAGTTTCTCCCTCCGTTTTCTTGGATCAATATAATAAGAAGGTGTCGGAGTGGCCCTTTTCGCTGTTCGTTGCATGGGGTAATTCGTGGACAAAAAATGATATCAGGTCCCTCCTGATGCAGGCCCTTGATGGCAGTGATGGATTTTCTGAGTTGTGTTATCTGTATGGAAGTTCTGATGCTCTTGCTGCGCAAAAAGATTTTGAAGAACTTATTAAACTAGAGGCTATTAAACCCCATGATGTTCTTTTAAGAGGGGAGATTTGGCATATAATTGCACAGAATCCGCACAAGGTGCCTCTTAAGAATTATGTAGAGTTGGTGCCAGCATCTAGGCTTATTCGGGATATTGGGGACGAAGATTTGCCTGTTTTGATCAAAAACATGGGGGGCGAATGGGCGAAAAAGAATGCGTATGATCTGGTTTTAGTAAGTGCAGACAAACTACACAATGAGTGGAATACGCAGTATTTTACTAACTTAAATAACGCCTTGATTCAAGTAAACTTGTCGTATGCAGAGGTCTATAATGTGGCTTTGGATGAGACTCTTAAAAAGGTGGCTTCATCTGAGAAATATGAGCAAGAATGGGCGGAACGTTGTTTTGATTGGCTTGTAACCATTAATGAACTTATTGAGAAGGGGGTATATACTGGTGTTGATACCACCAAATTAATGAATCCTCTTGTACAGTTAATCGACGCATGGAAAAATAAGAAGGTTTCTCCAGAAGAGTGCAAACGTCTTTTTGACGAGATTTTTGGGCCCGGCTTTTTAAAGAAGAATACAGAACTGTTGCTTCATTCGGTTGGCGAAGTCTATTTGATTGATTTGCTTGCAAGTGCAAAACAGCAGGGGCTTGATGTTTCTTCTGTGCTTCCTGTGGTGCTTGATATAACATTTATTACCGTATCAGAAGGGGAAAAGCGACAGGACAATAAAGACGCTCTTGAGGAATTTATAAGATTATTTCCGGAAGCGGTTGGCGTTAAGGCGCGACAGGAGATGATTAACAAATCTCCGGACATGCTACCGATTATTGTTAAGCTCGAAAAAAAGATGACAACTGCCGATGAGAGTATTCTGCTTGTTGCATTGGATGCACTGTTAAGTGAAAAAAATATTGAGGTTGCACGTGCATTGAGTAATGCGTTTAGAAAAATTGCTTCAGTGTTATTGGTTAAGGATACCATTGCGGATAAGAAAACCTTTGTGGATCTCTTGGGAGAAAAGCAGAATGCTATTGAGAGCCTTGATCTTGACGTGCGGGCTAATTTGGCAAAAGCTCTTATGCAAGCGGTCCTATATATATGTTGGCCAGATGCGCCAAATGGCGTATTAGATGGTAGTCAAAAGGATGCGTTAGGCAGGTCTATTGTCGATGTAGTCATGCAAAAATGTCCGTGGGTGTTGACGGATGAGGTTAAGGAAAAACTATTTGCGGCTGGTCCAAGCGATTTTGTTGAATACGGTATTTTCTTTGATGAGTTGCTGCGCCAAGCCAGGGGATGGACGTTTGGGACAAACAAGTCTCATCATGCATTTTATGTGATTGTAAAAAGCATTTTCGATTTTGGTACAAGGTTAAAAAATGCTTCTGAAAACAAAGATACTACGACCTTAAAAAAACTTGACGTCCGAGGTGGGGGAGCAGGATGGGCTGGTTCGGCCAAAGGTTCACTTAAAGATTTTCTTGAGTTGGTTAAAGACGTTAAGATTGATTCAGATAAAGATGCTAAAGAAATAGTTGAGGATTTTGCACAAGCATTTGGTGGCAAAAAAATGGCAGTAACAGTGAGAAAACCTCTCAGTGATACCTATTACGATTTGTGGGAGTTCTTGATCGACCTGATTGAGCTGATGGAGGATTTTGGTATCGAGAAATAACACGGGTTCAGATTGCTTTTATAAACCATCGATTGTGCACAAACTCTAGATCCGCATCAAGCATTTGATCCAGGGGCAGGGCGTTAAGATCAAACCACTTAGCACACTGCTTTGCGGGGTCGATAGGGCCGTTGCAACTAATTTCGTAATAAATGTAAAATGAGCAGATGTCCGGGAAGCTACTGTGCGTATACAGCTTTTGTGAGAAAAAAATAAGCTTTTCAACCGTAACGAGTGCGCCAATTTCTTCTTGGCACTCTCGTACCAATGAATCTTCAAGGCTCTCATTGGGCTCTATTCCTCCGCCGGGAAAGTTGTAGACCAACCTATCTCCTGATTGTGTTTTGACCATCAGGATGCTGTTGTCTTTGATTAACACACCATATACCCCAATGCGGCAGTTTTTGTCTGGTAGGATATGCATAAAAAGCCTCTTTTATATAATGGATAGAATATTGCAAAAAGCGCTCTAGTAAGCTCGCCTTGCGACATTTTATTTTCGACACTTGCAAGACTTCTTACGCTCTTACCCGTTCGATACAACCCTGCGGGTCACTCAGGGTGAGCGGACTTAATGCATTTACCTTCTAGACCGTAATTTTTCACCTTTCAATAACTGTACCAGGTTTTTTACATCAACAAAGGTTATTGATAAGTCACCAAATTTTCTGGTAAATGGAGAGTCTATGTTAAAAGCAACAACGTAGTTTTCTCCGTTGGCATAATGGTTACGAAAAGCACCAAAATTTTTTGCAATTGATTTTGGTGTTTGGGTATCTGATAGTATGGAAAACTTGCATTCAATGGCATGTACGGCATTGTCATTGCCACCAATAACAAAGTCAATCTCAGAGCCTGATTTATCGCGCCAATAATTGATTGAACGGGTTTGCAAATGAGCATGTAATTGATTAAGTACGCAGTGCTCCCACATAAAACCAAGATCATCTTCGCGTAATATAGTCCGGCCTTTGACGTGATTGATAATCCCTGTGTCAAATCCATACACTTTGGGCGCTTTAACGATTTCACTTGGTTTATGCGATGAATATGGTCGAATAACGTGAACGACAAATGTCTCTTCGAGAACATCGAGGTAGTTGTCGATGGTGCTTCTGTTTACCTCACATAGTAAGGCATAATGTGTTGCTTCGAATAATCCGCTGCTATTTGCTAGTAATAGTTCTGCAAATTTTTGGAAAGCATTTCGTTTCCCAATACTAAAAATGTCTTGTATATCCTTAGCCCAATAAGCATCAATCCATTCTTGAAAAAACTTTTGAGGGATAGTTGTTTCGGCAAAAAATGATGGTAATCCGCCAAACAAAAAGCGATGACGTATGTCATTGTTTTTAAACAGAGCCATTTCTTCGATAAGGAGAGGGGTAAGCCATAATTCTGACTTGCGGCCGGTGAGTGTGTCCCTAAATTTTTTACTTACTCCTAGTGTTGAAGAGCCGGTTGCAATGATGTGAACGTCGCGGTAATGGTCTGCGGCAATTTTTAAAAGTTCTGAGGGATTATCAAGTCGATGAATTTCATCAAGTACAATTTTTTTACCACGCTTGCTTTCTAGGAATGCTTCTGGGTCCTGTAATTGCAATCGAATGCTCGGCAATTCGCAGTCAAAGTATTCTATATTGGAAAGACTTTGGCACAAACTTGTTTTTCCAACACGTCGTACACCCATTAACCAAATAACTGTGCGTTTTTCCCAGGCATTATTAAGGAGTTGTTCCCAAAATGGACGGCTAATAATCATGCCAAATCCTTCCCTTGAAGATAGGTTTTTTAACCAAGTGCTAGTTTAATATAGCATTTGGTTAAACTAAATGCTAGTTTTGGTATGCATTTAGTTTAATTATTTAAAGAATAATGTCCCTTTGATTATTGCAGGAATCATGCTCATTGGTTGGCAGTTTTTTGCCGATAAAAAAGCATTCTCAAGCTCACTGAGCATATGTTTTTAAACAAAAGGCAATAGAAAAAGAACTGGATATTTATGAATGAGAGTAAAAAACCAACTATTTAGTTGCTGAAGGATAGAGTTTACCCTCTCAATCTAGATGGGATCTTTCAAAATGTTTTTTAAGATTGATTTTTTTACAGATTCTAGAGCTATTTTTCTTGATAAAGAGACTGGAGAAGATGCTGCTCGCTCCCAGATTTGAACTGATCCGTTTGTAAGTGTGGCGGCTATGTAATGCCCGTCTTCGCTAAACGATAGGTAATTGACTGGATTGCTATGTTTTAGTGTACAAAGCTTAGTCCCTGCAAGATTAACGAGCGCTATATTTTTGCTGTTTTGGGATGGGTCTGCTACAAGGCCTAGATAGTTGCCGTTATGACCAAAAAATGCATGTGCGAGAGGTGTTTTACTCGTAAAATCCTCAATCTTCTTTCCTGTCTTCCAGTCCCATATACATACCTGGTTGGGAGATGTGGTTGCTATCAAGGTGCTAACTGGACTCAGGTCAAGTCCTATGCATTTTTTGGCTTCAAATGAATGTTTTGGTGATTTGGGGTTGTTTATATCCCAGATGGTTATAGTCGATTTTTGGGTGTTATCAGGGGTTGAGGATATTGATCCGGTTATGAGGTATTTTTCGTCAGGGCTAAAGGCTAGGTAAGAAACGTTAGATTTACAGTCGAAATAGGTGTGAGCTCCATTTTTTATAGAGTATAAGAGTACGATAGGGCCTATGGTGGCTGCCAAAAAGCTCAAATTGGGACTATAAACAGGAACAGATGCGTTCTGTGCGCGGGTTTGTTTAGCAATTACTTTTGAGTGATTCAGCCCGGATTCAATCTCAAAGATATATAATTTAGCTTTTGTAGACATTGTTAGGAGGCATTTTTCTTTGCCCTTGAAGTTTGAAAGACTAAGAGGACTTTCCTCTAGGCCACACATAAAAACATGTTCTATTGTCCCTTTTAAACTATCCCAGATTAGGGCATAGCAATCATTGATACCGGTTGTTATTAAGCTATTGTAGGGGCCAAGGCAAGCATTTTTGAAACGATTTGTATCTTTTATCAGTCTAAGTTTTTTAAAGGGAGCTGTTGTTGTTTCGAGAAGGCCAAGCTGAGTGCCAAAGTCTTGGTACTTGCTATCTGTTTTTTGATAAAATTCATCTGAGCATTTTTGAATCAAAAGTTCTTGTACCATGTGCTCAAAGGTTGCAATGCCTTTGAGGGCCACTTCGCTTAATTTTCCCCATTCGCTGAATTTAATTACTTTGCGGCAGATAGGACATGCCTGACTCTGCGCGTTGCCAACTCGTCGCGTATTGCAGTCAATTTGTGCATGACAGTTTAGACATATCGCGTGATGGCAGTCTCTATTTTTGTTTTGATGAAGGGGGACACGAATACGGTTTCTGAGGTTAAATGCATGAAAGCATATGGGACATGTTTCATTTTTGTCCCATACGGTTTGTTGATTTTGTATGCGCTTGAAAGTTTTAAAAATTACTGGTAAACCCTGCTTCTCAAGCACTTCTTTATTTGAAATAGATGTTATGTTGTATTGTTTTTTTAGTGAGGCTATGTCCAAAGGCTGTTCCATGGATAAAGCAGTTATTGAGGTCAGCAAAAAAACAGACACTATGCCGTAAAAGATATTTTTTTTCATGAGAGACTACTTTTTTGTAGTATTCTGTACTTGCCCTGCAATAAGCATAGCATTACGCATCTGCTCAGATAAATCAGTTAATGTACTGGGTGAATGTGGCAGTAAAATGGTGTTGGTTTGTGCATTGGCGCTTATATCTTTGAGGGTATCGAAATATTGAGTCATAAGAACGAGGAACATAACGTCATGTGCAGAAGTGCCGGGAATATGCTCTCGGAATTCATTGACCGATTTGCTTAGCCCTTCAATGATGGCTTCTCGTTGTGCTGCAATACCTTTACCGTGTAAAGCGTTGCTTTGGGCGGCGGCTTCAGCTGCTTTGACTGTTATGATACGCTCGGCTTCGCCTTTTTCAACCGCTGCAATACGTAACCGTTGTGCGGCGTTGATCTCATTCATTGAAATTTTGACCTTTTGGTCTGGTTCTATGTCAGTTACGAGTGATTTGAGAATTCCATACCCAAAATCTTTCATGACCGATGTAATTTCATCTTTAACGGCAATGGCGATCTCATCTTTTTTTTCAAAGAGTTCGTCGAGTTTAAGGCGTGGTACGCGTGCTCGAACGACGTCAAAGACAAAGGATGTGATCTGTTGCTCGGGGTTTTTAAGTTTGTAAAACGCTTCGTACACATGTTCTTGAAACACGAAGTATTGGACGGCAACGGTAACGTGCACAAAAACATTATCTTCCGTTTTTGTTTCTACTTTGACATCAAGTTGCGTGATACGCAGGCTTACTGCGCCTGCAATTGTCTCAATGAAAGGGATTTTAAAATTGAGTCCTGGATGTAGAATTTTGCTAAAACGTCCAAGGCGCTGAACAATCGTGGCTGTCTGTTCGTTTACCACCACCGTGCTCATGAAGAATAAGATAAGAGCGACGGAAGCGAGTGCAATAATGAGAGTTGTCATAGGCGTAAATTCCCTTGAGTTTAGAAATAAGGCTTTTACTACATCAGTCTGAGCATAGTCTTGCAATGCAAATTGGGCAAGTGAGGTTTTTTGCCTAATTAATAGAGGTGTAGGGGAGATTGTTTGGCGTGTGTTTACTGTGAAACAGTAAGATTAAAGTCGAGGTCCTTGTCGTCTGGATCGATCCACTCTGTTTTATAAAGAGCGAACTCTGGCTCCTGGAAAATATTTTCAAGATGCTTCTTATTGTCAACTTCATCGGTTAGGTGTTGTGTGTTTTAAGATAAAGAAGCCTCTGTCTCTTGGAGATAGCATTTGCCATCAAAATACGCTTTTAGGATCTTGTTGTGGGGCGGAAAGATGTTGGCGGGCAGATCAGTTTGCTGAAAAAAGCGCCATTCATAACATAAATGTGGCTCGTTGCACCGTATTTCACCAGAAAATTCTTTAACCAAAAAAGAAACATGGACGTAGTGTCCTCGATAATTAAGGTTGTCGGTAATGATGATTGGGTGCAAAGAAAGTGCTTCTATATCCAATTCTTCACGTAGCTCGCGTCGTGCACATTCAATAAGCGTTTCGCCGTATTCAAGATGCCCTCCCGGCAGCCCCCAGGTTCCTTCTCCATAGCAGTTTTTGCGTTTTCCCAATAATAGTGCGTTGTCACGTACCACAAAAAGTTCACACCCAATTTTAATGGAATCTGAGGAAATGGAGGTTATGGAGGGAATGGAGGTGATAGAGGTCATGGAGGTCATGGGATTCTTCCAGGTATAGCTATTTATGGGATAGGAGTCTATTTTTGCAGCATAACAAAAAAGAAAGAATTTGGTTTTTTTAAAACGCGTCACACCCAATTTTATGATTGACAAATATGTAAAGTTTTGCTTTAATTATCTGTATAGATAATTAGTTTTTCTAATGAAAAAAAGTGTTATATGAAAAAAATTCTTGTAAGTTTTGTTGCTTTGCTTTTATGTGGACTGGCTCAAGGTGCCAATAATGGCGCTGAAAAAATTGAGAGCAAAGAGATTTTTAGTAAAAAAAGTTTTGAGCTGAATATTCCTGGCATTATCCAGAAGCTTGAAGAAAAAGATCAGACTCTTTTGTTGGATGTTTTTATTGATCGTATCAAGTTTTTCATTCTGGTCCTGACTCGCAATCATGCGATTGATGATGTGTTTGATAAAGGTTGTTACAAGATACAAAAAAGAATAAAGAAAAAACTTGCTCTCTTGAGTGCAGATGCCTTGATGGCTCTTGATCAGATAGATGTTCTGACTAATAAAACCTCGCCTCATTATAATATGAAGCTTATTAACTCCTATATGGAGCTCTGTTCAGATGTCGCAAAAAAACTAGAACGAACCCAAAATAAAAAAATCAAAGAAATATTTAAAAATTGTGCAACTGCTGATTCTGCTCTGTCGCGTGCTGCTGCTAAGAGTTCCTTTTATATGCTCAAGGCTGCGCCACTCAATGATCAAGGGAAGTTTGATTTCGACCTCGTTGTCACTGCTTCTTCCAAAGAATTTAAAAAACAGATGATGTATGAAAAACTTAAAAAAACCAAGATGCTTGAGTTGGTTATGACGACTATTGAAAAAAGTGAAACGCCTGAAATTATACAATTTATAAAGGGAACACAAGAGTACAAGGATGCTAAAGAAGCATTTGATTTTTTGGCTAAGAATTATGAAAATTTTGAAGAATCTCTTACGGCTTCCGTGGAGCAGTGGGTGCCTATGCTCGATCTCTACAGCTCGGTTATAACTACGCTGTGCTCTTTTTTACATAAACATAGTCAAAAAGTAATTCTTATTCTTAAAGATCTCTGTTTAATTGGTGGTAAAGACAATAATGATCTAAATAAAGTCCAGCTTAATCTGGACAATCTAAACGTTTTAAAAGCTCTTTTGACAAATACGGTCAAAAATACCAAAGGGGCTCTTGACCTGCCTCTTGACCGGGTAATGTATAAGCTTCTTTTGAGTAATCTGGTAAAACAGACACCAGGACTCTTCTTTCTTTTTTGGGGTGGATTTATTGAGGATATTCCTTCTGATTATATTGGGGATATTGACAGCATAGTACCAACAACTGATCGTGACTTTGCAGTGAAAATCAATCAAAACCATTATCTTGTTGATTTTATTGATTTTTTGATTGACTGCTTAGATGAAAAAGAAATCAAGCTGCTATCGCAGACGGATTCTGTTCCTGTGAAAAAAGTTAATAAAACCATTAAACAAGAGCTCGTTTTTTCAAAGAATACTGGTCATCACAAAAATATATTCCACAAAAAACCGTATCAAGAAAAGAGCGATACCTGCTTTTCTGGTATAGAAAAAAATGAAAATACAACAACAACGACAACGACGACAACGTCAACTTCTTGTGCGTCTTCTCCTCAAGAGACTGAAATAAAAATACAAGAGAATAAGAGAGATAGTGCTCTTGATATGGTGGTAAAAAAGGTTCGGCGTTTTCTTAAAAAGAGGTCTTCTGACTTTTTTGAATTCGACAAGAAGTCAGTGTTACGAGTGCGTTCATCCAATTTTTTTAATGCGTTCATTGTCTCTCAGAAAAACGATGAAAATACTATGACCATTGTACCTAAATCAATCGATTTTAGTGATGCTAAAGATTGTGATGGCTTCCATAAGGCTGCAATTCTTGCTTTTAAGAATGAAAATATCTTAAAACAATGTTCTTTTTTTAATATTCAAAAAACTGATGATAATACTCTGAAAAGTCTTAGCAAAGATTTTAAAATTACTTTTCAAAAAAACACTGCATTTGTTGCACTTCTGCCCTGTTTTATAAAACTGACCCGTTGCGATGCAAAAAAAACATTCAAAGATATTTGTAAAAAGCTGAGCCAAAGACAGAACTTTAACACAGATATACTTGGTCTTGGAAATCATACAGGTGCACTTGTGATGCTTCTTGAAAATCATCGCTTTTCAGAACAGACAGGTCTTAGTTGGTATTGTTCTCATCTCTTTTTTCATGAAGATGCTGAAACAAAACTCTTTCACCAGAACTATAAAAACAAAGACTTTAAAAATACTTGACAAGCAGAAAAGATTTTAATAGTCTTAAAAACGTTGTAATAGCAACACTTATCATTTTTAGGAGGATTGATCCTATGGATCGTTTATCGCGTATTTATGCGCAAAGCCTGATGGCACAAGCATTGAGTGTCCTTACTTTAGTCGACTGCAAAAAATCGATTCAACCTCTCTTCTTTTCGCCTTTAACGGCTCTTTCTTGGCGCTAGTCAGCGCATAATTATCTACTTACCCTTATTTTTTGTCACTGCTTAAGAGCGGCAAGCTTTTTTGCATACAATTTGTTCAAAATAGAGTGATGGGTCAAAAAAACCCTGATATGGGCACCTCTGTGTCCACACACAACAGAGAGGTGCAATCGCTATGTTGAATATATTAATTGTAGTTGTTGAACAGTTTTTTTTATACCTTCCCCTTGTGATAGGGGCATTTGTCTCGTTTTCGCTCCTTAAGATTCCCAATCTCTGCCTAGAAGCGGCTTTTTTGGTGGGGGCAATCGGTAGTCATCTGGTTCTTGAAGCTATACCGGCCCTACCGCTGGTCATAAAGCTATTGATGGGAACTGTTGTTGGGTTTGCGGGAGGCGCGCTTGTAGGCTTTGTTTGTGGACTAATTATCACACGTGGGCTTATTGCACATCTACTCGCTAATATCGTCACAGTGGGTCTATTCAGCGGCATAAGCCTCTTTTTAATCGGGGGCTCATTTACTGCCATTGGACAGCATGAATCTGGGCTTACGCTTATACCCTGTGCCCAACATCCAGAATTTTTCATGAGCAGTATTATTGCGATTTTATGCGGTGCATGCATGGTCTATCTGCTTACCACGCCGCTTGGTAAGAGTATTGTGGTCTATGGGAATAACCCATCGTTCTTTGAGCAACATCGTATGTCAACGTCCTCTGTCCTTATGGCTGGTATTATTCTCAGCAACGCTTTTGCCGGTGTAAGTGGTTTTCTTATCTCCCAAACGAATGGATTTATCGATATAAACTCATCTGCAGGGCTTGTATTACTCTGTCTTACGGCTCTTGTTTTTGGTAAGAAGACACGAGGGATCCTACAACCGTTTGTGGGGCTCCTGCTCTTTTGTATCGCTCAGCAGATATTGCTTATTATCGGGCTTAATCTTGCTTATTTTACGTCAATTTCATCACTACTGCTTCTCTCTGTCATGATACTCGCGCGTGATAAGACGGTTAGATCAGTACCAACCGATCAATTAGGAGTTTAGTTATGAACAAAGACTTAAAACAGAACTATTTTTCGATAGATAATCTCTCGTTTCGTTTTGCCGCTGAACAGCCGCTCTTTTTTGAAGCTCTTAACTTTCGGGTACCAGCATCATCACTGAGCTTTATTCGTGGTAGAAACGGTGTCGGAAAATCGCTCTTATTCAGGTTAATAAGCGGGGTTGTCAATGCCAACGAGATAATTATGGGAAATATTTCTCTGAAAGACAGCTCATACACTCTCTCGGCTGGTTTGTCGCTTCCGTTGGCCTACCAAACCCAGGTGCATGTAGTAAACCAAAAGTTTGATCTCATGCTTGCTGATCGATTTTCGTTTATCGAAAATCTTAAACTCGCACAGATGCCACGATACCCCGGTTTGCGCACACCAAGAATTGATCCTGTTATACCTGAGGCATTATATTCACTCAATATCGACTTTAACCGACCAGTCCACCTTTTATCAGGAGGCCAACGTCAAATACTCGCCACAACAATGGCTATACAAAAACCAACCAGCGTTCTACTCCTCGACGAACCGACCGCAGCACTCGATGATCAGAATGCACAAGCGGTTATGGAATTTTTGCAGATGCTCACGCATACAACAGGGCTGGTGACTATTGTCATTAGCCATGACCGAGAACTTATTGAGCGCTTTTCAGCAGACTACTATTTCGAACTTTCAGCTGACCAAAAAACAGGTGTCCGCACGCTGAAAAAACAATCACTACCATTTTTATTCTAAGGAAAACCAATGAAAAATCGTTATATTTTTATTACCCTGGCTCTTGTAGTCGCATGTTGCGCCATAGTTGTTTTTATGCAAAACAGTACACCAGAACTGAAGACCGAGAAATCTCATTTTAAAGTTGCCATTCTTTCGCCGGCAGTACATCCGAGTCTTGAAAAAATCGCAAAGGCCTATAGCAGAACGTTAAACGATTCACCCAATGCATCTTACTCTGTCACGATATTTAATGGTGCTGGAGATGGGCAACGTATGGCGCTCTTTGCAAACAAGTGTGTTAACGATGATTTTGATGCCATCTTTACTATTGGCACTGGGGCTACACTGCTTATCAAGAATCTTCTTTTCAAGCATGCAAGCACAACTCCTCAGATCTTCACTGCCGTGTCGCATCCGGAGACTATGGGAATAACACAAGCTGCCGCCCACGTGACAGGGATTCTCGAAGAAAATGATTTCGACTTGCACATCGATCTT
Organism: candidate division TM6 bacterium GW2011_GWE2_42_60; assembly: GCA_000996275.1. Classification (GTDB taxonomy): domain Bacteria; phylum Babelota; class Babeliae; order Babelales; family Babelaceae; genus UBA12395. The sequence goes on from LCEG01000001.1 coordinate 39,793, forward strand.
GTGTGTAAAATGTTACCAGCTTTAAAACGCTTTCTTTTAATCTACTGCCCAACGGGAGGCTCAAATCTTGAACAAGACAAAGAGTTGGTCGAAAGAAAGGTATCGAGCATGGGCCACTTATTCAAAGCAGTCGCGATCTTCTCGCCAGCTGAAATACCGACGAAAACAACCGAAGCGATCAAGCAATCTGATATTGTTATGATCCTCAAAGACAATGTTGCGGTTTCGGGGCTTGATGGGCTTCTGAAACTCTGTAATAGATTTGAAAAGCCACTTATTGCTGGTGATCTTGATTCTGTAAATAGAGGAGCGCTTTCAGCTCTTGGTGTCGATGAAGAACAGTTTGGGATTGAAGGAGCCCGCCTTACTCGTCAGATACTTGAAAAGGGGAGCAAGCCTGAACGGTTGCCTTTTGCTCATGCAGGAAGATTTGTCTTGAAACTTAATGGCGAACAGTGCGCACGCCATCATATCGATGCAAAAAACATCGAGTCTATTCGCGCAAAATATACCGTAGAAACTATTTAGTTTGATTTTATAGGAGTTATTATCATGAAAACCATATTTTTAACAAAACTAACGGCTTGTACAGCCTTTTTTGCGTTACTCTGCTTAACCACTTGTGAGGCCGTAATTACGGTCACTATTATTGACGAGAATAATAACGAGAGCATCACGAAAGCAATACCATCTGCCAAAGCACCCATCGGGGTCTTTGGAGCAACACCAAGTTATAAACATTACGGTGATTTCTATGAAACAGTCAAAAAACAGTATGGGTTTCTCTATGCAATAGATAAAAACGGCGACAAAGCGATGGTAGACAAGGCAATTAGGAAACTTCAACCCACTAAGGCTGTTAGGAAGATCTTTAGACATCATCTGACAAATGACTTCAAAACAGCTCTGATGGATTTTGATTTTGATGACATACCAAGTGAGGCATTAAAAAAGTATGCCATTGCTCTTTTCTTTGCAACTGCAATCAATAAAACAGTGCTGAAAAAAAACATAACGGAATTATGTAAAAAAGCGTCAGAAAATGGGAAATTTTTAGTACATCTCTTCTTGCCTTCTTATTTCCAGGGGGTGGGAAATGAGAGTGTAGAAGATATACAACGTTTCTTGACCTGTTCGGCAACATACTACCAGCGCCTTTATAAAGAGATAGCAAAGGAGTTGCCGCAATTTGACCTTTCAATTACGATCCTGATACCAAAAATCGCCTCCCTTATGAATGCCAAGATAGTCAAAAAAGACTTCGCCTTGCAAGCATCCGAAATACAAACACAGGAGCTTGTTGTGGCAAACGTACAGACTATTTTAGCTGCACTTGTGTCAAAAATTGGTACAACTGGATCTTATGCGTTCATCAACCATAATCAGGAACAGAACGAGAAAATCATCAAAGTTTTCTCAACCCACAACATAACTCCTTTGTCGGTACATTTCGAGACGCAGGGTGGAAAGATTTATAAGGATTTTACTCCCTACAATAACGGTGGCTCTACAAAAAGACATCTTGTAAACCAATTCTTTATCAACAAAAAAGTACATACATTCTTGGGTGCTGTTTTAAAACAAAATGAGAAAGAATAATGAGAACATTTTTTGTATACGTTGTTTTTGGTTTGTTAATTACCGCTATGAGCGTGGGCGCGATAGTCTACTACACTAAAAGGAGCGTCGGTGATCGCTTCTCCTTTTCTGTCCCCAAGACAGTTAAACGACTTGCTCTTTTAGGATCTACTCCTCACCCAACAAAGTTTTTGGAGGGTGGGGGAGCAGCTACAGATCTTGCAAAGATAAAAATCGAGGATATTGTTGATATCGTCGATCTGAAGGATTCTTTTGAGAAAACACTCCAGCTCTGTAAAACACATGCTATCGATTGCCTTGTTGTTGCATACTTGCCGGTCTATTATGCCAAAATGAAGGATTGTCTTCACGAAAGCATCACTATTGAACGGTTTTTGCAGAATATTGCTCCTCAAATAATCAATCTTATAGAGCAGGTGCGACAAAAAGTAAATCCAGCATGTGCGGTAACGCTTCTGTTGCCGACAAGAATGGAGCTCGATAGAATACCATCACCAACCGCAGCACAGGAATTTTATACGATGTATGCTATAAAACAGTTTCCGCGATTATCGTGGAATAACTCATCTCTTGAAGAGCTGTTTATTATAAATACGCGCGGATCGCTCGATCAAAACCGAGATATTATGCGCTTCCTGCGCTACGAATATCTCTTTGAAAAACAGATTCCACTCCGGGAGTTAACAATAGAAAAAGATCGGTTTCACCGGTACTTGTAAGGAGTACGATCCGGGGCGTCATTGGCAGACGCCCCTTTTTTTAGAGCATTTTTACCACTTCTTGCGCGGTCATAACACAACTTGGAAGACCACCTCCTGGCTGTACCCAGTGCCCAACCATATAAAAATTCTGGAGAGTGGGTACTGTTTTTTCCATGGACATGATTATGGTCTTTGGTGTAGGGAGCCATCCTTCGTACGCGCCTTTCCAATTGCCCGTGTAGCGGTTAACCGTAAGCGGTGTTGAAATATCGTGCATTTCAATGTCCGGTGCAATGCCTGGGACTAACTGGTCAAGCAGCGGAATAATTGTTTGTACAACTCTCTCTTTTGCTTCTGCGTAGGCGGTTGGATCCTGTTCTAGTTTTTTCCAGTAGTCGTAGTCAGAGTCGATGAGAACAGTCACAAGCGTCTTCCCTTGCGGTGCAAGAGTGTTGTCTTGATTGTATATTTTTACTTGCAACCATTCGTGATCACGGTCAGCGATATGCGTTTTTGGGATCTGAAACAGTGAACAACTGACCTGTTGTGAAACATTTTCAAAAGTTCTCTTAACCCCAAAAGCGACAAAAATAAGAGGCCCAAAGAGAGGAAGTTCTTGAAAATAAGAAGCGACTTTTGGTGTGGTATGTCTGTTTTCAAGTAATTGATAAAACGTCTGGTGACTATCTGCTGCAGAGATCACATAATCAGAGGCAAACAAAGTTCCATCCTTAAGTTCGACACCAACAGCTTTTTGATCATGCGTGACGACTTTAGAGACAGCTGTTTTGTAGTGAATTGTTCCCCCAAGCTCAAGAAAACGTTTTTCAAGGGCTCGTGCAAATGCCATTGACCCACCAATGGGGTAACCACAGATACCGCGGTGATGCCAAGCGAGCATTCCCAACAGAATCATAGCAGAAAGGCGCGGGTCCCACGTTGATGCAAATGCCTTTGATAAGAAGGGATTTTTAAAAAGAGCGCCTAATTCTTTGAGCGATAATGGCCCATATTTTTTAAAGGTAGGTAAAAGAGGAATCAATCGAATTAAAGAGATTAATTTTTGCCAGTATGTTCGGGGCTGAATGAGTCCAAAATTTGATTGAGCAAATCGCTTTATTGCTTTGATCAGTTGTTTGATTTCTTGAGCATCTTCTGGTGCAAGGGCGAGCATGTCGGCTTCGAGTTTATCTAAGTCTTTGGTGAAGATAAGCGAGGTGCCATCAATGCCAACAATACGCATAAATTCATCAGGAAACGTGTAGGTAAGGGTATTAATAACACCGAGAAATTGCCACGTTTTAAAAAGATCGCTATTTCCGGTCGCGCCGGTGAGCCAGTGAATACAAAAGTCGATAGTGTAGTCGTCCCGTTTCCATGCAGTGCAGAGCCCGCCAGGAATGTCGTTTTGTTCAAAGATGGTGACACAAAGCCCTTTTTCTAAGGCGAAGCAGCCAGCACAAAGCCCGGCAACGCCACCCCCAATAATTGCTACTGATTTGCTCATTAAACGGCTCTTCCAAAAAATAGATTTCCCTCGGCTACAACAATGTCAGCTATTGTAGCGAGAAAATAACAGGCCGTGAATGCAAAAGATGAAGTCCGATTTTTTGGGTAATATATAATGAGAAATAAGCCTTTTATTAACGGAGTTAATAATGATGAATGTAAAAAACGAACGCTTGTTTAAATCAATCGAAGAAAGCGTAAAACAGCCCAATAAAAAAACTCTTAGAGCAATACAAGTTACGCCGCTGCTTCAACCGTGACTTCAAGATACCGTCCAATACTCTGTTCCCATGGACGTTTGTAAACAATAGAAATGGTGGGTATTACTGAAAATAGAGCTTATTTATTGTGATGCGGTTGAACGGACAGGTGTAAGCCAAGAAAATCAAGGATAGGAATAATACTTGTTAACTTTGGGTTCCCTTTGGTAGAAAGCATGCGATATAGATTTTCACGATTTAAATTTGTTTCTCTTGCGACTTTGGATATTTTTCCTTGGGCAGCGACAACATTTTTTAATGCTAATAAAAAGATACGAGGATCTTCATCCAATAGTGCTGCATTGAGATATTCGATTGCTTCTTGTGGATTTTGAAGGTCTTGAAGCAATTGCTCTTGATAATCTATTAATTTTTTATTCATTTTAATAATTCCTTGCATTCAAGCCAATATTGTTTTGCTTTGGCTATATCTCGTTCTTGAGTCTTTTTAGCACCTCCAACTAAAAGAACAATAATAGTCGTACCATTTTTGCCAAAATAGATTCTGTAACCAGGTCCAACGTCTATGCGAAGCTCCCAAATACCTTCTCCGCCCTTTACAATTTTGCTATCGCCGAGATTGCCGAGACTAATTCGATCTAGTCTTGTTCTAATGATAGCTCTTGTTGGTGCATCGAGTTTTTTTTGCCAGGCATAGAATGGCGATTTTCCAGTGCTTGAGGTATAAGTAATAATCTTCACAGTGCATTACCTGTCTTAATATAATTATTGTAGCTTTAAAACTACAATTCGTCAATCTAAAAGATTAGAATTGATAACTCCTTCTACGCTGCTGCTTCAACCGTGACTTCAAGATACTGTCCAATACTCTGTTCCCATGGACGTTTATAAACCATAGAAATATGATGCGTTCCTGGTGTAGTTGCTTGGAAAATCCAGTTAACATCCTGCCCACTTCCCACTAACATTTTCTTTGTTTTTTTTACAATGGTCTCTTTGCGTACGAGCTGTATTGGATTATGTGTGGGTGCATCATTGGTAAGCCAGAACCAGAGGGACCCGGTGGTGCCATTTTCGTATACTTTAACGGAAAACTCTTTGCCGACAGGGGTTGTGAGTGTGCGCTTTTCTACTGTTTCAGAGTTTTGAGCACTCATCTGCATGGTGCATAAAATGATAAAAAGGGGGAGTGCGAGCAGCGCTTTTTTTGCGTACATAAAAATCCTTAAGGGTAGAAAATATAAAACAGTAAGTACTGTTATTTTTGCCCAGAAGAAGAGTGAAAGACAAGAGTTTAATCCTTTTTTAATTGAACCAATCAAGGTGATTATGATAGAGTTTTCAAAATATGAATGGCTGTTTTAATGGTGAGGGTTTTTATGAAGATAGGGCGCAAAAAGCATATCAAAAGCTATTTTTTCTTGTTTATAGTGTTAGTGGCCTTGCCAATGCTTTCAGAAGAAGTTGAAATTCCATTAACAGAAGATTTGATGCGTGAACATGGCATTATAAGTCGCGTCTGCTTGCTTTGTGAAAATGGTATAAAAAGAATTGATAATCATGAAGATTTTCCTGCTGCAGTTTTTAATGATGTCTTGCATATTATAGAGTCATTTATTGAAGACTATCATGAAAAACTTGAAGAAAATTATATATTCCCACTTTTTGAAAAAAACAAAATTGAGGTTGCCCTTGTAAAAACGTTACGGGACCAACATAATAAAGGCCGAAAAATGAGAGGTAAGTTACAAAAAATAATAGAAGGGAAACGGATTTTGAGTTGGAGAATAAAGGGAGAGATTAAGCATTTGTTGTGGCAATTTATTACCATGTATCGACCTCATGCAGCACGTGAAGATACTGTTTTGTTTCCCCAGATTCGTTCACTTATGAGTGAAGAAGCATTTAAAGAATTGGGTGAAAAATTTGATGACTTGGAACGAGAGTCTTTAGGAGAGGGTGGTTTTGAAACAACAGTACAATCGGTCGAGCGTATTGAAAAGCAACTTGGTATCTATCAATTAGAACAGTTTTCACCGGCCTAGAAAAGGTAGCGCTGGTGTAAGATCTGTTTTTATCTTTGTCTGATTTTATTATAATTGAACAACGGGCGGTTGATTACTGCTTTTTCAAGAGGGAAAACGTTGAGTTATATCTATGGAGAGAGGGGAGATGATAATGGCTAGAATGTTGCCACTATACACGTTTATTTGTGTTAGTTTTATTGTGGTCTATACAATAGATTTAGGGGCTACGCATCAAAACAATTTGCCAGCCATGCCACTACTCCATCAAGCAGTGTTTAAACGGGATATTAAAGCGGTGTATGGTTATCTTTTAAAAGGGGCTAACCCGGACCAAATTGATGATTGTGGTAGAACGGCGGCTCATGCAGCGGCAGAGAATGGGTATATTGAGATTATTGAGCTTTTGGCAAGCAAGGGTGCGAACTTTACTATAAAAAATAAGTGGGGAAAGACGCCGTTAGACGCTGCGCTATCGAATAACTATCTGGCCATTGTTTGTTTTATTCTTGATAAAAGTACTCTTAAAAAACCTTCGAAAACCACTATCGATAATTCGAATGTTAAATTGTTAACAAATTCATTTGCTGCATTGCAGTTATCAAAAAAGTAGTTTTAGTCTTTCCCATAGCTTTTGAATTTTCTCGAATGCTTTTTGGAAAGTTCGGTGCAGTAAGTAAGATTGAGGTCAATGCATTATGGACAGTTGTCTGAGATGTTATTTTTTACTTTTGAGCCAAGGCTGAAACGCATTGGTGAAATCCCCTTTGGTATCAAGTCGTAGGAGCTTTTGCACTCTTAAACTCTTTTTTTTAGTGGAGAGATAGCTTTTGGCAAAGAGTTCAAAAGGCATGGTGCCATCTATTGCATTGTATAGGTTTGAAATGAAGAGCAGGTAATTGGCCATGTCACCCCTTTTTTTATTAATAGCTTGCTCATAATATTTTTTGTACGGCACCTTTCTGCACTCTGAGATCTCTGCATGCTCAAGGATATATTCTATAAATTCGATATCTGCATCTGCGGCGGCTATACCAATAGATTCCTTATTCGGGGTAGCGTCATATTGCACAAGAAGTTTAGCGGCCTCGAGGTTGTTGGTATGGGCTGCTATTTCAAATGCATGTTTTGTCTGAGCCTTGTTCTTTAAAAGCAATTCTAGAAGTTCAGTATTGCCTTTAAAAATTGAAATAAATAGAGGGGTTAGGCGCTCTTCAGTTCTTGTTTTGAGGTTTATATTAGCCCCTCTATTTACAAGTAACTTTACAATATCAATAACGTTATACATGCAGGCGGTATGGATGGGTAAGAAACCGTTTGCAATTTCATAATTAGGCCAATTTATTTCAGCTCCACCATCAAGCAATATTTCAACCATTTTTAGGTTGTTTGTTTCAATGGCAAGGGTTAAGAATCTTGAGCAAAGTTCTTTTTCTCTTTTGTAGCTGCGCATCCGTTTTTTAAGCGTCGTGGCTTTGCTTGAAGGGCTGTCGAGATGGTACTGGTCATCATTTGCAAGAAGTTGGTATAGCTCTTTTGCATCAACCTTCTCCATTGCGAAGTTGGTTAGAGGCCCGCTCAAAGCCAGAATCATGAGAGTGATAATGATCTGTTTTGTGTTTGTCATAAAGTGCCTTTCTAGGGTATAAAAAACAAAGTAATCTCAGGTCTGTTTTTTGAGTATTTTTTTTACTTCATCAAATCCAAGATTTTCAGCCTTTATGGAGGGGAGTATTCCTTTTGAGTCTGCTTCAAGAGGGTCGACACCGCATTCAATGAGATATTCTATTATTGTTGCGAGGCGTTCTTTGTGTTTGCAATAGGTAAGAAAAAAGTGAATAAGATTTTCTTTTTTGTAGCGAGTTTTTGGGTCTGCACCATATGCCAAAAAGAAGAGGGGCTCATTGATGGTAGCCTTTTTGAGAACACATTTTTTAATGGTGAGTGAAAAAGGCGATTCACCAAAAATGTCTTTTGTATTAGGATCAGCGTTTCTTTTAAGAAGGGTACATGCCTCCACAAACTGGTCATAATGTTCCGCCCAATGGAGCAGAGAGCGTTTTTGTGCGTCTTGTGCATTGGGGTTTTTACATTGTTGAACAAACCAGCGTATTACGTAGGACCAGTTTTTTTTCTGGGGGATCCAAATAGTGGCGATTAGAGGGGAAGTTGTGCCCTCTATATAATGTGGAAGAGTAATGTCTACGTCATAATCAATAAAAAGCTGGGGAATAGTAAAGTCTTTCGTCGTGCTTGATTCCATGAGAGAGTTAAAAAAAGGGGAGATTTTTAACGTCGGATCAAGAATATTTGGATTGCTGCTGTGTTTGAGTAGTAGTTGTATTGTTTCTTTGTTTTTGGTTGCAAAAAGAGGCGAAATGTATTTTTTATAAGAGATGTTGGCAAGTTGAGGGTCGTTTGTTAAGTATTTATCGACTTGTTCAGCATTGTTTGTTTTAAGAGCTTTGTAAAATAGTTTTGTTGTATTGGAGGCGTTAAGCGTGGCGCTAGCCCAAAAAAGAGAAACAAGAAAAACTGGGATAAAATTTAAATGTTTTTGCAATAAGGCTCTCTTCATGGTTGTTTTTTCCAGTTTAAAAAGCTTAATAGTTTGCGCTGCTAGTATACGAGTTTTGAAGAAAACAACAATTTAATCCAGCCTGTTTATCGAGATTGTCGATAAAGATGTGTTATGTGCAGAAATTGGCATGCTTACATTAAATGGGTGATTTATGTGGGTATGAGCGCTCAGATTATCATTTCTTAAAACAAATTTTGCAATCATACAACTTTTTATTGGTCTGAATTTTTTTGAGCATGCATTGTAGGGTATAGGCACTGGCGCGTTGATTGAGGAGTATCAAGGCAGGGTGTGGCAGCGTCTTTTTATTTTGTAGGCTTTCATATAATAAGGGTACCTGCATTATAAGAGTCGAGTTTTTAGCAAGTAGTTTTGCCCACGCGCTATTTTCTCGAACGAGGGGAAGTTCTATAAGTATGCCCAGATAGTCGACGATTCTGCGCAACTTGATTTCTGAGGCACTGGTATATTTACACATTGAGAGTCTTTTATTTGCACTATCGTAGGCGGTTTTTCCAGACGGAGTCTTTTTTAGAACAGATTCCGCTTGCTTTGCCAAAAGATAGATCATCTCCTCATTCTCCAACTCTATTGCGTAATGGAGAGGTGTTTTTCCAAAAATGTCTGGTGTTAAGGTTGCTCCGAGCTTGATAAGTTCAGATGCGCTTTTGTTTGCCCCATTGGCGGCTGCGAGGTGGAGCGGGGTCCTCTGTTGATTATTGAGAGCGTTGAGGTTAAATCCAGCATTGTGGAGGTAGGATATTGCATCAGCATAGTTGTTTTTTGCGACGATGTGTAGTGCTGTATTGCCATCTTCGTCAACATGGTTTGCGGGAGAGGGACTGGCCTCTGTAAGAAGGGAGAGCATCTGTGGATTCATGCTCTCTGCGGCGAGCAGGAGCGCTGTTTTTTTCTCGTCGTTTTTGAGGGTAGAATTTGCGCCACTATTGATCAATGCCTTTATTACATCGAGATTGCTGAAGTATACGCCTATGTGAAGCGCGGTATTTCCTTCAAAATTTTGTGCATTAATATCAACACCGTTTTTAATGAGAAAGAGGGCGACTGTTGGCATGTTCCATTGGGCCGCATAGTGGAATATTGTATTACCTCCGCACGACATCTCTGTTAACGAGCACTTTCTGAGTTGAGGAATAATGTGGTTGTATTCCCAGGCTTTTCGGCTGCCCTCATCCCACTTATTAAAGTCTTCACGAGACTTCTCCGTTATGATCTGTATTGCGCGCGGGAGGTTTTTAGTGGCATGTTTTGATATTATGTTTTTCTTCCAGTTTTTTTTCTCGAGAAATCTATTAATTCGGTCAAGGAATTCTGGGTCTAGGTCGGTAATAAGTTTCTTTATAAATAGACAGTTTTCTTCGGTGGTCAGATATGTGTTTGCAAATAGTTTGAACGGGATTTGGTTAGCGGAGGCTCGATATGTTTTGTCAGCGAGGAGCAGTCGCCATGCTGCATCAGTTTGACCAGTCTGTATTGCAATATCAAAAGGTGTTCGCCCTTTGTCGTCTTTGCGGTATATATCCTTGCCGGCTCCTAAGAGCTGTTCAAGCAGAATGAGATTACCCTCTGCAGCAGACTGGTGTAGTTGACTACCTTCCAGGATAATTGTTGAGGTTTTTTTTGGAGTTGGTTCGAGCGCAATGAGATTTTTTTCTTCTTCAGGATTTTTTTCTTCAATGAGGTCTCTGTTTTTTAAAACGGGGCTTTGAGTATTTTTTGTTTTTTTTACACCTTTTTTTAGAACAAGGCAGTCTGTTTTTTTATTGCTGTGGCACCAGGAATAAAAGTTGCCAGAGAAGGCTTCTGTCTCTTTAAGTGGTTGCACAAAGAGAAGTTTGCCAACAAAACGAATAAAATTGTCTGCCGTTAACCATTCTTTGGCAAAGGTCTGAAAATTTATTTTGTTTTCTAGTGCTCTATAAAAATCTTGAGCAAGCCGAATATACGCGGCGGTCTGGGGTGTACCCACATCAGCAGCAGTTTTCTCAGAATTGTCTTTTATGGAGAGATTTGCGCCTTGTATAATGAGGTGCTTAGTTACCTTTTTATACCCAAGTTCTGCGGCGATATGGACGGGTGTTTTGCCGTTTTTATCCATGCTGTTTATGTTGATTTTTAAATCCCAGATACAGATATCTATAACTTCGAGGTCCTGCTGTTGCACGGCATCATGAAGAGAAAGATCCATTGTTTTTTGCTGATATAACGGCGTATGAAAAGAAAAATTCATGGCGTTTGAGGGTAGTGCTGATAATGCTGTCAGGTACGTTGCTACTGTGATGATGCGTTTAAAAGTTTTTTTTGACATACTCAGGTATCCTTTTTTTCTATTTTTTGTCTTTTCAACTCTAATTTTAGTATCAAGTGCTCGTGTTTGCTTGTGGCTCCCTCTGAGCAATTGCTAACTATACGCAGCTCCATTGAAAAGGCAAGGTTGGCAAGAGACCAGCGAATCTACTCTCTGGTTTTCTCGCGTTGCTTTTGTTACACTTTGACGGTAAAAGTGGAGGGGGAAATGGATGGTGAAAAGGAAGAGAGGTACAAATGAAATATACGGGTATCTGGCAGTCTGTGGGGAATACCCCGGTAGTTGAGCTTACAAGGTATTCAACTCCTGCCGTCAAAATTCTGGCAAAATTAGAGGGTGGTAATCCAGGTGGTTCGGTCAAAGATCGGATTGCTCTTTTTATGCTCCAAGACGCCAAAAAACGTGGTTTATTAACCGCTGGAAAAAAGATAATAGAAGCAACGAGTGGTAACACTGGTATTGGTCTTGCTTCTCTAGCTGCTGTCTTTGGTTATTCTTTTGTAGCCGTAATGCCCGAAAGCGTTAGTCGAGAGCGTAGAAAGCTTCTTGAGGCCTTTGGTGCTGAATTAATTCTAACCGATGGGCCAAAAGGTACTAATTATGCCATCGAAGTTGCACGTAAAATGGTGAAGGATCACCCTGACCAATATGTTATGCTCGATCAATTTGAAAACCAAGCGAATGTTCAAGCACACTATGAGACGACGGGGTCAGAAATCATCCGCGATGTCCCTGAAATAACTCATTTTGTTTCAGCTATGGGGACTGGGGGTACTTTGATGGGTGTTGGGCGTCGGTTGCGGGAATTTAATCCTACAGTCCAGATAATAGGCGTTGAACCAAAGCCCTTTTCTACTATCCAAGGATTGCGTAACATGACCGCCTACACACCACCGATTTACGATAAATCAAAGCTCGACCAGATACTTTTTATAGCCGAAGATGAATGGGCTTTTGATCTTGCTCGGGACCTTTTTAAAAAAGAAGGGATATCGGTTGGAATGTCATCGGGAGCTGCGCTTTGGGGTGCTCTTGAGCTTGCAAAAAGTCTTGAAAAAGGCGTTATTGTTACTGTTTTCCCCGATAGAGGAGATAGATATGCGAGTACTAAGTTATTTAAAGAGGACTAGGGTTTTATAGGGGTTCTGTACTTTTCTGTTACGTCTTCACAGATGACAGTCGATTTTACTTTCTTTGTTTTGCTCTGCACAAACTGTTTGAAAAGTTCTTTATCTTTGTTAAACCAGATAGAGATATCGTATAAACGGCGGCCATACTTAGTTACTTGCACGGTCTGGTTGGTTTTGTTTTTCTCTACTATCTCGTTGTATTGCAAGGCGCTAGTTCTGGCTAAATTCAGAAGTTTGCGGAAAACAGCCAGTTGGTCAGTGCTGATATTGTTTATGATGCAATAGTGGTTGAGTAGGGGTTGCGTGAGCCACGTTGGGAAGTTATCTATTGGAAAGAAGTTTTTCGGCCAGGTGTAAAGGGCCTTTTTCTCAAACTTGTTCAGGGTTGTTTTTTTATTGAGCCCATTGGTTGCTTTTTGACGGGTTGTAAATAACAAGATTTTTATCAGATGCTCAAGCCGAGCAATCTCTTGTGCAGGGTTTTCAACCAGCGTTGATTTCGACAGAACGTTGGTTGCGGGAACTTCAGGTATAGGATCGGCATCCTGCCTTATCCATCTGGCCAGTCTTGCGATGGCATCTTCCAAGAAGGTTCTAGTATTTTTTTGTTCTGCTGTTTCATTTGGTTGTTGTGGGAAGGATATGAGACTTAAAAGAAGCTCTTTGCGCTGCTGGGTGGACCATACGCTGCACACAATATCTTTGGCAGAGTGTGGCGGCAAAAATATGATGGTTGCATCCGCACCACTTTTAATGAGAAGTTGTGTTAGCGCTAGATTTTCATTGTTGCATGCATAATAGAGCGGCGTTTTTTTGTCTATATCTGGAGTATTAACGTTTGCGCTATGTTCAATGAGAAGTTTTGCTAATTTGAGGTTTTGTCTTAAGCATACGAGCATGAGCGGAGTAAATCCTGTTTGGGGTGGAGTATTGACGTTTGCGCCATGCTTAATAAGAAGTTCTATTAGTTTGAAATTTTCTTTGCAGCATGCATAAAAGAGCGGGGTTTCGCCATTTTCATTTGGCGTGTTGATTTCCTTGGTCCCCCCATTTTTGAGAAACTCTTCAATCTCTGCAATTTTGTTGTTACTGATTAGCTCGTGTAGCTTGCCAGCGAAGAGTGAGGGCACGTACGCAATAAGTAGAGCTAGGAGGAGGATACCGAACTTCACAATCTTATCTTTCAAATAGGCCATTGACAAAGCTTGCATGCAATATGTGTCGCATACTTAATCTCCTATCCCATGATCCTCGGATTTGTCAAGAATGGTTGAGTATGTGTTGGCTTGGTGTTTTTCCTAGCGCATTGACAAAAAAATTACAAATCTGTATACTTTTTCATAAAATACTTTAGCGTCAAAAGTGCTATTTTTAAAGTCATAATAGGATCCCTATGAAATTAATCTATCTATCTCTTTTTTTTGTTATCGCAATTTTTACTGCGCCCTTACGTGGAGCAAATGGTAGCTCCAGTGAGCCTAAATCAAGCAAGCGCTTTTCTTTACCAGCTCTTATGCATCCAGACGGATGCCTCAATGCAACTTTTGATATTGCCAATTCGCTTACTAAAATACTTAATCAACAACCGGTGGTGAAAGAGGCGAAAAAGTGGCAAAAGTTTGCCATGAAAGACCTTGCATTTATGCATGAGCAAATATTTAAACATCATCCAGGACCGGTTAATAAAGAAGATCCATTTTTTAATGTGAGTCTGGTGAAGTCTTATAAAGAGGCCGAGAGCAGTCTGTGCAGTATTAAAGATGAAGATGATTATTGGAAAGTGATGCAAGCGTTTGCCCATAGTTTTGACGATACACATCTGCGCGTGTTCCCTGCTTATTGCAAAAAAGCTACGGAGAATATTAAAAATTCTATGGATGCACTGCCTTCTTATGAAAAGGTATGCTCTGATGTTTATTTGATACGCATACCTACTTTTGATTTTAGTGAAGAGCAACAAAAAGCGCTTGAAGAGATTCTTAAGGTCATGCCATCGCTGCAAAAAAGCAAGGCAATCATCTTTGATCTACAGGGGAATGGTGGTGGAGATTCTGCATGGGGGCATGAAATTGTTTCCTCACTTTTTTCCAAGGAATATGCAGATCAACAGCGTGATTTACTCAATAAATCGGTTTATGTTGAATATCGAGTAAGTCCTGAAAATCTAGCTCATTGGAAGACTATCGCTGAAAAAAATTCGAAAAATTTTGGGGTAGAAAGTGAATCAGCGCGGTCGTGGGAGCGCGTATGCATTCAAATGGAGCAGGCACTCAAGAAGGGGATTACTCTTATGCGTCTTATGCATGCATCGGGCGAAGAAGAAAAAATTGAGCCATCGCTTGTTAAAGAAAAATATGGACACAAAGTTTCCGCAAAGATCTATGCGATTGTAGACCGCTACTGTGTTAGTGCAACGTTAGATTTTCTCGATGAGCTCAAAGGGCTTGATTACCCGGTGACTTTATGGGGTAAGACAACGGGAGCAGATTCGCTTTATATGGACGTTCGCTCGGTTGATCTTCCTAGCGGGCAAGGGCAGTTTATAATTCCGCTCAAAGTGTATCGTGGGAGAAAAAGGGGGCACAATGAGCCCTATAAACCGGACGTTGTCTATACAGGGAATTTTGAGGATAAATCGTCTCTGGTGAAATCGATCTGCAATAGTTTGTAAAATGTGAGGGGCTTCTTTTTGAAGCCCCCGTTTTTAATTTTTTTGCCTGGTTGCAAAGCAGTACTTTTTCCCATGCCGTCTTCTCGATTTGATTTAACAAGATGGGTTTCAAAATAAAAGCGCTCGGGTTCTTATTGTAAAAGTTTTGCTTTTACCATCAAAAAAGGGATGATTTTATTCTTTTCTTTGTTGTTTTGAGCTACATACGCAGCATTTTCAAGAGCTTGTTTGAGCGTAGTTCGTAATTGATTTACTGTATACAATGTATTTTTTGGGGTATTTAGCAGATAGAGTGCTCGTTCTAAAAGTGCTTTGATACACTCAAAAGAGCAGTCTTTGGCGGCGACGAAGAGGGGTGGTGTTTTGAGTGTTTTTTGAGCGGTAATTTTTTGTTGTGTGAGAAGATTGATAAGAACAGTGGGCCCTTGATATTGATTTAGAAGTTCTTTGATTTTATAAATTGCACTATGGTCATTTTGAGAACGCGCAATCTGTTCCCTGAGTTTATCTTCTATATTGTGCGTATAGACGGTTCCGGGGAAATGAGCTTGTTTTTCAAATATAAAAGTACGGTTTCTTGTATGTGATGACGGCGCGGTTTTTTTGGGTGCAGGGAGCGTTTCTTGAAGTGGTTTGCTGAGTTTATCTTCGGGAGCAAGAAAGTCTGTATAATCTAAGTTGAGAAAGTGCTCTTTTTGTTCATTAAAAGAAGAATCCAAAAAAAAACATGTCTCTTGTAGTGTGACTGAAGGTTGGTTTTGCAGAGTTTCCAGCTGTTTTAAATAGGCATTCAATTGTAACAAAAGCAGAGATGCGTCTGGGGTATTTATTTCAGTGGATTGGGATGAAAAATCCATGCATTTTAGGGGGAATGGAGTGATGTTAAAAATCACCCATAGGCCCAGTATTATACTCCATTTCATACTTTCTCCGATTAATGCCGTATGTTCTTATATTTGTTCTTAAATCCTTCTTTTATCTTCGTTTAAATAATACGTGTTTGTCAATATTTTACGAAGTTTTTATCCCGCCTAACTGAGCTTGGTTGGGGAGGGTAATAATTTTTTCACGTCATCAAATCCAATTTTTTCAGCTTTTTCGTAGGGAAGTATGCCGTCTGAGTCTGGTTCAAGAGGGTTGACACCGCTTTCAATGAGATATTCTATTGCTTGGGTAAGGTCTTTTTTGTCTTTGCAATAGGTAAGAAAAAAGTGAATGAGATTTTCGTTGTTGTAGCGAAATTTTGGATCTGCTCCATAGGCCAGAAAGATAAGAGGTATACGAGTAGTTCCTGTTTTGAGAACGCAATTTTTAAGAGCGATTGAAAACGGTGATTCGTCAAAAATATTTTTTGCATTAGGATCGGCATTTCTTTTAAGAAGAATGCGTACTGCCTCAAGACACCTATAATGTGCCGCCCAGTGGAGCAGTGAGCGTTTTTGGTTGTCTTGTGCATTGGGGTTTTTACATTGTTGAGCAAACCATTGTGTTACGCTGTCCCAATTATTGTTAGAGGCATACCAAATGGTAGCAAGTAACGGAGCGCCTTTGTCAATTGCATTGTGGGGAACGGTAATGTCTACGTAATCAAGAAAGATTTGGGGGATAGTAAAATCTTGTGTTGCGCTTGCTTTTGAAAGGAAGCAGAAAAACGGGGAGACTTTGAATTTTGGCTCAAGAATATTTGGGTTGCTTTTGTGCTCGAGTAATAGTTTTACAGTACCTGCGTTTTTGGCAGCAAAAAGAGGCGAAATGTATCCTTTGTGCGGAGTGTTTGCAAGCAGAGGGTTATTTTTTAAACATTGTTTAACCTGTGCGGTGTCGTTTGCCTTAAGAGCACCATAAAACAATTCTATTGAGTTTGAGGCGTTAAGGAGTTGGCTGACAAATAAGGCCGCAAGAGAAAATATTTTTTTTAGAGATGATGCCATACTGGTCCTTAAAAATAATAAGCGAAAATAGCTGGTAAATCGGTGCATGAAGGCTGAATGTAAGCATTACCATAAAGATTTTTAATAATTTACGTTTTTATTATAGCGGTATTGAAAAAAACAACATTAAAAATTATGCGGATCTATGCGTTTATTTTTGTTTACTACAAAATGGGCGCTTTGGGAAAATAAATATGAGAACGAGCTAGCCCAATCAATAAAACAAGAGAAAGCAGACTTAAAAAAATAACATACGAAAAACCGATTGTAGCTGAATAATAACTCCAAAGAAATCCAACCAATGCACTAGAAACAAGCGTGGCAAAGCCTTCGCTTGCTTGTAAAACGCCATAACCAGTTCCACGAATTTCAGCAGGGAGCATCTCGGCTGCGCATGCTTTTTTAAGTGTTGTGAATGCTGCAGCACTGATTCCAGCTAAAGAAAAAACAAAAGCACTGTACCCAAAAGAGGCGTGAGATGGTATGAGCAAGAAGGCAACACAGGCAAAAAGACCACATCCTATAAAAGCAAGGAGCACTATTTTATTGAGCCTGTCCCCGATAAATCCAATAATAAACTCACTGCATGCGCGTACGATGTTAAAAAGCGCATAGAGCAGTACCATCGATTGAACGCCGGTAGTAAGATCAAGGCCGAGCATTTCTTGTGTTCGTGCAAGCAAAAGCAGTTTATTGAAGTTACAAAGATCAAAGATAAAGAGAATGCTAGTAAAAAGTTTAAAAGCGTAAGGAAGTTGCATAAAATCATGCAAAAAAGAGAGCGTTGGGTTTGATGTTTTTGGGGGCGTAGTGTTTTTCTCAGCATCATGAGTGAAAAATAAAATGGCAAGAACGGTGCATATTCCAGGAATAAATGAAAGAGCAAAGAGTTCTTTGAGTGAAAAAATTCCTGCACAAAAAAAGGCAAAGAGTGGCCCGCCGAGTGCTCCAAGGGTGTCCATGGCGTTGCGCAACCCAAAAGCGCGACCATAATGTTCTGGTTCTATGACGGTCGCAATAAGAGCATCGCGCGGAGGTTCTCTAAGTCCACTTCCGGTGAAAGCAAGAATACGGCACAGAAAGAGTTGCCCAATTGAGTTGGTAAAACCGATGAGCATTGAAAAGAGCGCGGTGATGCCATATCCAAACATAATGAGTGGTTTTTTCCGTGCTAGTCGATCACTCATAAGGCCTGAAAAGAGTCGGACAATGCTGGCACAGGCGTCGCCTGCACTTGCAATGAGTCCTAAATACAGCGGTGCGAGTGCAACGCCAACAAATTGAGTCACGAGAAATGGAATGAGAGAGATGGTCATTTCGTGGCTGAAATCGCCGAAAAAGCTTGCTAGTCCAAAACCGAATACTTTTTTAACCCACATTTTCATCGCAAATCTCCTTTTGAGTTATCGTAAATATCTAGTCTAGAAGGTATAATGTGCTTGATTGCTTTGCAAGAGGAAGAATTGAGATATAAGAGAATGTTTGTTTGTATGCTTCGATTAAGAGCGCGAGGAAAGAGAATGTTGAGAATAAAATATGGCTTGGCGCTGGTTTTTACTTTATCCCTATGCCCGCTCTTGGGCATGCAAGAAGAGCTTATAGAAGAAAAAAAAGTTGAAGAAAAGGAAATGTGTACCATCTGCATTGATGCACTCGATAAAAAAGAGGCAGATAGTTGTTGTGCCTTGGCGTGTGGTCACGTATTTCATACGTCGTGTATATTGAGTTATCTATTGGTAAAGTGCCCACATAGTGCTGAATTCGGCGGCGGGATACAGGAGATAGACCCGTCTGGCGCGATATTTATGTGCCCGCTCTGCAGAAAAGAGCATGGTGATTGGGACTCTCTTTTTAAACAGGGTGATAGATGGTGGGGGAAGCGGCCTCTGAAGGAGCGATTAGATAGTCTTTTAGTTTTGCCACCTCATGTTTTTAAGCAGACTTTAAAAAAGGCTTTCAAAAAAGATGAGACAAAGAAAACGGTGGAAGAAGCATTTCTTAATTTTACTTTGGAAGAGCAAAAGCGGTTTTTAGGAAGACTTTCTTTTGATGAGCGTATTTTTTATTTTCGCTTACTCTGTGAGAAAAATAAGCTGCCATGCAAGAATTTTGATGAAGTACGCTTGTCTATGGAAATACTGCATGACGGTGTGTTGCTTCGCCCAGAAGATAGGCTTTTTCTAATTAAAGATAATGACGAAGGGCGTTTTTCAGAGTTTAAAACGCTTGAGAGTGAAGTGCAAGGATTTATTTTGTCATTCTATAGTGAAAAACTTTCGGACAAGCTTTTTTTTGACTGCTTCAGAGAGCTTTGCAGTAAGAAACGTTCATGCATGGGGGATATTTATCTTGTTGTTGCACTTAAAAAAGACTGGACGCGATTAGGAGACCAAGCGTTGTTGTTTGCTCAATGCTTTGCCTGGGATATGGCAAATCCTAAAAACAAGAAGTTTTTTTTGGGATGTCTATGGGGACTGCTTGGCAATGAAGCAAGTGTTAGTCTTTTGAAAGACTATGTGAATGACAAGCATGTTGATTTTGTTGATAAAACGACTGTCTTGTGTGATAGATGGAAATTATTAGATGAAGTCACGCAATTGAGCTGTTTAAAAACTCTTTTTGATGGAAGTGTATCAAAGCGTGGGATTCTTCTTAATGTACTGTGGGATTTCATCCAGCCGGTAACGAGAGATAAGTATGTGGAGATAACTTTTGAGTCAGGTGCCTCATTTGCCGTGTTACTTAGTTTATGGGGGAGATTCCAGCCAGAGCAGCAGATGCGTTTTGTTAAGAAGGTTTGGGAGAACAGTAATTGGAAGGATAAAGGAGATAATGAAATTAATTCCGCTATTAAGCTTTTTGGCAAATTTACTCCTGAGCAGTCAAAAGAATTGACTGAATATTTGATGCAGAGTGAAGAAGTGTCAAAAACGATTCAAGGGATATTAGTATCCTCTCAGGGCCCAATTTATATTAATATGCCGATATGGGGAAAGCTTTTGAAGCCCGAACAGAAGAAATCAGTGGCAACTCAGTTTTTTCATAATTTGTGTGGCAATGGGAAAAAAATAAAACCACCGATATTCTCTTCAGATTTTATAGCATGTTTAGGAACAGAAGATCAGCAAAAATGTTTTAGATTTGTTCTTGATGCTGATTTGTCTCTGCTTGCAAAAGTAAAAAGACTGGAAAGCTATTCCTCTCTTGATGGGACGATTGATATAATTCAAAATGATGATGTTGTTTGTAAGACGCTCCTCGATAATTTTGATAATGTATCCGTAAAAGATCGGCTTTCTATCTGTGGCTACTTAGTCTTCTTTCCTCTGCTCAGAAAAAAGGTGCTGAATTCTCGAGCTGACTCACAAGTAACCAGGGAAAAATATAAGTATTTAAAAACAGCATATCCGATAAAGAGTCTTGCTTTTCTCCGTTTTTTTAATAGAGTTTTTGATGCCAGCAATTCGACCGAAAAGTGTTTTTTTGTGGAGCGTTTCTGGAAGAAGTTGCCAGCAGGTAGTGGCGTTCAAAGCTATTATAAAAAACGTATAGTGAACGAGTGCGAGCTTGACCATATAAAAGCTTATACGTCGATTCTTGGTCTTAATGCGATAGATGAGAAATAAGCGATGATGTATAAATGTGCTCTTATTTTTTTGAGTTTATTTACCAGTATGTTGGCTTTTTCAGTAGAACAAAACACCATTAGTCCTCATCTTGATGATTCCAGAATACAAGAAATAATTCGAACGGCTTATACCTTTTTTTACCCATTGGTGCTTTTGGAGTTTACACGTCAAAAAACAGCTCCCACATTAGCTTCTATGAATCAGTTTTTTCATGTTACCGAAACGCCAAACGAAAAATTTACTCTTATTGTAAGACCCAATGTCGATACGCTTTATTCGTCTGCGTGGGTTGATGTTTCACAAGAACCAGTTGTTTTCACGGTTCCTGCAATGGGAGATCGTTACTACGTTTTTGAAATGCTTGATCAGTGGAGTGATGTTTTTGCCGCACCCGGCACGCGCACCAATGGGAATATGGCAGCTTCTTTCGCGTTAGTCCCAATCTGTTGGAAAGGTGAACTACCTTCTGGCATGCAGAAGATTGAGTGCCCAACGGCATTGGTGTGGATTTTGGGACGCATCCAGATTAATGGTGTTGCAGATCTTTCTGTCGTGCGTGTACTACAAAATGGCTTTACACTGACGCCGCTTTCTCTTTATAAAAAAGAAAAATCCAAGCAAAATGACGTTACTGAAAATGTTCAAACGCGTGCATTTGGACGTGCACCGCTTGCGCAGATAGAAGCGCTCAGTGCAGAGGCTTTTTTTGAGATGGCTTTACGAATATTTGGGCAGACGCAGGCACACAGCAACGATTGGCCGATTCTTACTGAGATGGCATTACTTGGTCTTGTCCCCGGAGGTACTTTAGCACAGCTTGATGCGCGTGTTGTTTTGAATATGCAGAAGGCTTACGCAGAAGCAATAGCTTTATTAAAAAAGAGCGCAGGAAAAATAGGACTTGTAACCGATGGGTGGATGATAGCAACCAAAACAGGGACCTATGGAACTGATTATTTTGAACGGGCACTTGTTGCTCGATTTGGCGTGGGTGCAAATGTGCCGCAAGATGCCGTTTACCCTTCAACGTACGTTGATTGTATGGGTGAGCTACTCGATGGAAAGCGTGAATATGTCTTGCATTTTGATGTAAAACAACTACCACCAGTGCGTGCATTTTGGTCAGTGACTTTGTATAACCAAGAGGGTTTTTTGGTTGCTAATGAGCTGAATCGGTATGCGCTTGGGGATCGAGATGCCTTAAAATATAATAAAGATGGTTCGCTTGATATTTTTATTCAACACAAAAAACCAATAAGAAAGAATCGAGCCAATTGGCTTCCGGCGCCTCGAGGACCATTTAATCTTTCGGCACGACTTTATTGGCCCAAAGAAAACGTTTTGCAGGGTGATTGGCATATGCCGCCAGTGATTAAAAAAGTGAAATAAGAGAAGAAAGAATTGAACTGTGAAAAAAATAGTAGTCGCATCGCATAATCGATCAAAAATAGAAGGTACGCGTATTGCCTTTGAGCGTTTTTTCCCTGAAGAAAACTGGATGGTTATTGGAAAGTCTGTTCCTGTAGAGGCGATGATTGAGCGTGAGGTATCGAGTGGATGCCAGGGCGCAGTGAGCGAGCAGCCGCGAGATGAACAGGAAACTATCCGCGGGGCTTTTCTTCGCAGTAAGTATCTGATGGACCTGGAAATGGAAGAAGCGACTGAGCAAGAGTCGAGTTTTTGTGTTGCGCTTGAAGCTGGCGTTGCTCCGCACGGCAATGGCCTTCTTGCTTTTACCTGGGCAGCAATTTCGCATGGTGGTAAACCACCGGTCTATGGCCGTTCATCGAGTTTTATACTCCCACCTCGTATTGTCGAGGCGATGAACCAGGGAGCAACGATGATAGAAGCATGCAAATTGGTTTATCCAGACATGAATCCCAATCCGGAAGATGGCCTTGTTTCAATTCTTTCGAGTGGTGCTCTTACAAGGACCGATCAGTCTTCATCGGCAGTTCTGATGGCGCTTTTGCTCCTAAAAAATCCGCATTTTTTTAAAAAATGATTGTGGAAAATTTTTTTCGCAGTACGCTTTTTTTGGCCAGTAGGTCTCTGGTGTTGTTTTACTCATTACATTGAGGGCTGTTGCATATGAAGTTTTCACGATATGTAGTTTTTATGATGGCTGTGTGTACCATTGCCCGTCTTGGAGCGATGGAAAATGATAAAGTTTTGTGCAAGTTTGAGTATAAACCGGTATATAAGGTAAGTGCCAACACTAACGAGTCTCCTTCTTTATACACAGCCCTTGAGTCTGGAGTTGGTATTTCAGAGGCTATTGGTCAATGCATTCCAAATTCATATTTCTTGAATAACAAGTCCGAGATGCTTTACGCGATTAATCCAATCTGGAAAACGACTCCGCTGGGTTATGTTGTTCGCCGATTTGCTGAGGATCTCAAGACACATGCGAATGGTCCCGATTGGTTTCTAGTGATCGGGCAATTGCTTAAAACTAAGGCGGATGTTAATGCAATAGATGTTTATGGGAAGACTCCTCTGAGAACGCTGGTTGAACTACAAAAAGTTGACCCAAATGCTGGCATAGATGCGATTGACTTGCAAGTAGCGCGTGTTATACGTCTTTTAATTAAGAACGGTGCTGATATAAGTAAAAACGCGTGCGGAGTCTGGGCCCGTCTGCTTCTTAAGATGGCGTGCTCATCGTCGAAAACTTGGCCCAAAATGGTAGTTCATGCAGTGTTGCACCCGGAATGGTCTAGGTCCTTTTTTGAAAAATGGCTCAAGAAAGATACGGCGGCACTGAGCACTGTTTTTTCATACCTTCTCAAAATTGATAAGGGTATTTGTACAGATAATCTTACAAAGAATCCACATTGGTTAGGTTTTTACTTGGCGAGCATCGCAATAAAAAATGGGGCCTCGGTAGAGCTGATGGGACTATATAATCAGGTTCCAGCGCCTGGGCTGCGTCCAGTGCTATTTGCGAAAATGCCGCTTTTGACTTACCTATTTGATAACATACTCAAGGAACAGAAGCCTCCTCTTGTGAGCAAGAAGCCAGTTTGTCTTGAAGAAGGGTTAGATTCGGTACCGCCGAGCCCTATAAAGGCCTATCTTCCCTCATCGAATATGCTTGTGTTGACCCGGCTTTCATTAAACAAGAAAAAATCTGTCTCAGAATTAGAAGGCTAGAGCCCTACAATACGCTACGTTTTTACTGGGCCTCGCGTTGGCGAGGCCTTTTTTTGGTGTCTCTTGGTTTGGGTCGTGCCTTGCAAGAGGAATTTATCGCTTTGGCAGCAACGTTTCAAATTGACATTTTTTGAGAAAGAGGTAAGATAGTAATAAAGTTGGTAAGTAGAGGTTTTTTAGAGACCCATTTACCATTTATGTTTAATGTTATTAGTTTATTAAATTTAAAACGGAGTTTTCATGAAAAAATTGGAAGCGGATATAAAGATTCAAAAATTACAGCGGCCTGAACACGTAGAAGCCGAATTTGTTGTTGTTATTGATGTTATTAGAGCATTTACAACGGCTGCTCATGCATTCAATAGAGGCGCAGAAAAAATTATACTTGTTAGCACCGCACAAGAAGCACTTGCGTTAAAAAAAGATCACCCAGAGTATGTGCTCATGGGAGAATCTAGCGGAGAACATATTCCAGGGTTTGATTATTGTGGTTCTCCTGTAAAGGTCTCGATGGCAGATCTTAAGGGTAAAACACTCGTCCAGAGGACTTCATCTGGAACTCAAGGTGTAGTGAGAAGTGTTACATCAAAAAAAATTCTTTGTTCAAGTTTTGTTGTCGCGCAGGCAACGTTGGAAAGAATTCGCCAGGTAAAGCCAAAAACAATAACATTTGTTATAACGGGAGGCCTTGTGGGAGATGGAGATGAGGACTTTGCACTTGCTGATTATTTAGAAAAGCTCATCTTAGAAGGTAATGCTGACTCAAAGGCCTATTTAACACGTGTTATTGATTCACCCAACGGACAGAACTATGTACATGAAGTTGGTTCATGGCGCAAACGACATGATTTAGATGCTGTGCTTGAATTGGATAAATTTCCGTTTGCTATGGAAATTTTTATTGAAAATAATCTTCCCGTACTTTACGCAATTTCAACAGATGGAAGCCCTCTTAAATAACGGGACCTCTATTTGAGGGGTCTAGTATTTTCTGGGCCTTGGAGTAGAATAACACTTGTCGTTTCTTTAGCTGAGAGTTTCTGTTCAGAAACTCTATCTCTCTTTGATGAACAGGCCGTATTTTTACAGGCTCTGGAACATCAATCTTTTTTGCGGACTTTTTTTTGACGTAGTTTATATGATTTTTTTCTTATTTTGTTTGGAAAAAAATGACTCATCAGTCCTTAGATTCACAAGTAGTCCATTTTCAGGAACCAAAACCTCCATTCCCTTATCGTAGCGAAGAGGTAACCTATTTCAATGAACAAGCGGGCATAGAACTTGCAGGGACATTGACGTTGCCTGTAGCAAAAGGCTCCTATTCTGCAGTTATTTTAATTGCTGGAATGGGGCCTAATGATCGTGATTATACGATGCTTGGGCACAAACCATTTTTTGTTCTTGCTGACTATCTGACCCGTCGAGGAATCGCTGTTTTACGTTTTGATAAACGGGGAATAGGCTTGTCCAGTGGGGTATTTGATCTTTCGCTTACAAGTGAAGATTTTGCCCAAGATGTTTTGTCTGGCATCGCCTATCTTAAAACACGAACAGATCTCTCTATCAAAAATATTGGATTGATCGGGCATAGTGAAGGAGGAATGATTGCTCCCATGGTAGCGGCCCAATCTCCAGAAGTAGCTTTCCTAGTTTTAATGGGAGGGGTTGCGGTAACTAGCGTTGATCTGGTGGTTGAGCAGGTGGCGATGCAGTTTCGGGCGGATGGGGCTTCTCAATCGATGGTTGCCCACGATCGTCTTGTGCGCGCAGCATTGCTGAATGCAGCAATGCAAGAAAATAAACAACGGCTGCAGGAAATTATTGCTCGTTATTGGGAGGGGCTTTCAGATACCCTTAAGCACGAGGCTGAGCAGCTTCCTTTTGCGATTACTGAGGCCAATGCCGCTGAGACAATTGCTTTTTTTGTGTCGCCGTGGTATCGCTTTTTTCTTACCCATGACCCACGTGTTGTGCTTCAACAGATAACGGTTCCTCTCCTGGCGCTTAATGGGGACCTTGATTTTATCGTGTCATCCAGCATAGCGCTTTCTGTTATTGCAGAGGCTCTGCGTGAGGCGAATAATACGCATTTTTCTGTTAGAGAGCTGCCTTCTATGAACCACTGGTTCCAGACGTGTAAGACAGGTGCTTTCGCAGAATATGGAGAACTGGCAGAAACAATTTCTGAGACTGTTTTGAAGATAGTTGGTGATTGGATTATAAACCAAAGCTAGATCTAGGATCTTTGTTCTATAATTATATTCGCCTCAGAGTTGAATTTGTGTTTTGCAAAACATAATTTGATTTAAGTAGACAACGGAGTGATCATGTTCCTAATATTGCGTTTTTCGAAATATTAGGAACATGATCACTCCGTTGGACTCTATGATGAGAGAAGATTCGCTCATGGTAACTATCCTTTACCAGAAAGACTTTTGAATCTTTACCGCTCAACCTGCTTGCCCATATTTATTTGGCTCATTTCTTGCAAAATGACGGTGATTCCGTCATAATGAGACTCAAAGTGACGGAATCACCGTCATTTTTTGTAAAACCAAGGGGGAGTGTGTCATGGATTTAAAATATATTGAACGTGTTTTTAAAGAGCCCGAGCAGAGTTATTTTCTTTTTGGCCCGCGCGGCACCGGCAAGTCGACCATGACTGAAGAGCGTCATTCAAAAGCTCTTTTGATCGATTTACGCAAAGCAGATATGCGGTACCGACTTTCTGCAAATCCGGACCTTTTAATCGAGTTGGTGAGTGCCCAGCCTGATGGAGCGACTATTGTCATCGACGAAATTCAAAAAATACCGGAACTTCTTCCTATTGTACACCTGCTTATTGAAAAAAAACGTAAGTGGAAGTTTATATTGACTGGTTCGAGTGCACGGAAATTGAAGCGGCAGGGGGTTGATCTGCTTGGTGGTCGCGCTTTAAGAAAAGTGCTACACCCTTTTATGGCATGTGAGTTGAAAAAGCATTTTAATTTTGAAGATGCTTTAAAATATGGGCTTTTGCCACTTCGTTTTTCGTATGAAGATTATCGTTCAACATTGCAAGCGTATATCGATTTGTATGTTGACGAAGAGGTCAAAATGGAAGGACTTATTCGTCATATGGAGCCCTTTACCCGTTTCTTGCAGGTGATGAGTCTTTCGCATGGTAGTATTTTGAATATTACCAATATTGCCCGTGAGTGCCAGGTGAAGAGAACGACGGTTGCGGATTGGATAACTATTTTAGAAGATTTACTTATTAGTTTTCAGATCACGATGTTTACTCAGCGTGCAAAGCGGGAATTAACAGTTCATCCTAAGTTTTATTTTTTTGATGCGGGTGTCTATCGCGCACTTCGTCCAACTTCAATTGGCGATAGTGAATCAGAAGTTGATGGCGCAGGGATTGAGGGGTTAGTAGCGCAACACTTAATGGCGTGGAAAGATTACACGGCTGAAAAACACGAACTCTTTTTTTGGCGCACCAGGTCAGGCGTTGAGGTTGATTTTATTGTTTTCGGGCCGCTCGGTTTCTGGGCGATTGAAGTAAAAAATTCTGATAAAATACGAACTGAAGACCTTGCGGGGTTGTCGGCGTTTCATGAGGATTACCCTGAAGCAAAGACCATTCTTCTTTATAGGGGTAAGGAGCGATTGTTGAAAAATAATGTGCTCTGTTTACCCTGTGGAGATTTTCTTTCTGAGGTGCGACCTGGTTTTCCATTGGTAAAGTGAAGAGAAAAATAATTTTTTAAATAAAGGAGAGCAGATGGTATTAGTTTTTGTTTTGTATGCATTGCTTGCATCGACTTTTATTTTGAGTGTGGGTGCATTACAGTATACAGAACCGCTTTTCCTTATTGGCTTTCGTATGATAATTGCGGGAGCATTGCTTTTGGGGTGGCAGTTTTTTGTCGATAGGCATGCGCTTATTATTGCAAAAAAAGATTGGGGAATTTTTTTCAAAGTCTCTCTGTTTCATATTTACTTTGCGTTTATTCTTGATTTCTGGTCACTGCAGTATCTTTCTGCATTAAAGGCGAATGTAATTTATGCAACGACTCCCTTTGTTACCGCATTTTTAG
The DNA here is from genome assembly GCA_000996275.1 of candidate division TM6 bacterium GW2011_GWE2_42_60. Classification (GTDB taxonomy): domain Bacteria; phylum Babelota; class Babeliae; order Babelales; family Babelaceae; genus UBA12395. The sequence goes on from LCEG01000001.1 coordinate 67,356, forward strand.
CCTTCATTATTTTGAAAGAACGTTTGCGTATTGCTCAAATCGTGGGAATGTTGATCGGGACACTGAGTATTTTTCCTGTCTGTCTTGTGCCTAATAGTAAGGTCTGCGCCACTGAAAATCTTTTTTCATTTTCGTGGCCCGAACTTGCACTTTTGGGTGCGGTGGTCTGTTCTTCGTATGCATGGTTTATTGTTAAACAATTAATGGAACGTGGGTATGGTTTGCTGGTGATCAACGGTATGGCGATGTTGGTGGGTGGAATACTGAGTTTGATGACCTGGGTGTTAAAAGATTCTTTTTTTGGTTTTACTCCGCCAGTGAGTGATTGGAGTTGGTTCTTGATCTGGATTTTTGCGCTAATTCTTGTCGCGAATATTCTTTTTTATAATCTCTACGGTTGGCTTTTGAAATCATATTCATTGACCTTTATCGCCTTAGCAGGCTTTTTATCACCGAGTTTTGGTGTTGTGTACGAATGGCTTTTTATGGGGAGGCGAGTGACGTGGCATTATGCGGTGAGCATCTGCCTGGTTGCATTGGGGCTGTATATTTTTTATAGCGGTGAGTTGAAGTCGTACAAAGGTTCTTTAAAGCGTTTTGTTTTTAAAAAAGGAGAAGAGACGTGATACGGATAGCACAGAAAGTAAGAATTGTCTGCGGAGCCTGTTTTTTAGTTTTTGCATTAACAGCTCAGACAGGTAATTATAAAAATATAGTGTTTGATTTAGGTGGTGTTATTCTTAATGGTGGGCACGATTATTCAGTGCAAAAAGGTGAGGAAGATGCTTCCGATTTGCGCTGTATCAAGGTGTGTGGCTCAACAACATGGAGAAATTGGCATCGAGGCCGACTCTCAAAAGAGGCTTTAATAAAACGCCTTACTCAGTCGTTTGATCAGAAAGCTGTTGAGCAGTTGGTTGCAGAAGCGATTTCCCCTGACCGTACCTGGATAGAAGAGAGCATTGATGTTATCAAGCGGCTTAAGAAAGCGGGCTACAGAGTGTATCTCCTCTCGAATCTTTCGCGTGAAGCTCACGATGTCTACCTCAATCTTAATGACATATTTTCACAATTTGATGGCATGATATTCTCTTTTGAAGTGGGGTATGTAAAGCCAGATCCTAAAATCTATCGGCTTTTACTCAAGACCTATGGGCTTACGGCATCCGAGACTCTTTTTATTGATGATAAAAAAGTGAACATTGATGCGGCTCAAAGGATTGGTATTGCAGGTATTGTTTACGACAAAGGCTTGCTCGAAAAAAACCTGTTAAAACGGGGCGTGTTAATTCCTCAGCGTTAATTGTTTGAGAAGTCTCTGCTTGGTATAAGCTTAATTTTGTAATAAACTCTCTCCTGTTCCGGTAATGGGGGGGCATTTATTGTGAGGAGAATTTTCTATGGACGGGCAGTCTTATCGTATGAGTGCACTGTTAAGCAGCTGTTTTACTCGAACGGTCGATTTTTTTTCGCTTTGGTTTTGGATTACGCTTCTTAAGTTTTTCATATTTACTTTGCAGATGAGCGGCTTTGTTTTTATTTTTGGTTTTTCGGCACGTCTTTTTATTGGATCTGTCCCCGAAAACCCTCTCTTTGCTTACCCAGAAAGTGCTGATGCCTATTTGACCAGTATCTGGCTTTTCTTTTTTGCTCTTGGAATTTTCTTTTTGTTTGAATTTTTAGGCGGCATTATTCGGATGGGAGCGGTGCAGGTTGCGTTTGATCTTCAAGAAGATAAACCGAGTTCTTTTTCACGTCTTGTGATGCATTCACCACTTGCGTGGCGCCATTTCTGTGCAGCACTTTTATTTGATCTGATCGTGTTTGTGGGTCTCTGTTTTTTTATTGTTCCGGGGATAGTGTTTGCACTACGGTTTTGGTTCTACCGTCAGGTACTTATCGACAATAAGGTCGGTGCAATACATGCTTTACGGACGAGCGCATCATTGACCAAGAATAAGATGAAGCAGCTTTTACCTCATTTCACATTGCAAGGTATTTTGAATGAGCCGATGCTGCATTCAGCAGGTCTTTTGGGGCTTATTACACTTCCGGTTGCGACGCAAGCGCATGCGTATGTATATCGCAATTTTTTGACTGCAAAACAGCAGTCTTAACCACATCGTTGGAAAAAACGTTCAATATCATACTGGGTAAATCGCCAGGTTGTTGGGCGTCCATGCGGGCACGTTGTGCGATGTTCTATTGCACCCAATTTTTCAATTAACTCGAGCATCTCTTCTTGAGAAAGAACGTCCCCCGCTTTGACCGCTGCTTTGCAGGCCATCATCGCGCGTAATTTTTCATATAATTTTTCTACAATATTGGTCTCTTCAAGTGTAAACCCTTCCAAAATCCAGTGAGCTGCAGTGCGGACAATGTCCGTAAGGTTGCTGTTTTTGAGGGGTGCCGGGACCGCGCGTACGGTGATACGATTTTCACCAAAAAGTTCTATTTCTATTCCCTGTTCATGAAAAAACGGAAGATGCGGCAAGAGCGCATTACATTCTTCTGACGAGAGCGGAATAAGTTGTGGGAAGAGTAATTCTATGGGTGCTAACGAGCCAAAGCGCGTTGCAAACAGTTCATACAAAATACGTTCATGCGCCGCGTGTTGGTCAATGAGGAGAAGCCCGTCTTCATTTTCAACGAGAAGATAGGTGTTTAAAAGTTGTCCAATAAGCCGTGCTGATGAAGATGTTGTTTGAGGGACGAGGGTATCTTGTTGTTCATGAACGCATTCTTCTGTCGTACAGCACTGGTTGTTTTGATTTTCGAGTGGTGCAGCGTTATAGTTTTGGAACACGTTTTTAAAGGCCGTTGTTGGCATGGTAGGATTAAAAGCTGGTCGCGTTGCGGGCCGAAAACTAGAAGTGTGTGCATATTCAAAATTATTTTGTCTTTGTGCTCCAAGATCACTTTGTACGGTGTTATCAAGCGTTGTGGCAATTGTTTCTTCGATAAAGCGTTCAATACGAATCGGATGCAAAAATTGCACTTCTTCTTTGCGTGGGTGCACATTAATGTCCACCTCTGCGTGAGGCAGTGTCAAAAAGAGTGCGCCGATGGGATATTGCTGTGGTGGAAGAATATTGCGAAAACCTTTGATAAATGCCTGGGCAAGTTTATGGTTTTTTACCCAGCGGCGATTTACAAAGCAATAGATCTGATTTTTGTCATAACGGGTGCGACTCGGGCGTGTAAAGAGCGCTGAAAAAGTCAGGGGCGACGTCTCTTTTTGCTCAAGTGTTTGATTGCATGAGAGTAAGTGGGGGACAATAGCAGGTTCAAAAAGTTGTGACATTCGTTCTGTAAGTGTGGTACATGAGGGGCAGAGTAGTATCTGCCGGCCATTGTGATGTACCGTAAAAGTACATGAGAGATTTTCGAGTGCAACGGCAATGATTAATTGGTGCAAAGCGCGCCACTCAGTCTCATCTTTTTTTAAGAATTTTTGTCGTGCAGGAACATTATAAAAAAGATTGCGAGCTGTAATATCGGTACCTTGATTACACGCAATAGGAGCGGTTGAGACAATTTCGCTATTTTCTACGGCAATAGTGATACCAAGGTGGTTTTCTGCAGAGCGTGTTTTGAGGGTAAAGTGGCTGACTGCTGCGATGCTTGCGAGTGCCTCTCCGCGGAAGCCAAATGTAGTAATGGCAGAAAGATCTTCAACGGTTGTGAGTTTGCTGGTTGCATGATTTTGGATACAGAGTTGTGCATCATCTTCTGTCATTCCACAGCCATTATCGATGATACGAATGAGGTCTTTGCCTCCTGCTTCAAAGAAGAGTGTGATTTCTGTAGCCCCTGCGTCGAGAGCATTTTCAATAAGTTCTTTAACAACACTTGCAGGGCGCTCAACAACTTCTCCAGCGGCTATTTTTTGTATTTCTGAAGGTGGTAAAAGATGAATTTTTCCCATAAATGCAAGCAATAAAAATATTATAAGAGAGCTGTCAGTATGACCATAGTTTACTGTAAAAGCTTTTATTTTCCATCTAAAGTTGCAACGGTCTGTTTAATAAATTTTGCCATTTCAGTTTTGTTATCTAATTGATTGTATGCAAGTTCTAATTCTGTTTTGAGGAGTTGCCGTGCTTGTCCTGAATCTGATAGTTCAATTTTTTTAATCAATAAATCGGTGATGTTTTTGAGAACAGGGACGGAATTTTCTATAACAACTTCTTCTAAAATAGACGTTGTTTTTTCTTCAAACAGTGGCGTCTTGCTTATTAGTGGTGTTTTTAATATAAACTTTTTTGTTATGAAAAGAGTGATTGGCCAAGGGAATTTATAGGTATTCAAAAAACATCTTGTATAATGCAAGTACTTTTCGTTGTTTGATTCGGGTTTAAAAAAAGGGAAGAAGATATCTAGATTTTCTTTTCTTTGCGATTTAAACAATGCAAGACGATTTTCGAGGTATTTATCAAGAATGTTTGTAGAGATGTCCTTGCCTTGTACAACTATTGTAAGGCCAAATTTGCTTCTTTCCCCTCTTTTTTTTCGTTTGGAAATTTCTAAGAATTCTGCAGGTTTGGTCTCACTATAAAGACGTTTTTTGGGGAGAGTTTCAGCTTCTTGAGTGGTCAATGAGGGTGTGTTTGTTGTTGTTTGAGTATTTTTTTCTTCACTCTCTTTTTGGTTTATCAGTTGATCTGTTTCAGCCGTCGAAAAAAGATTGTTATCGTCTATTAAAAATGTTGAATCAGGAAGATCACAAAGCGATTTGGACGATTTGTCGTCATCATAAGATTGAAGTATTTTTTGTATTTCATAGTCTTGAACAATGCTATTTTTTTCATGATTCTGATCTCTTTATTTCTAACAATCTAACTTTATATTTTTATAATAACTTTAGAGAATTTTAACAATGGTTTATTTTCTTTTTATTTTAAACTAAATTTTATATTTGTCAAGTTTGTTTTTTAAAAACTACGTTCGCTCATCCTAATGGTTCCGTGCCGCCCTATGGATTTCCTTAAAATAGGTGCTTAAAGGGTAAAGATGCCGCTTGCTCCGCTCATGGTGAGCTTGTCGAATCCATAAGAGCGGTAAATAACGTTACAAATAATAGGTGCTTAAAGGGTAAATGCGCCACTTACTAAGCGATTTTTCCCGGCTAAGTCTTGGAGTGTCCTGACGTTATCAAAACCTCTCTTTAAAAAAAGTTGAGTAACCGCGTCGGCTTGCTCATGACTTATTTCAATCCAGAGTTCTCGAAATTGAGATGATGATGAAAAATAGAACGGAGCTTGGGTGATGATGTTTTTGATACAGGTAAGCCCGTTGTCGTCTGCGTAGAGTGCCTTTTTATCTTCCCATGCTTTTACTGATGGGTCGAGAATGTCATAAGCTTCTTGGCTTATATACGGTGGGTTGGCAACAATGACATCAAAGAAGGTGCCGGGGGTGAGTTCGGTAAAGAGATCGGATTCGAGTATAGTTATATTTGTTTGATTGATGAGGTTGTTCTGGGCGTTTTCTTGTGCAAGTGCGCAGGCTTCGGGTGCAATATCAACGGCCGTAACCATGCATTGAGGGAAGGCTTTTGCGAGTGAAAGCCCGATGCAGCCAGATCCAGTACAGAGATCAAGAAGAGTTCTTTTTGACGCTCCAAAGTCTTTATTTGTAAGTGACGTAATAAGCTGTTCACACCAATATTCTGTTTCTGGACGTGGAATGAGGGTGGATGGGCGTACGGTGATAGAGAGATTTAAAAACGGCATTGAACCGATTAAATAACTCAGTGGCATCTGCTGTACAACTATTGCATTGATAATTTTTTCGAGAGCTGCTTCTTGAATGATATCAAGAGCACTATTTTTTTGGGCAACAAGTGAGGCTTTTGATGTTTTTGTCACAAAAGAGAGGATAATCCATGCATCCTGCGTGGCAATGGACGCATGAGGATATACGGGGCGTAACTGCTCTTCAATACGCTTAATGAGAGAGGAGATCTGATACAAATTCTTCTGCATTGAATGCCTTAATATCTTCTAATTGTTCACCAAAAGTAATGAATGCAACCGGCACTTGTATGCGTGCTGATATTGCAAATACAATACCTCCTTTTCCGGTCCCATCAAGTTTAGTAAGAATGATGCCATCGAGGTGAGTGCTTTCATTAAAGAGAAGTGCTTGATCAAGTGAATTTTGTCCGAGCATAGCATCGATTGTTAATAACGTGGTAATGGGTTCATCGGGGAGATGGCGTTTGATGACAGCACCTATCTTTTCCAATTCTTTCATGAGATGAGTTTTTGTTTGAAGTCGACCTGCAGTGTCAATGATAAGAATGTCGAATTCCTCTTTTTTAAATTTTTCGCATGCTTGGAACACTACTGCTGCTGGATCTTGACCAGGTAGTCCTTGGTATATTGTGGCACCAGTGCGCGATGCCCAAATGCTCAGTTGCTCTGGAGCCGCAGCGCGGAATGTATCAGCAGCGGCGAATAAAACACGTTTTTTTTGAGTAATAAAAAGATGCGCAAGTTTACTTGCGGCAGTCGTTTTTCCGCTCCCATTTACACCGACGAGAAGAAATATTCTCTGTTTTGGCGAAGGAGTATAAGCCGGGTTGGTGACGAGATGCGTGAGTTTTTTTTGCAGTGAAGTATGCAGGTCGGCACCAGTTTTAAGTACCCCTCGTGCCATCTCATCACGGAGCTCTGTCGTGAGCTTTTTGGTTGTTTCAATACCGGTATCGGCTTCCCAAAGAATACGCTCAAGCTTTTCGAGTGTTGCGGTGTCAATTTCGTGCAGTGCAAAAAGTGTCGCTAGTTGCGAACTGATCGCTGAATAAATGCGTTTAAGCGCGTTTTTTATAAAACCAAACATAAGATCTAAATTCCTGTTTTATGAATAGAATACCCCTTTAAAAGAGTACTACAAAGTGGTAAAAGATTCCATTCGTTGAAATAAAAGTCTGAGCCGCTGATAGTCCCCCTGCAGGACATTGGCGCACGCATTCGCATAAAGCTCTAATTCTTGAGGCGAACAGGTTCGGTTTTTTGTCTCTTGATACATAAAGCCAAGCATAAGCTCATCGGCAATTGCAGGATTCAGATCTGAGCATAAAAGATGGAGAAAATGTGATGATTGCTTGATCTGCTCCTTTTCTGCTTCTGTAGCGGGGCGAACAAAGGCGTGCAGTAGGGGCGGTTTTGGTGGAATTTGCGAAACGAATTTTTTTTGTGCCGTACAAAAGCCGATAATTTTCCCCGAGAGGGTTGTTTGGAGAAATTCAAAAATATGAGGATGGTCGCGTCTGAGCTCAGCTTCTGTTTTTTGGTAGGCGTGAGGCGTGCGCGTAGGGTCAGATGATCCTTCTTGAATTGAAGCAACGACGGCAAAAACAGTAGTCTCTTCAGATTCTGTTGCAATGATTGATCCGAAGGCTTCTGTCTGGTTCCATTCCCAACAAAGTGCGGTGAAATGGGTAAGCGTCCCTTCAATAACTTCAGCAAAAAAGGGAGGTCTGTTTGTTTTCATGATATTCCTTTTCAGAGGCTAAACAGGCAAATGAATGCCGGTGAATAAAAGAACGTCCGTATAGTTCAAGTGCATCCTGATGCTCTCCTGTAGCGTATCCCTTATGTGCAGCAAGTCCATATGAGGGGAATGTTGCATCTAAACGGGAGAGAAGATGGTCCCTTGTTACTTTAGCGATTATCGATGCTGCTGCTATTGAGCTTGATTTTGACTCTCCCTTGGTAAAATAAAAAATATCTCCTTTAAAGGGCGTTCCCGTGAGCGGCATTGCGTCAACAACAACGGTGCTTGGCTCAAGAGGAAGTGTGACCAAAAGATGGGTGAGTGCGCGCGTCATAGCCAGCTTTGTTGCTTCATAAATATTATACGAGTCAATAATGGTATGCGAAAAAAGCGCAGTTGCATACCAGCTGTGGGCTACAATCCATGTATATGCTTGAGCCAACTGTTCTTTAGAAAGTGTTTTTGAGTCGCGCAGAAGTGGGTGTTGTGCTTGTGGATTGAGGGCAACCGCTGCAGCAAGAACAGGCCCGGCAAGAGATCCTCGGCCGACTTCATCGATTCCTACAATAATCGATCCCTTACTCCAAGCTGCTTGTTCAAATGAATGAGCGGGAAACTGATCGGTAATTTTTTTTACAACATTCATAGATTGTAGTTTTTCCATTTGACAAGAATTGTGTTTTGAGTACAATTAGAATTAAGCAGGGAGGAGAAAGCAGCCTCCCTTATTATGTAAGTATATCGATATTATTATTTTAAGGAGTTTATTATGGCGTCACCATCAACCGCTCTTCGCGTGAAAGAGTTATTGCGCGAAAAGAGTTGGACAACAAAAATATTGGCTGAAAAGACAGGGATGTCGGAAAGCTATCTTACCCACATCAAAAATGGTACACGTCGCTGGAACCAGGATTCTCTTGAGCGTTTAGCGATTGCGTTTGAAGTAAGTCCACTGGATCTTTTTGCACAGCGTAAACAGCGTACAGATGATGTAAAAAGCAATGTAACCTTGCCGGAGAACACAGAAGTTGGCGTCAAAGTCCAAGTTATTCCTGTGGTTGGCGATATTCCTTCGCATCCATCGCCATACAACAACCAAATTATGCAGTTAACCACTGGGTACAAAGATCTCTTTATACCAGTTTCGCATCGTTCAGATGTCTCTATGTTTGCTCTCAAGTTAAACAACAATCTTTTGGCACCAACTTTTGAAAAAAATGATCTTTTGATTGTTTCTCCAGAAGTATGGACCCGCTCTGGTGATATCGCGGCAGTTGAATATGGTACCGAAACACCGGTCAAGGCTATTGTAAAGGTTACCTATACAGATGACTTTATTGTGCTAGAATCGGTTAATTATAAACAGGCTCCTATTGCATTGCTTCGTGGGAAAGATCATTTCCGGATTATTGGTCGCGTTGTTGAATGCCATCGTAATTTTGTTGAATAATTCTCATTGAAGGAATAGCAAAAAGTGCTATACTTATAATAGTTTTTTTAAACTAAACACATCCCGATTGTTTGGAGATGTGTAGTATGACTTCCAATTAGTTTAAGGGGTATTCATGTCAGAAACAGCAGTGTTGTCGCGTCACGAGACGTTATTGCTTACAGTGCCGGAAATTACGGCAGATGAAGCAGCAATGATTGAGTCTCAGATCCATGCAGTAATTGCTCAGTGTAACGGCGAAGTTCTTTCGTTCGAGCGCTGGGGTAAATATCGCTTGGCTTATCCAGTACGTAAAAACGAGTATGGGGTTTATTTCCTTGTCCGTTTTGATCTTCCTAAAGAAAAATTAGGTGAATCGGTTGAAGCAATGCGAGTGCTTTGTGCGGTCAAATTCCATGAAATTATTATGCGGCACTTGACAGTAAAACTTGATCGAAATGCTCCACTTACCTACAAGCGGCCAGAGTCTCTTGAAGAAATGCCACGCCATGAGTCTGAAGATGGTCGTCCATCTTTTGCTGGCGAAGCTGCTGAGATGAGTGCTGATGAGGTTGTTGAGATAGAAGAATCTTCAGAAGATATGGAATAAGCTTAAGTTGCTTGAAAGGATATGCCCATGGCACGTAAACCAAAACTTAAAGTAAGCACGCGTCTTCTTCGTAAAAAAGCGCGTCGTAATTCGTTTGGCTCCAGTAAACACTGTCGCTTTGAGTCAAACCCTGAATTGGTAGCAAGTCTTGATTATAAGAATGTAGCGCTTTTGAGAACGTTCCTGACTGAGCGTGGTAAAATTTTACCTTCACGCATTTCAGGAAACAGTACCTTCTATCAGCGTGCGTTGGCTTGTGAAATTAAAAAGGCTCGCGCAATGGCGCTTTTGCCATTTTCAACACACCATTAATGGTTTGGAGGTCTGAATATGGAAAACAAACAGTTGTTTCGGCGTCTTTTCCTCCTTGTTATGGGCGCTCTTTTTTCGAATATGCTCGTAAGCACAATACGGTGCGATGGGTGTAACAATCTTGATGAGATGTTGAACGCAAATCCAGATGAGATTCATGCAACAATCGATCAAGACTACGCTCGTGTGACTAAGGAAAAATGGGAATCCATATGGGGCCGTGTTTTCAAAGTGCTTGTTGCCTATAAAATTATTAATCCTGAGCGAGTTTCGCTTGGTGATTTTAAGATGGCATGGCAGGGAAAAAATGGGTGGTTCTTTATCCGTGTTGTTGGTGGTGCTCTTGTGGCATTGCGTGAAATAGCGGGTATTGCCCAGGATGGCTACGAGCTTTATCAGTTGAAGAATGTGAAGCGTGATATTGAGCGTGCGATTGACTTAGAGCTTGCTATGCGACGTAGACGTGCTGCAGGGCAAGTTGATGCTCAAGGTGCGCGTAATACGACTTTTGAAGAAGAATGTGAAGAGGCAGATCTTGTGCGCGAGACGGTGAATCCGGCGTAAAACGCAAAAGAGTAGTACTTAAGGAGCCTTTTTGGTCCTTGAGTACACATTAAAATCTGTAAAGTAAAGACAGGCCCTAGTCGTGGTGAGTATAATCATAACACTGGGGTCTGTTATTTTTAAAGGGGGGCGGAGAAAAACGATGGAAAAAAAAGAACGGTCTAATATACGTAATATTGCTATCATTGCACACGTTGACCATGGAAAAACAACGCTTGTTGACAAGCTTTTGCAACAGTCGGGAACGGTTGCTGCAGGGGGTGCCGAGCGTCTTATGGATAGTAATGTGCTTGAAAAAGAGCGCGGGATTACTATTCTTGCAAAGAACACAGGCATAACCTATGGTGACTATGAGATTAACATTGTTGATACTCCTGGTCACTCTGACTTTGGTGGCGAAGTTGAACGAACGCTTCAGATGGTTGAAGGTTTTTTGCTTCTTGTTGATGCTGCTGAAGGGGTATTGCCTGGAACTCGCTTTGTGCTACAAAAAGCGTTGGCGCTTAACTTAAAGCCAATTGTTTTAATTAATAAAATTGATCGTCCTGATGCGGATATTGAACGCACTGAACATGCGATTAGCGATCTTTTTCTTGATCTTGCTCAATCGTCTGAACAGCTTTCATTTCCTGTTTTATATGGTTCTTCGCGTGAGGGTTTTGTAACAGATGACCCTGCGGTAAGAACGACTGATTCGACGATTTTGTTTAAAACCATTATTGATGAAGTTCCAGCGCCTGTTGAACAAGAAAATGGTCTACAGGTTTTGATTACCAATCTTGATTATTCAGATTTTCTTGGAATCATTGGTATTGGGCGTGTTTTCAGTGGCAAGATTGAAAAGGGTCAGCAGTTTATCTGTTGTAAAGATGACCAGGTCGGTAAGCCGATGAAGGTAACCAAGCTTATGAAGTTTCATGGACTTGAGCGTGTTGAAATTCAACAGGCGAGTTTTGGGGACATTGTTTGCGTGACCGGATTTACTGAGCCACTTTTGATTGGTACAACTCTGTGTGACGTGGGAAATCCTTTGCCACACTCGTACGTTGCGGTTGATGAGCCAACATTAGCGATGGATTTTTCGGTTAACAATTCTCCTTTTAGTGGGCAAGAAGGAACGCTCTTAACCTCGCGTCAAATTAGAGATCGTTTGATGAAAGAGTTAAAGACCAATCTTGCACTTCGCGTAGAGCCAACCGATTCTCCCGATACTTTTAAAGTCTCTGGGCGTGGTCAGCTTCACTTAGGAATTTTGATTGAAAACATGCGTCGGGAAGGGTTTGAACTCCAAGTTTCTGCACCTGAAGTTATTTATAAAACAATCAATGGTACTCGTCATGAGCCAATTGAATATTTGGTAGTTGATGTTATGCAAGAGCATCAAGGCGTTGTCATGGAAATGTTGGGCCGCAAGAAGGCTGAATTAAAGCATGTGCAACACTACAGTAATGGTCGTGCGCGCCTTGAGTTTGAAGTTCCTTCACGTGGATTGCTTGGCTTTAGAGGCCAGTTTTTAACAGAAACGCGAGGCACTGGTATTGCGACCTTTAGTTTTCATGGTTATGCGCCGTATAAGGGTGATATTCCAACACGGACCAAGGGTGCTTTGATCTCCATGGAAAGTGGAACAACAACGGCATTCGCTCTTAATACATTGCAAGAGCGTGGTGTTCTCTTTATTAAGCCTGCAGAAAAGGTTTATGAAGGCCAAGTTGTTGGTGAAAACAGCCGAGACGAAGATATTGCAGCAAATCCTTGCAAGATGAAAAAGCTTTCGAACATGCGTGCTTCTGGGTCTGATGAACTGGTTAAAATAGAACCAGCGCGGATTATGGGCCTTGAAGTCTGTATGGAATGGATCACTCCAAATGAATTAATTGAGGTGACGCCACTCAATATTCGTCTTCGCAAAAAGGTACTTAGAGCTGCTTTACGGAAAAAAACCGATTTTTAAAACGGATTTTTAATGAAACAGTATACCCTTGTTATTGCATATGATGGCACAGGGTATCATGGTTGGCAGGAGCAACGTGACTGTGTGACAGTTTCGATGACATTGCGGGATACATTCCGTAGGGTTTTTGGAACTGACGTGGGGCTTGTGGGTGCATCACGCACTGATGCAGGCGTCCACGCGCTTGGCCAGGTTGCTCGCGCTACCGTTCCTTTGAAGCTTGCTATTGATGCTGCGACGCTTAAACGCGCATGGAATGCGTCTTTGCCGCCTGATATACACATTAGGTCACTGACTCCATCATTACCTCACTTTCACCCACATTGGCGTGTGATTGATAAATTGTATCAATATCATGTTTTTATAAAGCGGCCATTGCCGATGTTTGCGCGGTATGGGTATCATTACACCTATGCATGGTCTCTCGAAAAATGTACTGAATCATTACAGCATTTTGTCGGGACACATGATTTTTGGTCGTTTTGTACGGAAGAGCTGCCTGAAGTAAATACGATCTGCTCAATAAAACGAGCTTTTGTTGAGCCGTTGCCCCATCTAAAGGCGATTCGCATCTCCTTTGTAGGGGATCGTTTTTTGTATCATATGGTGCGGCGTATGGTTGGTGCTGCGCTCACGATTGCTTCATTTGAAAATCGTTCTGTTGCAGAAATCCCACGTGCGTTGCAAGAACGTTCCTCACGGAGGCTTTTTGTTACGGCGCCGCCGCAAGGGCTTGTATTGCGTAAGATTAGATACGATCAGTCGATCATTTTTTAGAGATTTGTAAAAGTATTGATTTTGCAGGTTTTTTCAATTGAAGAAGTCTTTGAAACGAAGCTATGTTTGGTAAATCTATTCTCTCCGCTCATCCAGAGTGTTTTTTCGAAGAAAAAATGTATCGAAGGATAAGAGCGGTAGATAGACTGACATCGAGGCCCGAACCTCAGGTTATTACATGGTCCGCTCACACTGATGGTTCGATACAACCGCTCATACTGAGTGTTTTCCCAAAGGGAAAATGTATCGAAGTATCACCATGAGCGGGAGGGCCCTTCGTCCTACAGGGCAATCAAAGCTATCACAGAGTTGGTGGTTAAGCTTACTCCTTCCATACAATTCCTTCTTTTAAAACCACATCACGAAATTCTTGGCTGACGCTTTGTAGGTCTACAAAATCAAAACTGAAAGGGATATTACTTTCTTTAAACATGTCTCGAGCCTCTCCTATTCGTGCGAGTTCAATTTTTTCCCCTGCATCCAGCGCAATGTCGATATCAGAGAAGGGGCGGGCTTTTCCCTTTGCACGGGAGCCAAAAAGATAAATCTTTGCCTCGGGAAAGAGGACGGTTAAAATACCGACAATTTTTCTTTTGGTTTCTTTATTCAGTGTTTCAAGCATTAATATGTCCTCTCTTACTGAACAGGCAGTTCCATATAGAAATACTGTGTATCGGATCCAATTGGTCTAAAGCCAAGTGAACGATAGAGATTCTGTGCAGGATAATTTTCGAGACGGACTGTGATTTCTATTGTGCGGGCGCCCATCTCTTTGAGCGTGCTTATAGCCTTATTCAAAAGTTTACGCGCAATGCCTTGAGACCGATATTCTTTTTGAACAGCAAGGTAAAGAATCTTGCCAATCTTCAACTCAGGAATACGCATAAAGTAGGAGGTAAATCCACGCGCTCTTCCATCCACAGAGTAAACAAGCCAGGACATTTTTGTTGGCTTAGCTTCCTCTTCAGGATTGGTTATTTTATCAAGATGCTCATTGAATGCAGCAAGCCCCTCAGCCTGTGGCCGATTATCAAGCCAGAACCAATTTTCGTTAAAAAGCGCGACAAGTGCCGAGCGGTCTCTTTTTTCTTGATAAAATTGTAGAGCAGGATCAGTACTCGCAGGTCTCCAGTACCAAAAACCAATCCCACCAATAAGGGCCATGCAAAAACCAAGTATAAGAAATTGCGTTCTCTTTTTTAAGGGGAAAATATTCATAAAAAACTCCAATAACAAAAATTGATTAGTGCCCAAACTACTCTTTAATAGAGAGTGTTTGATTGGTAAATACCGGTCACTCGCGTATCTAGAATCATACTTACTATACGAAGAATTAAAAAAAACGGTACAAAAAAGGAAGCTCGTTGTGATAACAAGCTTCCTTCAAAAGTTCATAGGAAGATTTATTTGCGTTTCGCAATGATTTTGCGAACGGTCTTTTTTGCAACTGCCTTTTTTACAATAACTTTTTTTACTGTTGCTTTTTTTGCAACCGTCTTTTTAACTGTTGCTTTTTTAGCAACGGTTTTTTTAGCTACTGTTTTTTTTGGGGCAGCCTTTTTGACTGTCTTTTTAACAACTTTCTTCACAGCAACCTTAGCAACTACCTTTTTTGGGGCAGCTTTCTTTACTAAGGTAACCTTTTTCGCAGGCGTCTTGACCGCCTTTTTCACCTTATCAACCATGATCATCTCCTCTTAAAATGAAAAATATGAAAAAAGATATAAAAAGAACAAAAAAAATTGGTGGCGGGGGCTGGATTCGAACCAGCGACCTTTGGGTTATGAGCCCAACGAGCTACCAGGCTGCTCTACCCCGCGTCACATTCAATTACTATGTTATAGAAGTTTTTTTATAATGTCAATTTTCTGCAGGCAAATTAATGCAGTAGCGATATCTTGAGTATGCGTAAGTGTGACAAGTATAGAACAGGGATGGATATCAAGCTGTTCCCACTGGAGCGTTATTTGAGGAAATGGTGAAGAGGGAGGAGTGGTGAGAGAACTTATTTTACAGAGGGTAAGAAACGAGCAGGGAGCTTTTTGTGTATAGAGAGAGAGCGCTTTAAAGAGTGCTTCCTTAGCAGCAAATCGCACAGCGAAGCGTTCGTTTGATTTGCTTAAATGTGCTCGACAATAATGGAGTTCTTCGGGTGAAAAAATACGAAGTAACTGCTTATCTGAGTAATAGTTAAATGCTCTAAATCGGCTGATTCCGACTGAGTCGATACCGATACCAACTGTCATATTTTCACTCACGCTTCGCCTCGCTCGAGTGATTGTTCAAGAGAACGATACATGACTGCCTCTTGAATGTGATGTTGTTCGATACATTCACTCATCTCAATATCAGCAATGGTTCGGGAAATTTTGAGAAGTTTGTGATATCCGCGCATGCTCATGGCAAGTGTTTCAAATGTCTGTTTAACAAGTGTGCGCGCTGCATCGCTCATAATGCAATGATCTTCGATTTGTTGCACGGTCATAAAGGCATTCCATTGGTGTGATCCATACCGTTTTTGTTGAATAGTTACCGCGTTCAAAACACCTTGGTAGAGCTCTTGAGATGAAGTGGTCTGACTTTTTTTGCTAATTGCTTCATAGTTTACCGGCTGAACAGAGACCTGGAGATCGATACGATCAAGCATGGGACCAGAGAGGCGATCGATATATTGTTTTATCTGGCGGGTAGAGCAGGTACAACTCTTTTTTTTGTCTCCGCGAAATCCACAAGGGCATGGATTGAGTGCTGCTACGAGCAAAAATGAAGCAGGGAATGAGATGCTTTGTTGTGCGCGAGAAATACAGACCGTTCTGTCTTCAAGTGGTTGGCGGAGCACTTCGAGTGTCGATCGACGAAACTCTACAAACTCATCTAAAAAAAGAATTCCTTGGTGCGCAAGACTGATTTCGCCCGGCTGAGGAAACGACCCTCCTCCCACCAAACCTGCCTGTGAGATGGTGTGGTGTGGAGATCGGAATGGTCGTGAGGT
Organism: candidate division TM6 bacterium GW2011_GWE2_42_60; assembly: GCA_000996275.1. Classification (GTDB taxonomy): domain Bacteria; phylum Babelota; class Babeliae; order Babelales; family Babelaceae; genus UBA12395. The sequence goes on from LCEG01000001.1 coordinate 83,497, forward strand.
AATAAGTTTATGTTGATTAAGTTTGCCGCTTACCGAATAAATGGTACTCACCTCGAGCATTTCGTCAAACGAGAGCGGTGGCATGATCGTACAAAGTCTTTGGGCGAGCATGGTTTTGCCTGAGCCAGGAGAGCCAATAAAAAGAATATTATGGCGGCCAGCTGCAGCAATTTGGAGTGCGCGTTTTGCTTGGTGTTGCCCTGCAACATCACTAAAATCAAGAGGATAGGCTTCAATAACGAGAGCGGGTTTTTGGTGAGGTGTTGGCGTAATGAGCTGTTCAGCGCGAAGATGTGCAACCAATTGGGTTAGGTGATCTGTTCCTATAATTTCAAGATCTTGAATAAAAGCGGCTTCGTAAGCATTTTCCTGGGGGACAATAAGCCTGCGTTTTTTTGCAAGGCGCATGCTGCGTGCGATGGGAAGAATGCCTTTAACTGGTTTAATCGACCCATCGAGGGAGAGTTCTCCAACCACAACGGTCTCTTCTAAAAATTCAGGAGTCAGTGAAAGAATGTTAGCGGCTTGTAAAATACCGAGTGCGGTGGGGAGATCAAAAAGCGCACCCTCTTTTTTAAGATCGGCGGGTGCAAGATTGACGGTTATTTTACGCTCTGGTAAGCGGATTCCACAGTTTTTGAGAGCCGTTGATATCCGTTGTTTGCTTTCCTTGATTGCCGTATCGGGCAATCCAACGATATGAAACTGTATCATTCCAAAAGAAAGATCAACTTCAACGTCAACAATATGAGCATCAATACCGATAGTAGTTGCGGAGATAATTTTTGTGTGCATAAAAAATCCTTTGTATTCACTATTTTTTCTTTAGTATACCAGATTTTTATTGAGGAGCTGTTTTTCTAAAAAAGGCGGAACTCCAAGCTTTTTTACCGTTTTGTCCATAAATCCCTCAGGATGACTCTAATCAGATACTTGCGCTTTGAAAAGTGAGGAGTAAACTTGGTTCTTGATATATATTGTCTTAGAATCCCTTTGAGGAGTAACTAAATGAAAAAAGCGCTCTTTGCTCTTTTGTTAACATCAGCAGCAACAACCTTTTGTGCTCAAATTGATGGCGTGCGTGACGTTGTAAACCAACTCAAAGCAACCGGTGCAACCCGTGAAGCCTTAATAAACCGCGTCCAAGAATCTTGCACAGCTGGAGATATTTCTCAAGCTGAAGCAGACGCGCTTGTAGCAGAACTTTCTGCTCAGTAAGATTTATAAAATCGCTGATAAGCGGGTATGGTTAGTTAACTCTAATCGTACCCGCTTTTTTTATGTCTTTAAGAATGTGGCAAGCCAGGTAGGGTTTTTAAGTGTGTCCACTTCATTTCCTCATCCTGGAGCACAAAATAGACGATTTTGGCCAAATGTGCAATCAGAATGCCGATTTGGCCAAATGTGAGTATTTGGCCTACTGAGAGATGGTTTTCGCTTAAGCTACTCGATTACCCCCGCCGCTCACCCTGAGCATGCCCTGAGTGACCCAAGGGGTTGTATCGAAGGGTGTTTTTGCGTAAGCAAAAATGTATCTCGAAGAGATAGTTTACCCTGAGTAGCGAAGCGTATCGAAGGGAACGGGTAGAGCGGTAAATAACCTTGCAAGTACCATGTATAGATTGAGAATCTTAATAGAAAACATTCGCTTATGTATGTGTCGCTCTTACCCATTCGATACAACCGCTCATACTGAGTGTTTTCCGTAGGAAAATGTATCGAAGTATCGGGATGAGCGGAGTTGAGTTAGCTTCACCATGAGCGGTTGCATCGAACCATTATTTAGAAACATCTGCCCATGTCTTGCCCGTGCGGATCTGTACAATAAGAGGGATGTCCCACGTAACAACCGATTCCAGAGTGTTTTTCACGATTTGAGCAACAGTGTCAACGCTGTTTTCTGGCGCGGTAATGATCAATTCATCATGAATTTGCAATATGATTTTTGCGTCAGGAGTCTTTTTGAGGAGTTGAGCATCAAGTTCAATCATCCCGATTTTCATGAGATCGGCAGCAGTGCCCTGTGCCTTTGTGTTGATAGCGATGCGGCGGGCGAGTTGGTACAGTGTCTGGTTTTTCTCGTAGATGCCGGGTACGGGGCGTCTCCGTCCCCAGAGGGTAGTGACAAAACCGTTCGCTTTTGCTTCTTCAACAGCCTGTTCCATCCAGACCTGAACTCCAGGATATTGAGCCTTGTATTTTTCGATATACAGTTTTGCATCATGCTGTGGAATGTTTAAATCTTTGGCAAGTCCAAACGGCGTGAGGCCATACAGGATACTGAAGTTAATGCGCTTTGCGATTTGTCGTTGTTCGCTTGTTATCTTGTCTAACGGGATGTCAAAAAGACCAGCAGCTGTGCGTGCGTGAATATCTTCACCGTGTAAAAATGCAGTTTTAAGTGTCGGGTCTTGGGAGAGGTAAGCGAGAACGCGAAGTTCAATTTGTGAGTAGTCTGCCGAAATGAGCAGTTCATTTTGGGGTGCCATAAATGCCGCACGGATAGAGAGCGAGTCTGGTTGTAGGTCTTTGTTGAGAAGTGGTGTGCTGGTGGGAATATTCTGTAAGTTAGGTTCGACGCTTGCAAGCCGTCCGGTGGCGACAGAAGTCTGCTTGTACGTCGTGTGAATGCGGCCAGTGTTTGGATTTATTTCGAGTGGCAGTGCATCAATATAGGTGCTTTTAAGTTTAAAAAGTTCGCGATAGCGAATGATTAATTGGGGTATTGGATGGATGAGTGCAAGTTCTGAAAGCACTTCGCTATCGGTTGAATAACCAGTTTTACCTGAAGTTTTTTTGACCGGTGTTAATTTGAGTTTATTGAACAACAGATCGCTTACTTGTTGTGGTGAATTGAGATTAAGTTCGCTTTCGCTCATGCCAACGAGATCGCGTATTTCGGCTTCGATTACTTTGAGTGTTGCTGTTACTTGTGCGTTGAGTTTATTGAGTATGGTGCGGTCGACATCAATACCCTCGAGTTCCATTTTATACAGAACATGAATGAGTGGATGTTCGATGGTTTGATAGAGGGTAAGCTGTTCTGCTTTTTCGAGTTCTTTTTGTATAAGTGGTACTAATGCAAAGGTCTGATGGGCGTCTGCAGCGGCGTAATCAACAGCAAGCGCAAGTGGTACTTGTGAGAAATTAGTGAGTTTTTTATTCGTGACGACCTCTTGAAACGTAATCATCGATTCATGTAAATACTGCTCGGATAATGTTTTGAGTCCAACGCGACCTCCTTCTTCTCGTACCAGCCCAGCGGCGACCATAGTATCAAAAGCAAGTCCGGTGATATCAAGGTCTAAGGTGCTTTTTAGAACCAGCAGATCAAATTTAGCATGGTGCATATATTTTTTGATTGCTTCTGATTCAAAGAGAGGCTTAAGATGACGGGCAATAACTTCGTGCGAAAGTGTGTGGGCGCTTTCTTCTGCAGAGGCAATAAAAGAGGTTTGTGTTTCGACAGCCTGATAATTTTTATGGACGGGAATATAGTAAGCACTTCCTGTTTCGTAACAGAGCGAAATGCCGACAAGCTCGGTTTGGAGGGCTTTTACTGAGGTTGTTTCAGTGTCGATGGCAACCTGCTTTTTGAGCGCGATAGCCGCGCAAACACGTTTGAGCTCTTTTTCGGTTGTGATGGCTGAAAAAGAATATTTGGTATGCGCTTGAGGGCTTGGGCTTTGTTGAGCAGCGGGGAGTTGTTTTAAAAGTGATGTAAAATTGAGCCGTTCAAAAAAGGGGCGTGCGCGCAAAAATGCATCGGGTGCGAGGGCACATTCTTCAAGTGAAATTGTAGTGGGCGGTGTCTGGAGGGTGAAGAGCTCTTCGCTCAAAAAGGCATTGTCTCTATTTGCTTCGAGAAGTGTTCTGGTACGAGCTGATGCTATGCTCGAAAGATTGGAATAGAGCTCAGTAAGTGATGTAAATTGTTGGACAAGAGCAGTGGCTGTTTTGGGGCCGATTCCCCGTACGCCGGGAATATTGTCGGAGCTGTCTCCAATGAGTGCATAATAAAAGGGTAATTTTTCAAGTGAAAATCCGTAAGCATTTTCAAGGGCGGCAACGTCAAGAATGGTGTCTTTAAAAGGATCGAAGATACGTACCTTTGGTCCTGCTAATTGACCAAGATCTTTGTCCGAAGAGATTATGATAACGTCGTGCGATTGTGCTGAAAAAGTCTGGGCGAGTGTTGCGATAAGGTCATCCGCTTCGATGCCCTGCTGCGCAACCTGTTTGAGTCCAATGCTGGTGACAAATTCTTGGATGAGCTCTTTTTGTAACCCGAGGTCTGATGGAGCTGCCTGACGCGTTGCTTTGTAGGCGCTGTAACGTTCGTGTCGGACGGTCTTGCCGGGGCTGTCCCAAACAACGGCCATAAAATGTGGGTTAAATTGGTCGATTACTTTTTTGATCATGCGACTGAAGCCAAAAACAGCCTGCACGGGGGTGCCGTCGGGGGCATTGAGGGTACCGAGGGCGTAGTAGGCACGGTACAAAAAAGATGACCCATCAATTAAAAAAACAGGTAGAGCGGGATGCAAAGGGGTTTCTGTTTTTTCGGGGGTATTCTTATTGGGCATGGGCTGGGTCCTCTTTTTTGATTTTGTTCCGTCGCGGCTTTGTTTTAAGTATATAGGAAAAACTTCTCCACCGCTCATCCCGATGCGCCCGCCTAAGCTTGAGTGCCGACAGGGAGTGTGATGTAATATCTCCATGGCTCATGGTGAAGCTAACCCACTCCGCTCACCCGAAATAAGTTGTTGATAAAATTCTTGATCAGTACATGAGTAAAAATATCTCTTTAGTCGAATTTTAGTATGTTTTATCCATAGGGTTATGAGAGGCAAAGTGCTTTGGGAGTTTGGCAAATACAATGGAACGGCTTAAAAAAAGACATGAACAGCTATTATGTTTGTTGAACACGCTAGATGAAGCGATTTTGGCGATGAAAGAACTTGAACTTCGTGGAAAAAGTTTTAATCCAAAGGTTGACTATGAAGATGAGTATCGGACATACCGAGACTCGGTAGTGCAGCGATTTGAGTATACAATCGATCTCTTTTGGAAATATTTAAAAAACTATCTTGAAGTTGCGCAGGTAGTAACAGGCCTAAAAATACCGAGTGAAGTAATGCGAGAAGCATTTTCTCTTCGTCTTTTAAGTGAAGAAGAGACAGAGAAAATCCTTGAGATGATCAAATCCCGCAATATGACCTCCCATATATACATCGAAGAGATTGCAGAGCGCCTAGCTCTTAATATTCCAGAGTATTATCAGCTCTTGCAGAAGCTTGCAGAGCGACTAAAGCCATAATAGGGTAATTACGCCAAATCCGCTCACCCTGAGCGAGTTTACCCTGAGTGACCCCCTCGACAAGCTCGGGATAAACTCCGTGGTTGTATCGAAGGGAATGGGTCGAGCGGTAGATAGCCCCAGTTAAAGGGCTTAATCACTCTACTTGTGCTATTTGATTATTGAAAAGTCAATTAGCACAGATATAATCACTTTCTCTTGCCAGAGCGCGTAATCTCAGTGACAAGGCTTCCTGCCTCGGTCCATGGGACCACCTGTGCTTGGGTTCGAATCTGTTTTTCGTTTCCAGCGTATAAAAGATACGTCTGAGCAGCAGGATCTTTTTGTGGGTTTTCGCCATAGGCGAGTCTGTTCCATTCAGAGAGACCGGTAAAGAAATCGTTTGAGATACGTTCGCTTGCTTTTACTTCGATCGGGAATAACATTCCCGCTTCATCGATAAGGCAGTCGACTTCGAGTCGTCCATTTTTGTCGCGCCAGAAATAAAAAGGGGGGCGGGATCCTTGATTGAAATATTGTTTTGCAATATCGGCAATAATGCAACACTCAAAAAGACTTCCCCAGAAAGGATGGAGAGCGAGTGCTTCTGGTGAAGAAATGCGTAAAAGTGAGCAGGCAAGTCCGGTGTCGTAGAAATAGAGTTTTGGCATTTTAGTGAGTCGTTTACTAAAATTATTGAAATACGGCTCGAGTAAAAAGATAATGTAACTTGCTTCTAAAAGAGAGAGCCATCGGCGTGCTGTTGTAACACTAATGCCGCAGACCATTGCCAAATCGGAAAGATTGAGTAGATTTCCAATGCGCGATGCGCAGAGTTGGAGGAATTTTTGAAAAGTACCGAGATCACCAACGTTAATAATTTGACGGACGTCTCGTTCGATATACGTTTGAATGTATGAAGGATAGAGCTGCTCTGGGGTGAATTGTTCGTTATAAAGGCGGGGATAAAAGCCATTGAAAACAGTTTTGGCAGGACTTTTGGGGAGTAGGTTATTCTGAGCAAGTTCTCTTAAAGAAAGGGGCTGGAGGTTGAGAATGCCGACGCGTCCCGCGAGTGATTGGGTGATGGCCTGATTGACGAGAAAGTTTTGGGAGCCGGTAAGAATAAAAAAGCTCTTCCTCTTTTTTGCATCCACATCAAGCTGAATATACGAAAGGATCTGAGGAACGTATTGGAATTCATCAATAATCAGACCATTCTTATTTGCGTAAGATTCTAAAAACTGGGCCGGCTCTTTTAGGGCAAATTCACGGAGAATTGGGTTTTCGAGCGATACGAACGCATGGTCTGGGTATGCTTTTTGTGCAAGGGTTGTCTTGCCCGACTGCCGGGGCCCCAAAATGGCAATAACCGGAAAATTAGCAAATTTTTGTAATGTATTTTCCATCAATCGTGTGAACATAAAGCACCTCTTTTTTGGTTTTGAATAGGCTGTGCTACTTTAACATTCAATAATAAGTTAGCACAAGAGTTTTTTTGTCCCCACTGTTCGCAGAGCCTGCCCGCCCCTTCGACAGGGGCTCAGGATAAACTCCGCTTTAGCGACGGCTGGGAGTATTTTTGACAGACCCCCGTCCGCTCATCCCGATGCGCCCGCCTAAGCTTGAGTGCCGACAGGGAGTGTGATGTAATATCTCCATGGCTCATGGTGAAGCTAACCCACTCCGCTCACCCTTCTGCTGCAAATTAAAATAGCTTTAATTCAGGGATATCTAATTATTTTCTTTAATATAAGTTGCGATAGTTTATGTACCGCTCTTACCCATTCGACAAGCTCAGGGTGAGCGATCAGGAGTTTGTTTTGAAATAAGTTGTCAGTACATTAGTAAAAATATCTCTTTAGTCGAATCTTGGATTATGATAGATCATGAGGTTATGAGAGGTAAAGTGTTTTTTGTGACAGAAAGTTTCGGAGCTCGAACTCTAGGCATTTTTTACATCGATTATTTCCACCGCTCATCCCGATACTTCGATACATTTTCCTACGGAAAACACTCAGTATGAGCGGTTGTATCGAGGGAGACGGGTGGTAAAATGATTTTAAAAACCTTCAAAAATAAAAAACTATCTACCGCTTATCTCCCTCCCTTCGATACTTTTTCATCTTCGATGAAAACACTCAGGGTAAACTCAACCATTTTGGTCACTTTTAGCCGTCGCTAAAGCGGAGTTTATCCCGAGCTTGTCGAGGGGGGTCACTCGGGATGAGCGGATGGTGTATCAATTTGAGATGACCTCCGATATCTACATCGAAGAGATTGCAGAGCGCCTAGCTCTTAATATTCCAGAGTATTATCAGCTCTTACAGCGGCTTGCAGAACGACTAAAACCACGATAATTTCTCTAAAAACATAAAAAGCAGAGCGTTGTAATATTTCTATTTGTATCAATAAAAATAGCCCCCCGAGAAAAGAATTGACGGAAGTATTATTTTTGGCATACTGGGTAGTAGCTTATTTGAAATATCTTTATAGAAAATAAGCGAGGGCAGAACAAATCGTTGTTTTGCTTGGAAATACAGTGGAGGTGTTTCCATAATTCAAAAAACCGTTGACTTTGGTAGCGCGAACGCTACCTTTAGAACATAGAATACCCCAAAATGGTTTTGGGTGGTTTTTTGAAATATGAGAAACCTGTTATGAATCAAATCCAAAGGATTATTTTCATGGAAAATAGATTATTTAAAGCGAGTGCCTTGGCCCTTGTTCTTTTGTTCACTGGGCAGTTTGCTTCTGCAATGAATGTTAAGCCAGGGAGCACTACGACTCAGCCCTTACTAATCGAAGAGAAGAAAGACGATAAGAAGGTCGAAGAGATCGTCGAGAAGAAAGAAGAGAAGGTCGAGAAGAAAGTCGAAGAGATCACAGTCAAGAAAGACGAGAAGAAGGTCGAAGAAATCGTAGTCGAGAAGAAAGAAGACGAAGAGATCAAGATCGAAGAGATCAAGAAGGTCGAAGAGACTGAAGTCAAGGAATTGATCGAAGGCGGCAACAAAGAAGAGAAGAAGGTCGAAGAGAAGAAAGAAGAGATCATAGTCGAGAAAGACGAGAAGAAGGTCGTAGTCGAGAAGGTCGAAGAGAAGAAGATCGAAGAGAAGAAAGAAGAAAAGACCAATACCACTACCTTCAGAAACGGCTTCAAGATAGTCAACAAGAACGTCGAAGAGAAGAAAGAAGACGAAGTCAAAGAAAAAGCCAATCCACCAAGCTACTTTTCATTAGCTCTTGGATACCTTGCCATGCCTTTTGTCGGTGGATATAACTTGGTAAAAACACCAGTTGTCGGTACGTGTAAAGCTGTCCGTCATCCAGTCGATACAACAATAGCCGCTTACAACTATTTGACCAACTTGGACAAAGTGGCCGTTGCGCAAGAGAATCTTCGTTTAGCTAAAAAATCTCTTGGAGAACTATTTCATATAAATGCAGAATTAGCATTCGATCTTATTGATGCAAGCGGTTCAGATTGGACACAAGGTCTTGTTGATGCAAATCTTGCATGCGCACAAGCGGGTAAAGTGCTTTTCGGCGACAATGCCGAATTTACTCTTGAATTGACCGAAGCTGAAACTGCTCTTAATAATGCAAAAACAGAAAATAAAGCCACTGCTCAAGTAGCTGTTAATAACGCTGCTCTTAAGGTGATTAAAGTTGCGGCTCAGATTGAAGAAGATGAAAAAAATAAAGCAGACGTTGCGAAATTCCAAGATCTTCTTTACGACCGTAACTTATTCTTCATTGAATGTGCTGATTCTATTAAGGAAATTAAGCACAAAGAGAAAGTTGATAAAAACCCTGAAGTGGTTGGCAACGAAGCTGAATATAAAGCTTTCCACGATGCTTTCACAACCGAAGAATATAAGAAAGCATACGATGCTAAAGTTGACGCTGAAAACAAACTTTCTGCAGCACGTCATTGGATGTACGTCGGTACAAAAGATGGTGTAAAAAATGCCGCTTTAGCTACCGTTAAGTTCCCAATGAACCATTATTGGATTACCGCTGGTGTTGCTGGTGTCGCTGCACTTGGTGTCACCTATGCCTTGTTGACCGGACGGTCAGTCCCTGGCGTTAGTTTTGTTACTTCAAAGATTGGTTAGCTTGCTTAAGCAGATAGACAATTGTTATTGCTGACGCAGTAACAAATCTGTTGAATTAAATAAAGAAGCAGGGGCGAATGTATATAAACTACAATTGCCCTTGCTTCTTGTTATCTGGTGCGATTGGCACGAAGGCCAAGAGAATACCCCAGAATGGTTTTGGGTGGTTTTTTGAAATATGAGAAACCTGTTATGAATCAAATTAAAAGGATTATTTTCATGGAAAATAGATTATTTAAAACGAGTGCTTTGGCCCTTGTTCTTTTGTTCACTGGGCAGTTTGCTTCTGCAATGGAGACTAATACAACCCCAGAGAACACAGTGAAGGAAAATTCCAAGATCGAAGCCAATAACGAAAACGACGAGATCACCGTCAAAGGCTACAAAGACGGGAAGCCAGTCGACGAAGAGAAGAAAGACGACAACGACGGCGAGAAGACCGAAAACGAAAAACAACCAACTGATCAATCAGGTCTCGTTTCATCGACTCTTTCATATCTTGCTATGCCTTTTGTCGGTGGGTACTATGCTGTCTTGCATCCAATTAAAGCAATCAAGAAAACATACAACTATTTGAACAACACCAAAAAAGTAGCTGTTGCGCAAGAGGAATTTAATGCAAAAACAAAGACTTTCAAAGAACAGTGTGATGCAAAAATAGACCGTATGAAGAAATTAGAAGATGCAAATGTAGAATTGGCGTCTAAGCTTCTTGCCGCAAGCCACTGTGATTGGTCTACAGAGCTTATTAATGCACATGTTGCATGCGCAAAAAGTGCAGCAAAGCTTTTGGTAACGGAAGAAAAAGATGAAGCAGCTGTTCTTGAGGCATTGACTGGAGCTGAAAACATCCTCGCTGGTGCAGATAAAGCAGCGAAGCCTGATGTTCAATTACTTATTAATAACAATGCTACTACTTTGATTGAATCTGCTCTCAATCTAAAATTAAGCGGAAATGATGAGGAAGATAATAAGTTGAAAACGAGTGTTGACTATAGTAACTTCCGCCGAGATCTTCATGCTCGTAACGAAATACTCTTTGCCCTTGCGAATAAGATTCAAAAACAGAGTCATGTGGATGCTAAAGACAAAGTAGTTGTTGATGGCAAAGAAACTGAAAAAGCTGTTAAAGAAGTTCAAGGCAACGAAGATGAATATAATGCTTTCCACGATGCTTTTAAAGACACAGATGAGTATGTAGCTGCAGCCAACGATAAAGCTAAAGCTGAAGACAATCTTTTTGTAGCACGTCATTGGATGTTAGTAGGTACAAAAAAAGCCGCTAAATCAGTAGTTAAGTTCCCAGTTAAGCATTATTGGTGGACCGCCGCTGGTGTTGCTGGTGTCGCTGCACTTGGTGTCACCTATGCCTTGTTGACCGGACGGTCAGTCCCTGGCGTTAGTTTTGTTACTTCAAAGATTGGTTGCTTGTGAAAAAGCTTGCTTAAGCAGATAGACAATTGTTATTGCTGACGCAGTAACAAATCTGTTGAATTAAATAAAGCAGCAGGGGCGAATGTAGTTTATACATTCGCCCCTGCTGCTTGTTATCTGGTGCGATTGGCGCGAAGGCCAAAGGCGCACTACAACTGAGTCAAACTTAGTTTGCAGAGATGATAACGATTTGGAAATCAACATCTTTAGGAGTTAGTACAACGGCTGAACTTTCTACGGCGTAAACTTCAATTGTATTTGCGGTAGTAAATCCATCAACAGTAAGAGTTGTTGTTGATCCACCACCAACTGCAAAAGGATTTGCAAAACCGACTATGAAGTTAGCTCCAGGGTTTAGGGTAATCTGATAATGGCCGGTTCCTATCCTAGAGTAGTTTATATCATCTGTATACGCGGTCCATACTCCGCCATGTAACAGTCCACTGCTTATACGTGTTGATGAATAACTTCCCGAACTGCCGCGTATTGAGCCTGCAACTTGTAATTCTTTTGTCGATCCTACAAAGAACGATGCGCCAAGAGAGCTTGCGTTGCCTATGAAAATACGATTATCGTTGAGAGTTCTTCCTGCTGAGCCAATGCAGATGTCGTTAGTTGAAGTTGCAGTAAGTGATGAGCCTGCTGATGAACCTAAGCAGATATTTGATGTTCCTGAGGTAATTGTAGATCCTGCACTTGAGCCAAGAGCAGTGTTGTCAGTCCCTGTGTTATTTGCGGCAAGTGCGCTTCTGCCACATGCGGTATTATTTGTGCCAGATGTGAGAGCTGTCAAAGCCCCCACGCCAAAGCCTGAGTTGTTACCGCCGGTTAACAATACATTTGTATTTCCAGCATTATCGCCAACAAAGATATTGGTTGCAGGAGTTGGTCCGGTGTGGTGAATGTAAGGATTGCTTGAACCACCTTCAGTGATAACCGTTGTGGCATCAAGATGAATGTTATTATAAAACTCAACCGTACCGTTCCCTCTGATAGCCATACGTGGTGTTGGGACTGTATCGATTAATTGGCTGGTTCCCATTACGATTGCGCCAAACCCAGATCCAAGTGGAGTGTCAGGGCCAAGTGTTATCTGTGCAGTTCCATAGGCACCCGCGCCAGTACTTGGGAAAACAGAGGTGCCGGCGACATCATAGTAGTTAAATGAGAGGTTTATTCGGTCGAAAGCAGTTACTCCGAATGCTGCGACGTCTTGATTAGTCCACAAGAAACCTTCTTCTCTATTGCCTGTGTTTACTGCAAAAGTTTTCTTGGCTGCCATGTGCATATTGTTAGATAGCGTTACATCTCCAATGAGAGCAGAAGTTCCATCAACAACGAGGTTATTGTCGCCTGGAGCAGAAGTTCCACCAACATGAAGCCCGCCAGAGGTAGTGCCGACAAAGGCGCTGCCTGTTGTGCTTAAATCACCTGTAAGCGTGAATCCACCGGTTGTTGAAGTTGCAAGACGGTCTGTTATTGGGTTGATACCGACGAGATTAAGAGCATTAGCTCCATCGGATTGATTTACACCACCGATGTAGCAGCCAGTTTGAGAATTGGCACCCAAGCGGGTTATCTTAGTTTCAGCAGCGATGCCTGCAACGCCTGATCCAATACAAATATTGTCGTTTTCTGTGCTGGTATAATTTGATCCGGCGTTGTAGCCGATGAGGGTGTTGTTGCTGCCTGTGGTAATGCCTGCGAAATTAGTGGATCCTGCGTGTCTCCCGAGTACAGTATTCTGATTGCCGGTGGTGATAAATGCACCTGCGTGAGCACCAAGCGCAGTGTTTTCATCTCCCCCAGTTGCGCTTTGCAGTGCACGGCGTCCAATGGCAGTATTAAAGGTTCCATCTGTTAAAGCTAGCAGAGCGCCAACACCAAAACCTGCGTTTTCGCCGCCAGTGGCTGTAAGATTTCCCGCACTGCTACCAACAAAAATATTGGTGATAGGAGTTGGTCCTGTGTGGTGAATGTAAGGGACTCCAGCTTCTTTTACTACAAGCCCGTTTTCGAGACCGCCTGGTAATGTTTCAAGACGTGCGAGTTCAGCGCCGGCATTGTTGTGGAAAAGTATTGCAATGTCAGTGTCTGGCGCAATTGGTTCAAGAATAATGTCGTCATGGAAGATAGTTGTGCCGACAATTGTGCCGGTGATGGTGCCATCAACCACGAGATTACCTCCAACATGGAGATTGTGGTCGATATTGACATCGCGAGCAAGGGGGTACAATTCTTCTGGGTTTGATTGTGAACCGATATCTGGCAATGGATTAAGGCCTCCTGGTTCAAGAGCTGGTCGTGGTGCACGGAGTTCTGAGTCTGTTTGTACGGTAATAAGAAGCGCTTCTTGTGCAAGCAGATCTTTACATTCATTAAGGCCGGCAACGATGGTACGAAGTTCTTCGTCGTTAGCGATTGCATCGTGGTGTTTTTCCAAGACAAGTGTTGCTTCTTCAACTGCTTGTTTTACAACTTCTTGTGATGCTGTTTTATTGTTTTTTGCAAAGCGTGATGCAAGCGTTTGAAGCGCGTCAGATTTTTCTTGAGCTGTTGCAAGAGGAGCTATTTTACTGATTACGGTTGCAAGGGGACTGAGCTCATTCCCTATAAAAAGGTACGGTGATGAGGCACGTACTACCTCACTGACCTCTTCAGCAGAAAGTGCTATGCGAAGGTCTTCGCCTGCGCTGATGGCTGCGCCACCACATAAAAGAATAAACGCGCAGAATATGCGCTGTAAAGTGTGCTTCATATGCACCTCTCCTTGTAAAAAAAGAACTTCGTTTACCAATTTGGCTACTACCTTGGTCACTATAATCACCAAACGACAAAAAAGTCTAGATCCTGTTTTGGAATATTTTGAGAAAGATTATTTTTGTCTTGTGCCACTCAATTTCCGATAGAGGCTTGTCGCAAAAAGATGCCCAAGCGAAGCGAGAATAAGGCTACCGAGAGAGATTGCACTCACGATAATACCTTTTTGTGATTTAACTATGTCTACGATGAGTTTAGCCTGCTCAAGCGACTGTGAGGCTATTGCGTTTGGGTTGGTTAAGAGTATTTTCGGTTTTTCGAGCAGCTCGTTAAATGTATCGAGGTAGCCATATTTTGAGAGAATAAAAAGTTTTACAATGGCGAGGATGACGAGAATAATCGAAATCCAGAAGAGTGGTCTTTTTATTGCTCGTGTGCATCGCCAGCTGTGGGCAAGTGAGCCAAAGGGGCCTTTACCGAGATCAACAACAGCATAGGCTGAGAACATCCAGCGGAATGTGAAGTAGATGGCGGGGAAAATAAGCAAGAATAAAGAAAAGAAGCCTGCAATTGAAATGATTATTGCGGAGCAGAGGATGATGATGCCATTGCCGATTTGATTAAACATAAAGAACGGAGTTTTTTTATGGTCATAAAGGTCAAGTGCTATTTTGGTACTGGCTGCGACTGTGAAAGTTGAGGCGATGCCGACACTGATAATGGCGATGGTTGCGAGGATGATTGGTGCGCTAAAAATGAGTAAAATGCTTTTAGCTTCGCTTACTCCTGAACCAAAAAAACCATAGCCGTAAACGCCTGCAATGCAGAGTGTGAAGATAATTATTCCAATGGCAAGCGCATTTACCAAAAGCCGTGGGGCGGCGACCCACCAGTATTTGAAGAGTTTGGTGAAAGCGAATTTGAGTGAATCACGAATGAGTGCAGTGTACATAGATTTCTCCTTGAAAAATTGTATGCGAATATAGTGGCAGGCTAACGCAACATATGCTGTTTTGGCAAGAGTTGGCGTTAAAGCTATTTTTTTATTACCCCCACCGCTCATCCCGATGGTTCCCTTCGATACGCTTCGCTATTCTGGGTAAACTACCTCTTCGAGATGCATCTCCCGCATCAAAAAGTCTCTCTCCACCGCTCATCCCGATGGTTCCCTTCGATACGCTTTGCTACTCTGGGTAAACTATCTCTTCGAGATACATTTTTTCTTCGAAAAAACATTCACCATGAGCAGGGTTGAGTTTACCCCCTCTCCCGCTCATCCCGAGTGTTTTTGCGTGAGCAAAAATGTATCGAGGGAGAAGGGAGGGAGAAAAGCGGTAGCGATTTTTTAGTTTTTGAGCATTAAAAAATTATTTTATCACCTTGCTCCCTCGATACATTTTCCTACGGAAAACACTCGGGATGAGCGGTGAAGGGAGGGAGAAAAGCGGTAGTAAGTTTTTTGAATAAATTATTATAAAAAAATCAAAACTTTTTTTTGCTTAACTTCGAAATTTGCGCCCAATTTTTGGCAATCAAAGCTTCTTTTTTCTTTCGCGACCAGTTTTTTATCTTTCGTTCAGCCTCAAAGGCTTCATCGCGAGTTGAGAATGTTTCTGAAAATACGAGTTCTAAAGGTCTATTTTGTGTAGTGTAGCGGCATCCAATTCCATCGTGATGCTCTGCTATTCTTTTTTCAAGATTATCGGTATGCCCTACGTAAAATGAACCATCAGCACAGCGTAAAATGTACATGTAAAAATATTCCATAATTACCTCAATATATTCAAGCTTGGCACATTGCCGCTATTCTCCCTCGATACAACCGCTCATGGTGAGTGTTTTTTCGAAGAAAAAATGTATCTCGAAGAGATAGTTTACCCAGAGTAGCAAAGCGTATCGAAGGGAACCCCATTCGACAGGCTCAGGACATACTTCGATACGACCCGCTCATCCTGAGTGTTTTCATCGAAGATGAAAATGTATCGAAGGATCAGTATGCCTGGGTACGGGGCTCTGCTGGATTTTATCGAAGAATTAATATGCCTAGGCTCGGGGCTCTGGGGAGGCGAAGTGTGCAAGAGTTGGCGTTAAAGCTATCTTTTCTCATTTAACTGGCGGTAAAGTGATGCCAAAAACAGCTGCCACAAAGAAACAATGACCAGCAAAACAATGCCTGCATTGCCGAGCAGATTGATGCGATGCTTCTCATAAAAGAGGTTGAGTATTTTACTGAGCTTTGCAGTGTACTTATATGAGTGCGAAAAAAAGTGCCGCTGATGAGCGATAATTTTATGAACAAACGAAAATGTGCCATGATACCAATAAAATATAAATACTGAGAATGTGGCAATTGCAAAAATAATAGCCAGCCAAAACATAACTCGCTTGATACGTTCCGAGGTACGCCAGCTTTGTGAGAGTGCTGCGACCGGACCTCTGTTTTGATCAACAATTGCAAAAGGGTGAAAAATCCATCGAAGCTGCAAATAGGCGCCAGGGAAAATAAGCATGCAGTAGCCGATACAGGCTACGCAGTGGTCAATAATTGAGGTGCAAGCAATGAGTATTCCATGACCAAGCTGGCTCGAAAGAAAAAAGGGTGTTTTCTGCTGGTCGTAAAGATCAAGCGTAATCTTTTTTATTGCTGCCCATGCCCAAAGAGCGACAAGAGCGGCGGTGATGAGATACAGTATTTTTACGATAGAGGGCGTTTGCAGAATCATGGAAAACGTTACACGTTGCTTTGGGTTGAAATTGACAAAGTAATAGCCGTAGACGGAGAGAAGAGAGAACACAAAAGTAACGGTGCCAATAATGAGTCCATTAAGTGCGAATCGTGGAATGGCGATTAACCAAAAAGGAACTACTTTTTTAAGTGCAAAGAGCGCTGATGAACGAATGGGTGTATCCATTTTTTTCTCCGTTTTTTACCGTTTTAGCGTGGTAGGCTTAAGAGGAAGTTAGCTCATAATGAGGCGCATGCGCAAGAGTTTATGGAAAAAAACCTCAGTGTTAAAACTAGTCAATCTATCGATCTAGAAGATAAATACGTCAGATCCGCTCACCCTGAGTGTTTGATGCTGTGTACTGCAAAAAAATTCACCATGAGCAGGGTTGAGTTTACCCCCACCGCTCATCCCGATGGTTCCCTTCGATACGCTTTGCTACTCTGGGTAAACTATCTCTTCGAGATACATTTTTTCTTCGAAAAAACACTCACCATGAGCGAGAATTTGTTCCCTACACCATGTCCAATGTCCGCGCAAAATCCGCAAAAAGCTGCTCGGACAAAAAAGCTCTTCTCTGTTTAATGGCCTTTTCTATTCTAGGGAAACCCCACCCCGTCTTATCGTTTGTGATTACTTCTGTTTCAATAAAATTGATATCGTTTTCGGTTGTGTTTGTGTTTATGAGTTCGATCAAGATGTCTTCCATCTCGCTTACTTTATTTTGCACGGCAGCAGATAAAAACTCCTTTTCGGATTTTATTGTTAAAGTGCGTTCAAGTTCGTTCCATTTATCTAAAAGGCCGTTAAAATCGTACGATTTAATGTTAAGATTTTTGATTTCTTCTTGAACGGCTAAAAATGCTGCAGATGGTTCTTCCTTTTTTTCTTCTATCTGCTTCTCTTCCCCTGTTTTTTTCTCTGGCTTTTTTTCTGATGGAACGGTCTTTCCCGTAAGCTCTTCATAAACAGCAAGATAGTCTTGTGGGTTGATGACGCGGACAAATTTTGTCGGATCTATCTCATTTGCTTTTTTACCATCACGGAGCTCTTTTCTTAACCACATGAGCATCTGCCCCAAAATATTGCGGCCTTTGTAATCACCGCCTGCTCCCCATTCTTTATCACGATATCCAGCATTTTCAATAATAAGTTTGTCGCCGGTATTGAGCAGTATCGTTTTAAGATTTTTGTATTGGGTAAATTTCGCAATAAGTGCCTTGAGCATGGCCATGTGTTTTACGCCCATTGTAGGAGGGCTTTTTGTTTCATCGCCATGCCAGAGTGTTGGATCAGTTTTATATTTATCTTCGTCAGAGTGCTTTGTCAAAAGATCAGACATCTTTTTTTGAAGTGATCCGGGCGTTTCTTTTTTTAGGTATTTGTTATAAGCATTACTTGGATTGATAAACTTTTGTGATTGAAAATAGTGTTCAGTAGAGGCCCATGATTCTCCGTCGATTGTTACTGGGCCGCAGTTGTAGGTATTGGTAAATTCATAGAAGTCGTCTTTGATATCATAAAAATGGATAGTATCCGTGGTTCCCGGTTTTGGCCATAGGCCATTTTTTAATGCGTCTTTAAAATCGGTAGTAGCTGTTTTGGAAGAACTTTTTTTTGATGAACTTGATGAACTTGATGAACTTGATTTTTTGGATGGTTTTTTCTCGATATATTTTTTAAGTTCTGGCTGATTGAGCGCCCACTTTATAAAAAATAAAATGTCAGGAGATTGTTCGATACCTGTGAAATCAGTCAAACTCGTGCTCCATTTGACATCACCTATTCCTACCATTTTAGGATAAAGTATGCTGCCGGGGATAAATTTTCCTGCCAAAAAAATATGGAAAACGTCGCCAAACTTATCTCTTTGCCAGACGATTGTTGTGAGGTCAGTATCTTTATATGCGCCACCTAACTGTGTTTCGATAGCTTTTTTTGCAGCTTTTTCTCCGCCTTTGCCTGCACCAGTTTCGTGAAAGTCAGTCCAGGCGGCATCTTGTTTATTGATTTTGGCGAAAAGCATGCGATAGTTTTGTGTCTGTTTATCAAAAGCGATAATTACTGCGCGGCCGAGCCAGGCGTTGGCAGGGATTGCACACATGAGTGTGCAGGTAAAAATAAGCCAGAATTTTTTCATACTACAACCTTTCCGTCGACGAGTTGAATCGTGCGCTGTGTCTGATGCGCAATTTCTCTGTCGTGCGTCACAATAATAAATGTAATACCATGTTCTGCATTTAATTTCTTAAAAATCTCCATAGTTTGTACCCCTGTTTTTGAATCAAGATTCCCGGTGGGCTCATCCGCAAGAATAAGCGATGGTTGATTAACGAGAGCTCGTGCAATTGCAACCCGTTGCCGCTGCCCACCAGAGAGTTGTTTAGGAAAATGGGCGAGCCGGTCATCAAGATCAAGCGCTTGTAACAGTACCTGAGCGCGTACTCGAGATTCTTTTTTTGTAGATCCAGCATACAAAAGCGGGAGTGCAACATTATCAAGTGCGGTGAGATCATCAAGCAAATTAAAGGTCTGAAAAATAAACCCAATCTGATTGTTGCGAATTGTGGCAAGTTCGTCAGGATTGAGTTTTGAGATCTCTTTCCCTTCCAGAAAATAAGAGCCACTCGTTGGTTGGTCGAGACAACCTAAGATATTCATCAGGGTTGTTTTCCCCGACCCTGATTTACCGATAATGGAGAGAAATTCTCCCTTTTGTACCGTGATACAGATATCGGTGAGTATCTGGTGGGTAAGATTTCCAATAGTGAATGACCGAGAAATATGCTCAGTTCTGATGAGTTCCATAGAGCAGCCTCTGTTTTAAAGATTATAGAGCGCATCAACTGGATTGAGCTGCGATGCTTTACGTGCAGGGTAGTAACCAAACGAGAGTCCAATAAGCATGGTAATGAGCAGTGCTGCGAGCAGAGGCCTTGTCTCAATGACGCCAGGAAGACTGGTAAATGCTCCCAAAAGTTCATTGATGCCTAAGCCGCAGAGAATCCCAAAAATACCACCAAGAAGGCACAGGGTGAGCGCTTCAATAAGAAATTGAGCTTGAATAAGATTTTGTGTAGCGCCAAGCGCAAGCCGTAATCCAATTTCACGCGTTCGTTCTTGTACCGAAACGAGCATAATATTCATGATGCCAATACCTCCAACCAAGAGTGAAATTGAGGCAGCGATAAGGCCAAAAAGCTGGACGATTTCGGTTGCTGTTGCCGCTGATTTTGCAATTGACTGTTGGTCGAAAATAGTAAAATCATCATCATCGTTAGGCTTTATGTGGTGTGTCTGGCGGAGTGCGCGTGTGATTTTTCGCAAGCCCTCACCAGCACTTTTTTCGTTACTGAGTTTAAGTGCGATAAAATCAACATCCTGTGTTGTTTTGTTTGGTTTTTGAAAATATTTTTGTGCGACGGTGTAGGGTATATACCCTCGCTTGCTCTGGTCTTCAGTACCAAAAAAAGTTTCTTCTGCTACCAGTACCCCAATGACGGTAAAGGGGATTCGTTTGATACGAATTACTTTCCCCACAGGGTCTTCTTCTTTAAAAAGTATCTCTGCAAGTTTAGCCCCCAAGACGATAACGTTTGTGCGTTGGTTGATATGGTGCTCGTTAAAGAGCATCCCGCGTGAAGTTTTGACGTTGCGAATTGCAAAGAGAGCGGGGCTGACTCCCATGAGCCGTTCTTTTGTATTGATGGTTCCATAGACCATGTTTTCAGAAATTTCAAAGCCGGGGGTTCCTTCAGCGACTTCATCTATTTGTGTTTTTATTGCAAAAAGATCGGTGAAGGTGAGTTTTGAAGGACTATCAACATCACGTTGGTGGCCTTGCTTCATAACGTTGCCCGGAACGATAAAAACGGCGTTTTCGCCCATTCCCATAATCTGGGCGCGAATGCGCATTTCAGCACCGCGTCCAATTGCAAAGGTGACAATAATTGCGGTGATACCAATTGTCATGCCAAGAATGGTCAAAATAGAGCGACCGGCATGGCGATAGATCATACTGAGTGATGTTTCAAGAAGAACGAGAATACTCATTGGAGCCCTGTCTTAAAGATTTTTTTAAAGAATTTTTCAGCGGCGTTTTCTTCGATGGTGTCGATGACAACCAGATCATCTTTGTCTAAACCTTCAACAACTTCAAAATAGGCTCCATCAGAAATACCTGTTTTGATAGGACGCTCGATAAAGCTTTTATCTTTTTCTATCCAGACGGTTTTGCAATAACCCTTTTTAAGGCAGGTAGTACGCTCGTCAGCAGAAACGGGCTTGTAGTGATAGTTCTTAATTTTTGCAATCATTTCGATTGTGGTGGGGTTGATAGAAAATTGTTGTGCTTGCAGAGCAAGAACATGCTCTTTCTTTGCAATTACAATTTCTGCATCAACGGTCATTCCTGGCTTTAAAAGCTGCTTTGAGTTGTCGAGTGGTGCAGTGGCGAGAAAGCAGACCGACCCCCCTTTTTCGATGGGGTTGTTACTGATGTCGGTAATGGTGCTTTTGAAAACATCACCAAGATAGGTGCTGAAACTAATTAAAACAGGAGTTCCTTTTTTAACGACGCCGATATTACTTTCATCAATTTCTATTTTGGCTTCCATTTTTGCAATATCTTTTGCAATTGAATAGATGACCGTTGGCGGAGCGTAGAGGGTAACTGTTTCACCTTCATTACTTGGCTTGCCAACGACGATTCCATCAGCAGGTGCTACGATGCGTTTGTTATTGAAAACGAGTGTTGCGGCATCAAACTGAGCTTTTTTAAGAGCAACGTTTTGGACGGTTGTTTCATAGTCGCGACGATTCTGTTCGAATTCGTCATCGGCTATAAAGTGTGCTTCGTGTAATGTTTTTTGACGCTCAAAATGAGCTTTTTCGTAGATAAGATCTTGTTGTGCAATTTCGTATGCGGCTTTGGTTGCGCGCACATCAGTGTCTTCTTTCCCATCGTTGATGCGAGCAAGGAGTTGTCCTTTTTTGACGATATCATTTTCTTCGACGTACATTTTCTCGATGATTCCGGCAACGAGACTACCGATCTTCATAAATTCTTCTGCTTCGAGTGTGCCGGAGGCTCTGATAATGTAGTTGATGTTGCGGTATTCAATTTTATGAGTCGAATAGAGCCGCTCTTCGGGTTTTGCAAAAAAGAGTGAATAGATGAGGTACAGAAAAATGCTGATAAGTGTTAGAAAGAGAAGGCGAGCGACGAGTCGTGTTACATTCATAGAGTTTCCTTAGTTTCTAAAATTCTTTTAAGGTGGGCAGATTCTTGAAGGCGCGCGTTTGCATTTGGTGAAGCATCTTCATTTCTTACTGCATCAAACATTGTTTCTATAGGGACCGTCGTGGTCGTTTCAACAGCTTCTGTTCGATGAAGTGCTTTGTGAATAGCCTCGTGCTGAAGGGCTGTTGGCCCAGGCGCATACCCTGTTTTGTAGAGAAGCTCTTCATGTTTTCTGGCGGCAAATGTAATACCCTCTTCAAGATCGAGCCTGGCCTGTTCCCAGGCTGTTTTTGCCTGAGTAAAGGCTACTTCAGAGATGAGTCCTATTTTGAAAGAGACCTGGTTTTTTAGAAACTCAGTCTCAGCAAAAGCTGTTTTGGAAAGAAGGCTTCGGACGCTTTCAGTTGAGTTTTGGAGCTCGAGGTGTGCTGTTTTAATATCATCTCTCGCGCTAAATTCAGCATGTTTTTTAGAAAGAAGCATTTCAAGATGATGTGCTCGTGCGATGCGCATTTCGTGAAAGCTCCCTCCTCCGTCAAACGTCCAAGACATCGAGATACCCACATTCCATGGGTAGTAGGGAATGGCGACTGGTGTTTCATATTTTTGTTCGTAAAAATTTGCAAAAAATGAAATGGTAGGGAGATAAAAATAGCGTGCAATATCGATTTGTATCTCTGCCTGGTCTGCTTGAGCCTGCCACATCAGAATCTCGGTACGATAATTCATAGCAAGTTGAGTAAGCTCTTCGGTGTCGTATCCGGCGACGCTTTCGGTAATAAATGCCAAAAGCGCTCTCGAGTCTGGAAAACTAATTGGTTTTTCAAAGATTCTTTCGCAGTCGGTAAAAAGATGTTGCCGACTTATTTCCCGTGTGTTGTTAAGTGAAAACACCGTGCTTTGCGCGTCTTTAAATTGTGCTTCAGCTTTTTCAAATGCGGGGAGTGCATAGAGACCTACTTTTTGTTTTAACTGGGCGCTCTTGTAATTTACGAGTGAGCTTGTATCGAGTGAGTCTTGATACTGCTTTTCATAAAGGCGGTTTCGTAGATCGAGGTAACTGTCTGATATTTCAAAGCGGGCAAGATCTTGAATGTTTTCTTTTTTATAACGTGCAACTTTGGTGTCGTAACGGGCAGCTTCTCTTTGCAAGACAGCGCCGCCTGGTTGTAAAAGTACCTGGTCAAGCGATGCTTGAAAAAGATTAACGGGGTAGGCGTCATTTTTACTTTTTTGTCGCGTGCCGGTAAAAGATATTTGTGGCCAGAGCGTACTCATAATAACCGCTTGTTGTTCAAGTGTTTGCTCTATTAACTCGTCCTGCGCCCGGATGTCGGAGCGATGTTCAAGCGCATCATTGAGAAGATTGTCAATGTGGAGTAGTTCAGGGGACCCTGAGACAAGGCAGAGCTCTTTGTTTTCTTTGTTGACTGCTATTTTTGCGCCCATAGAGTGGGGAGATATGAGTAAAAAAGAAAACAAGAAAAGAGATACAAACCCTCTCTGATGGAATAAATCGGAATAAAACACGAATCTTCCTTTCAATGCTCAAATGTTTCATGGTAGTCTACTACAGATACTTTTTTTTTGTCGATAGGCGTACCCCCAATGACCATGACCGCTCCAAGTGCTCTTTCTTCTTTGCATACCGAAACGTATGGTATTGTATTGCGCTCCTATCTGCCCTTGAAGAAGAGTTGCTTAGTGTTTGACCGGATTAATGGCGTTATGCGTGGCATTGTCTCCGCCCATGGACGTTTTTCTCCAGCGCATGCAATAACCCACGGTGCATTACTTAATTATCGACCCGTTAATCGGGGTGGGCGTGTTTTTCTTGAAGATGTAGCGATTCATCAGGTTCCTGCGCCATGGGTTACTGAGGATATTCTTTTTTTACATCATGTTCTTGAAATGAGTACGACTTTTCTTTTGGAGCACTTCCCGGATCGATCGGTCTTAGATCTTTTACTGGAACTTTACCGACCATTGCCAGTTCAGGTTGATGAGGCTTTGTGGAAGGCTGTTTTTTTGGGAAGACTTTTCATGGCCATGGGAGTGTATCCTGAAGATGAGACGAGTATCTATATGGGAAAAGTTTTACGCTTGATCTCTACGCTTGGAGATACTAGGCTGACAAATGATCAGTGTGAACATTGGCGGATGGTGCTTGCGGGATGGCTTAAACGCTGCCTTGCACAGCATGCGGATGGCAACACGTTTAAAACAGTGCATTTTTTGAATTGAGGGGAGGGTTATGAAGCACATAATCCATACGTTTTTATTATTTTCAATTGGATTGATGGGGGGCGGCTCCCTTTTTGGTGGGTTGCTTGACGAGATTAGCCCGTTCCCAACAGGAAAGACCGCTTCGACAGCATCTTCTCAAAAAACAGCAAGCGAGGGCGAAGAAGTTTCTAATGTTGAAAAACAGATTAGCTTTTTCGAAAAAAAACTTGCTACGTATGCTGTTGAAGATGTAACAGCAGAGCGCGAGAAGGTTGCTACAGAGCTTGCTAAACTTAAGCAGCGTGAATTACATGCATCGCCAACCGATCGCCTTTTTTTACAAAAAAAATCAGCAATTGTCAGTAGTCTCTTCCAGGTTTTGGATGATCTTCGTAAAGTTCAAACAAAATTAGTCGCCGTGGTGACTGAGCATCGCGACATACTAAAGCAATCAATTATTGCGGCACAGACACAGCCTAAAAAAGATGACGAACATCGCACTAAGGCAGCTCCAACGTTTGATGATGTTCAAAAAGAAGGGAAAAAAGTTGTTGATTTGCGTGAGCAGATTGAGAAACTTAAAAAAGAGCAGAGCAGTATTGCTTCTGGCCAAAATAAACGTAAAAAAGCTCTGGATACAATAAAAAAAGAATATGAAGAGAAGAAAGCCCAGAAAGAATCTTTTTCGCACACAGAAGAGCTTTCTGATGAGATGCAGGGTTTAACAAAAGTTCAACAGGGTGAGATTCTTGATGAGCAATTGCGTCTTTTAAGATATCGTCGCGAGCTTGAGAAATCAAAGCTTGATGAGGGAGAAGAGCGTATTAAGTTAATAGAGACAAAACTTCCTCACGATTTGAGTGACCTTGATTCTGCTTATAAGCGCATTAAGCGCACCGTTAAAATTGATCAAAAGCAGGTTAAAGACGAAGAGGTTTTGTTAGAAAAAGAACGAACAGAGGCTGAGGCAAAGAGAGCCCGTATTGCCGAGGATAGGCGGTTACGTGAGCAGCAACTTGAAGAAAAGAAACAAGAAATAGCATCGCTTGAAAAACAGGCCCATTCGATTCTTGGTGATACAGCCGTTTTGTCTGAGTGGAAGTTTGACACTGCAAAATTAAAAAAATCAAATGATTGGGCGGTTGTTTGTAAATTGGGTCTTTTAATTGCACAACAAAAAACTATCGAAGCTGAATTGCAAGGTCTTGATGCGAGCTCAGATGAAGTTAAATATGCGCTTCAACAGAAAACCCTCAGAGTTGAGATTCTAAAAACGTGGCGTCGACTTACGAGGCGAGAGCTGCGGTTAAATGTTTCTGAGGCGCTTGAGGAGGCACAGAGAAAATATGAGTCACTTGCGTCCCAACTTAAAGCAGCTCGTGCTGAGTGTAATGATGATCGTGAAAAAGCAATAGCGACGTTTAACGATCTTAACAAAATACGTAAAGAGATCAGAAAACTTACTAAGGTCCTTAAGGGGTTACATAATACTCCCTTAAACACCGAAGACCCAGCGGAAAGGGCGGCTTTGGGATCGCTTCTTGAAGCGGACAGAGAACTGAATACGCGCATAGAAGTTACGACAAAGTTGATGGGGTCACATGCAAATAGCCTTGCGATTATTGAAGATATGCTCAAAAGTATTGGGGAGATAACACGAGAAGTTTCTGAACGGACTTTCTGGATGCGGTCCGGACGATCACTTGAATGGAGTGATTTTGGTGAATTTTGGCCTAATGTACAAAACTTTTTTGGCGAGTTGAAAAAGTCTGGCAAGGCATTTTGGGAAAAATTAGAAACCAAGACATTTGAAAAAAAGACAGCAGCACTTTTTGGAGATGTGTATCACATCGTGAAATTCTTCTTGCAGCTTCTTATATTGTTGCTCGGGTTCCTGTTGCTTCAAAGATACCTGCCTCAAGTGCGGGATTATTTCTTGCAGGAAGGCTCGAGACATCGCCTATTTGGCTCAGTACGCTTTTTTATAGGTATTGTTCTTGGTTTTATGTTGGCGCATCTTAAAGGGATCTATTTCTGGGGTGTCTTGCTTCTGGCGGGTGTGTTTGTAGAGATACATTCGTTTTTTGTTATTCTTTTTTATCTCTTTTCAATACCGTATCTACTCTTTTTGGCCTCTGCTTTCTTCAACTATTTTATGCGTGTTAACGAGACGCATGGCCATCATTTTGTGAATGAACAATCTAAGAGACGGTTTGAGTTGGTGGTGCCAAACTTTGTCTATGTGACCATTGTGCTTGTTTTATTTCGGCATGCCTTTATCTTGGGAAATGATTTTTCATCACAGGTTCCTGAAATTCTTTTAGCGCTTAATTTTATTTTGTTCCAATTTGCACTGATCGCATTAATTAGCAAAGACAGCCTTATTGGGCAATCTTCTGTTCTGGGTGTAGTTTCTCGTTCATCACCGTTTGGCAAGTGGCTTGAAGAGCGTATTAATCGTTATTATTATGCGTTCTTAGTTGCCTTGGTTGTTGTTATTTTGGCCATCAACCCTTGGATTGGGTATGGCAGGCAAGTACTCTATGTTCTGTCGCGGTTGATTGTTTCGCTCTTATTACTGCCTCTTTTTTCGTGGGTGTATGAGAGCGTTAAGCGTGCGTCATCAGATTTCTTTTTTTACTACCCCGATGGGCTTGTGGTCAAAGAGCGCTTTGGTGGCGGAAAAATGTGGTATGGCTTTTTTATTATCGCCTCATTTGTAATCTTTGTTTTTATTGGAATCTTTCTGTTTGGGCGTATTTGGGATCAGGGGCTTGCGCTCAAAGATCTTCCAAAAATCTTTAAATACCCGCTCTATATTTCTGGTATTGACGAGTTGACGGGTCAACCGATAAAAGTAACGCTTACCTCTTTATTAAATATCGTCTTTTATCTTCTTGGTGGTTTTAGCATTGTATACGTTATCAATCGCTTTGTTTTACAGCGTATTTTTGATCCATTGCTCGTAGGTTCTGGCGTTCAGAGCACTATTATGACGTTGAGCAGGTATGCGATTGTTATTATTGCTCTTTTGACAGGGCTTAATAGCGCGGGGCTTGGTGCGATAGTCTCAAAGCTCTGGTTTATTATTGGTGCGATTGCTTATGTTATTCGAGAGCCGTTGGGCGACTTTTTCTCCTATTTTATTATTCTGGTGCAACGGCCGATTAAGATTGGTGATTATATTGAGCTTGATGATCCACCTGTGCAGGGGGTGGTGCGCCATATTACGCCACGGCTTACGGTTATTCGCCATAAAAATAGCGTGACCTTCTTGGTGCCTAACTCGACGATTATTACTAAGACGCTTCGCAATTGGCACTATTCTCGCTCGTTCAGTGCTGTTGACGATATTACGTTGGTGATCGCCTATTCTACTGACCCTGAAAAAGCAAGATTGGTCATGCTCCAGGTGCTTGAAGAACATCCGGCGATATTGCGTAATCCAGCGCCTATTGTCTGGATGACGGGGATGACTGAAAATGGGTATACTTTTATGGTGCGAGGCTTTGTTTCGTCAGATCGTATTATGGATAAATGGGATGTTGAATCACAGCTTCGTCTTGCATTAGTTAAAAAATTGCAGAGCGAGCATATCCCCTTGGCGTGTCCTATCCGTATTATTTCGATGAACCAATTTTCGGATGGAAGTATGGCTCAAGATCAGAAAATTGGGAAAAAAGAATAGCATTGACGCACTTAAATTGACGTTTAAGTGCCTTTGCGTCTACACTTAAGTGCGAGAAAAACAGTTTAAATACAAGGGAGTTTTTTGTGCTTACCGTAAACAGTGCGAATTCGATTATCATGGTTTCGCTGCTTCTTTTTGCTTATATTTTTTCGATTACCTTTGCAGGGTCAATGCAGGCATTGACGGCGTATTGGGTTGCGGATGATGAGACTGCAACAAATGCTGGGTTTGCCGATTTTAATCCGTTTAAGCATCTAGGTCTTATTGATTTTATCTTTTTTTATTTCATTCGATTTATGCTTGGGAACCCGATTCCGCTTGATGTGAGACAGTTTAGAAGTCAGTGGCATGGTGCTTTGCTAACCATCGTCTGTCTTTCCCGTGCGGTTGTCCATGTTCTTTTTGCGCTTGCGGCTTCGTTGGGTGTTATGGCGGCTTTTCGGCAGGGAAATGCGCTTGGGGCGATGCAAATTGTTGACGAGCTTTCAACAAAAACAGCAGGCGCTTCTTCGTCTACTTATATTTTGGGTATGTTCGCCGTGAGTATGACCTATGTGAACATTGTGCTTGCGGGGATTTCGTTAGTGCGTGACGCTGTCTATAGTTTTGTGCTCTATAAATTTGCAAAGGATGAAAAATTTATAGAATACGCCGGGCCCCTTATGATGTTTGGCGTACTGCTACTCTTTATTATTTTTGGCGACACGGTCATTATGATGACGCAACTGTTGGTTAGTAAGGGCGCTGAATTGATTGCATCTTTGATAGGAATTGGGCGATGAAGACTCTCTTTTCTCAAGAACTCTACGCGGCTTTGATGGCAGGCACTGAACAAGTTTTGCCGACCGGCTCACTTGAAAAGGCTTTGGCCTCTGGCAAAAAATTAAAGATAAAATTCGGTATGGATCCAACGGCGCCTGATTTGCATCTGGGCCATGCGGTCGTGCTTTCTAAATTGAAACTTTTTCAGGAGATGGGGCACGAGGTCATTCTTTTGATTGGTGATTTTACGACACGTATTGGTGATCCAACGGGGCGCTCAAAGACACGCCCACCACTCTCTGAAGAAGTTATTGCGCAGAATGCACAGACCTACATTCAACAGGTAGGACGCGTGCTTGATATTGAAAAAATTACGGCTCGTTATAATTCTGAATGGCTTGATCATCTTTCGAGTCGTGATTGGGTTAAGCTTTGTGCAAAGGTGACGCTTGCGCGTATTATTGAGCGTGATGATTTTGCAAAGCGTATGGCAGAAAACCAGCCGATTGGATTTCATGAGCTTCTATATCCGCTTATGCAGGGGTACGATTCTGTAGTGCTCGAAGCAGATGTGGAGCTTGGAGGTTCTGATCAGACGTTTAATTTGATGATGGGGCGCCAACTACAAGAATTGTGGGGGCAGCAGCCGCAGACTATTTTTACAATGCCGATTCTTGAAGGGCTTGATGGCATTCAAAAAATGTCAAAATCATTAGGGAATTACGTTGGTCTTACTGAAGCTCCAGAACAGGCTTTTGGTAAATTGATGTCGATTTCTGATGACCTTATGTTCCGTTATTATCGGCTACTTTTGAATAAGACTGAACAGGAAATTGAGGCGTTTAAGCAGGGTATAGCGACCGCGCAGATTCATCCGATGGAACTCAAGAAACAGCTTGCATATTCTATTTTAGTTCGCTTTTGGGGGCAGGAAGACGCTGAAAAAGGACGGCTCTCTTTTGAGCAATTGTTCCAGAAAAAAGATCTTTCGCATGCGCAGGAGTTTGCGGTTCTTGACGGGACGCCTCTGACGCTTGGTATTGTGGATCTTCTTAAAGTGCTTGAGTCGGTGCCGAGTGGCTCCGAAGCGCGACGTTTAATTACGAGTGGTGCGGTTGTGGTTGATGGCGAAAAAGTTACTGATTTTAAAGCTCAGGTTACGCTTATTGATGGTATGCAGATTAAGGTCGGCAAGCACCGCTTTTATAAGATTAAACTATAATCCACCTGCTTGAAGTTGCAGTCCTCTGTGTGCTAGGGTAAGACAAGATATGTTTTACTTTGGTAAAAAGGAGTTTGCGATGAAGGTGAATAAGTTTTTTCATAAGGGCTTGGCTGGAGGAGCTTTCACACTACTTCTGTTGTGCACTTTTGCACGCGCCGAGGTATTTAGTGATTTTGCGCAGGCGCTTGATGGTGTTGCAAAAACTGCAGTTTCCGCAGAAGCGTCCGGGATGACTGAAGAATCCTTTAAAGACCTCAAGATTGACTATGATTTCGAGGAGATGAGAAAGATCTTTCAAGAGATAGTTAGTGAGTCAGATTCAAAGGAAGATGAGCCAAAGAAATCTTCGGAAGAAAGAGAAGAGGACCCGTCTTTAGGTGCTGAGACAGAAAGTTCTGTTGGAGAAGAGAAAAAATCAGGCGTCTCTTTTTCAGATGAGTCTTTGAACAAAAAAACAGAGAGCAAAGAGGAAAAACAATTTAAGCGGAACAAAGAGCTATATGGCGAACTCTTTCCACGTAAAGAGGACCCGTCTTTAGGTGGAAAGACAGAAAGTTCTGTTGGAGAAGAGGGAAAATCAGGAGTCTTTTTGGTCCCAGCGGTGAAAGAACCGCAATCTCCTGAAATACCAGAATTTATAGAAGAGAAAAAAGAAACTAAGATTGAGCCGAATCCAGAAGCGAAGAAGCTTCCGATTGATGAGCAACTCAAGTTTAAAAAAGAACAAAAAAAGTCCGAAGAAAAAACGAGTGAGCCTTCATACAAAAATGTGCTGAAGAAGACGGAAAAGGTTGAAAAGACTGAAGAGAAACAACCTGGTGAAAAAACGATAAAAGTTCCGGAGAAAGAAAAAAACAATTCAAAAATACATACACTTGAAGAGTATGCACAGTGGAAAGAAGAGCTGATTAAAGAAGATAAACAACTTATTAATGCTATCAAAGCTATCCCTCCGCTTCAGCGAGATAATGTTTTATTAACGACTTTGTTTGGTGAAAAAGAACCTACTAAAATTCTTTCAGTGACAGAAAAATTAAGAGAAGCTGCTCGCGCGGGTCTCAAAAAGAGCAACAAAGGAAAAGCTCTTAGCGCCCTTAAATTTACTGACGAAAAAACGGCAAAAACGGCAATTCTCGCCTTTGGCCGTGTCGAGCCACTTTTAATTGAAGATCTCATAAAAATTTGGCGTGCAAAGAGTGGGGCGTTTGAGGATAAAAAAGGGTACGGTTTTATCGAAGATCTCTTTAGCTACACGCTTGCAATTTTTAAATACTACTTCCAAGATCTTTGTAATAAAATGCCATATCTCAGAGGAAAAGCGGCGAGCGATGCGCGTGCCGATATCAACCGTGTTCTTATGTTCTACAAAACAATCTCACCCCTTTTAAGGGAAGCAAAAGTAGCGCAAGATGAAGCGCGGCTTCTGGAACAAAATATTGATTCAGGCGAAGAGAAATTTATCGATTCGATTGAATCAATTCTTAATGAATTGCGCACGTTGTGCGAAGACCCTTGTATCCAAGAAGGGCTTGGTGTTATTGGTTTTACCAAAGAAGAAGTTGAACAAGCACTCAAGTCGGAAAAATCAAACCGAGTCTGGTGCCGTGCTGGGAACTATGTATTTAACAATGAAATAAAAGAAGATGATAAAGAGCATACCCCTGAAACAACTATAAAAGAAGTAATTTTTAGTAATGGAAACATTCTTGGTTACAAGACTGAAACCGATACAAATTTTGTTCCTGGCGATCCGGAAAAACTTGGCTTGCGATACTATATGCCCTTTAATTTTGATGTAGAAAGAATTCAAAAAATCGTAGAAGAATTGGTAAAAAATTCTGAAAACACGCAGTCGATTAAGTATCAAGTTTTGAGCATGCAGCTTTTGAACGCTGTTAACACGCTTGTTGGATATGCACTTTCTGACAGTACCTGCCCTGTCTGTTTTACTCATTCTTTGGCATTAGATCCACAAAGCGCTTCTACTATGAGCAAGTATTTACAGAGTGCAGAAAATATTATCACAACTTTGCCAGAGTCTGTTTCTCGGGAAAAGGCGCTGATGGGGATTAAAGTATTGCTTGAGATTATTAAAAAACAGGTGGAAGTTGACGATATAACCACTCATATTGCAACTTATATCGATCAGCCACAATTACAAGAAGAAGAACAAAATAAGTTAAGCAAATTATTGCCTGGTATTCAAGATACTCGTTTAATAAACGGTTGCTTCTGGGTTCGTCGTTTTTCTAAAAATGCGAAAAATTGGCTTAACCTTTAATTTTTTGGCTAAGTTTACGGGGCGGTGTGCATTTGTACATCGCCTCTTTTTTTATATGAAAAAAGCAAGAGATTGTGGCTCTTTTTTTTGTTTTTTATAAAAAAGGCGCAAGCTTCCGTCTTTTGAGAAGAATGCGAGAAAGTCTTGAGTTCACGCCCCCCCCTTTTATAAACTCAATGTGGGGATAAACGATACACGGTTGTGAAGATTACTTTAAGGCCGCGTACTCAGGATTAGGGGGAGTGACGATGAAATTGTCCGAGACGAGTGTTCAAAATGCAATACCACCACATTTACCAGTTGTTCCAACTATAGATGTTGTGGTTTTTCCACATATGATCATACCGCTCCTTGTGGTTGATGAACGTATTATTAAGGGGGTTGAAGAGGCCCTACAAAACGATTCAAAAACCGTGCTGCTTCTAGCGGCAAAAAAGGAGTCTTCTTCAGGAGATACAATTGGAACTGAGGATCTGTACCAAATCGGTACGGTTGCCTCATTGATGCGACTTATTAAAATACCGGATGGGAGCATAAAAATTCTTGTCCAGGGTATCTGTAGGGCGCAGGTAACTGACATTGTTTCAAAAGATTCAATGTTACATGCGAGCATTAAGCCACTTGAGCTTTCTGTCGATGAACATTCAGCAGAATTGGCCGCACAGATTCGCAATATAAAATCAGTTGCCGAGCAGATGGCAAGCTCTGGGCAGTCACCAACGCCAGACTTTCATCTGATTCTTTCAAAAATGCACGATGCTGAAAAAATTGCCGATTTTGTTTTATCGCATTTGACCCTTTCAGTTATGCAAGCACAAGAACTTTTAGAAAAAGAATTCTTTGTTAATTTTCTCGAGGGACTTTATCGTCACCTTGCAAAAGAGATTGAAGTTGCTGAAGTGCAAGAGCGCATTAAACATCGCACACGGGATTCGATGAACCAAGCTCAAAAAGAGTTTTATCTTCGCGAACAGATGAAAGCAATTCGCAAAGAACTGGGCGAGGGTGATACGGACGATATCAGTGGTTATCGTGAAAAACTTCTACAGGCAAGTATTGCTGAAGAATCAAAACAAGAAGTTGAACGTCAGATCAATCGTCTTGAAAAAACAGCCGCAGATTCTATGGAAGCTGCCGTAATTCGCAACTACCTTGATCTTGTTTTTGCTCTTCCATGGGGTGTTTCGACAAAAGATAATCTTTTGATTGACCATGCAAAAAAGGTTTTGGACGAAGATCACTTTGGACTGCAAGAGGTCAAGGATCGTATTCTCGATTTTATCTCAGTACGTGTACTTAACAAAACGGGAAATGCACCTATTCTCTGCCTTGCAGGGCCTCCGGGGACCGGTAAAACATCATTAGGCAGTTCGATAGCGCGCGCGCTTGGTCGTTCATATTATAGAGTTGCTCTTGGTGGCATTAAAGATGAGGCGGAAATTCGCGGGCATCGTCGCACATATGTTGGTGCGATGCCGGGCCGCTTTATTCAGGGAATTCGTAAAGCGGGTTCAATGAATCCGGTTATTATTATTGATGAAATCGATAAGATTGGAAATGATTTTAGAGGCGATCCTTCAGCTGCGCTTTTGGAGCTTTTGGATCCGCAACAAAATAAATCTTTTTATGATAACTACTTGGGTATTCCTTTTGATCTTTCGGGAGCTCTTTTTATTGCTACGGCTAATGATATTGGTACGATTTCAGAGCCATTACGCGACCGGATGGAAATTATTACCTTGGCGGGTTATTCTCCTGAAGAAAAGAGAGAAATTGCAAAACGGCATCTCCTCAAGGGTAATTGCCTTGATGCAGGGCTCTTACCTGAGCAGTTTAAGATTGAAGACTCTGTTCTTGACGATGTTATTTTGAATTACACTCGTGAGTCCGGCGTTCGCGAGCTTGATCGTTTAATTAAAAAACTATGCTCTAAAGTTGCACGTTCGCTTGTTGAAAAAAACGAGCTTATTGTGTTCTCAAACGTAAATCTCGATCTTGGTCTTGGTCCACGGAAATATGAGGAAGAGAGTTACGACAAACTGTCAAAGGTTGGAGTCACGAATGGACTTGCCTGGACGAGTGCAGGAGGCGAAATCATTAAAATCGAAGCAGTCACCATGAAAGGGAGCGGAAAGCTCATCTTGACGGGAAGACTGGGCGAGGTGATGAAAGAGTCGGCGCAAGCCGCATTAAGTTATGCACGGGCCCATGCGGATGATTTTGGTATTCCGAGCAAAATGTTTGTTGACTATGATCTGCATATTCATGTGCCTGCAGGTGGTGTTCCTAAAGATGGGCCTTCGGCAGGAATTACGATTCTTTCATCGATGCTTTCTGCCTTAACACAACGTCCTATCAATGCAGAGTATGCGATGACAGGAGAAATTGATCTTCAGGGTGACGTGATGCCTATCGGTGGACTTAAAGAAAAGATTCTTGCCGCAAAACGGAATAAGATTAACCATCTCATTTTGCCTTTGCGCAACAAAAAGGATCTGGTTGGTCTTGAAGAGGTTACAACTAACGTTGATATTACCTGGGTTGAGCATGCAAATGAGGTTTTAAGTCGTGTCTTAATGGCGAAACCAGCATGATGAAAAAGTCGTTTATCTTGACTCTTGGAAGCGCAACCTGTGACCTGTTTATTGACGCGGGTAGTGTCAAACAGCAAGAAAAATCAACAAAGAAGCAGATTTGTGTTGAAGAGGGAATCAAGGTTGAGGTCATGTCTCTTGACCGAATGGCGGGCGGTGGCGCGCTGAACGCTGCGCGTACATTGGCAAAGCTTGGGTTTCTGGTTAAAGCATTCTGCAAAATAGCGCAGGATGATGCGGGCCGCGTGATAACGGATGAGATGACGACACTGGGTGTTGACTTTTCTTCCGCGATTACCAACGCGTCAGTGCCAACCGCGACATCGTTTGTTTTACGGGCGGAATCTGGCAACCATCCTATTCTTGCTTACCGTGGTGCAAATGAAACGATTGAAGAGAAAGATTTGCCATGGCAATTGCTCGAAACAGCGGCTGGGCTTTACATAGCCCCACTGGGAGGTGCGGCAGCAGATTTACTGCCGCGCATCGCACAGCGTGGTTTTGATCGTGATATACTGGTACTCCATAACCCAAACGAGTATCAATTGACTCATAAGATTGAATCTTTGATTGAGGCGTTGCCCTTTATTTCTCTTTTGGTGCTTAATGCGCGGGAAGCACGTCTGCTTTTTAAATTTTTCTTAATGCATGCTGATATTGAGCACCCAAAGCCGGGGGGGAAACAACAGCTTCCCCATGAACTTTTTAATGAGCTTCTTTTGCTTGATGGCCATCGCTTTTCTTTTGAAGATTTTGCAAAAATAGTACTTGATTATGGGGTTCAAACGGTTGTGGTGACGAATGGGGCCGAAGGGGTCTATGCAGCAACTGATTCAGCAAAGAACTCAGGAGACGCAGGATCGTTGTTTTTTTGCCCCAGCAAAAAAGTATCTGTTTACAATACGGTTGGAGCAGGAGACACGTTTGGCTCGACACTGTTTGGAGCACTTTTTTCAGGATGTCCTTTAGAAAAAGCGCTTGCCTGTGCGACGCTCAACAGCGCTGCGCTTTTAGAAAGCAAAACTCTTCCGCCGCATCTTTTAACGATGGGCGAACTCGAAGCACAACTTGAAAAAGTTGACGGGACAGCATTTCGCTCTTCATGGAGTTAATTTACGCCAACCCGCTCATAAGGTCGATAAGCTCTCGCGTAATTGAGGCTTGTCGAAGCTTGTTGTAGTCGCGATACATAGTTTCGAGAACTTTTTGTGCGTTATTTGAAGATGAATCCATGGAGACAAACCGTGCCGCATGCTCTGCAATAAGCGAGTTAAACAAAAGTTCTTCGAGTCGAATTTTGATAAATGATTGTTCAAGGAAGGCTTGAATGCTTGGAGCTGAATTGTCATAGATGCGCTCACTTGAGCCTGAAGTTGGCGCTAATTCTGGTGAAACCGTATCATCATAGGGAGCAGGAACTTCAATAACCGTTTTGATGGGTTGTTGGATAAAAAAAGATTGAGGATAGCTGCTAAAAATAGTGACCTGTGTATAGCCAGTCTGACCAAAAATATGTTCACAAAGCTCTTTTGAAATTGCAAAAAAATTTGAAGCGCTAAAAAGTGGAAAGGAATAGTGTAAGGGGTATTTTGGGGAGAGTTGTTCGATAATCTTCTTACCGATCGCAATGGTGTTGCCAGGTGATGCATGATGATTCTCTTGTTCAAAAAAACGAAACAACCGAATATTAAAAGCACCACAAAGGCCTTTTTGAGCGCCAATGACGATGGTAAGATGGCGAGAGTCTCTTGGTTGCTGGGTTTGCGTTACAAACTGTGCGCAATCATCTTTTACCAGCGTGCTAATCGTTTCAAGTTCTTGGCGGTACCGAGTAAGAAGCGACTGGCGCTTGTGAAGGCGTGTATGTGTTGACATAGAGGTCAATCGCATAGCATGCGTAGTTTTTTGAATGAGCTCAACGGTTTTTATGCGTTGACGGAGTTGTATTATATGTGACATGGTCACGTCCTTTAGCGCAAGGCTACTCTTTTTATGGTATTCTACAGTAATGATAGACCATACTTATTCTACTATAGAGCGGAGATGGTTTTTGCGCAATAAGCTGCGCTTTTTTCTTTAAAAGTATTATAAAATCGGGTGTTTAAAGGGGGAGTTTTGGGGGAATGGTTTTATTGATTGATGGTTATAATGTTTTACGAGTTGGGGAAGTGTCTCGTGAACAGAGTGATCGCGAAATACGGTGCTTTTTGCGACGGGTTGCAACCTATGCATCCGCTAAAAAGCACGAAGCAATTGTCGTGTTCGATGGAGGTTTAAGCCCACATCCAAAACGGTGTTTTGAAGACGGCGTTACCATCATTTACGCCGGGCATTACCAGCGAGCTGATGATGAGATTATGCGATTGTTACATACCTATCAACCAGGAAGTCTTCTTGTTATTTCTTCAGATCATGAAATAGAGAACTGCGCGCATGGTGCAGGAGTTGTTACCATGGATGCTCTTGCATTCCGACAACTTTTATGGGATAAAGGGACCCTGTTAAAGGGTAAGGCGAGTGGATTAAAGGCAGCGCCGGGTCAGGCTCAAAAGCGTACTGGGCATAAAAGTTCACCAGAAATCGATGCGCTTATGGAACAAGCTTCTTCTAAAATGATGGTAAAATGGGATGATATGGAGCCAGCTTTAAAAGAAAAACATGAAAATAAAAAGTCGAAGCGTGAACGTGAACTTGAACGGGTGATCAAAAAGCTATGAAAAAAATATATGACAATACAATATGTGGGATAGAAGAAAATCTTGGAGAAAATCTTATTGATCGACTCTATCAAGAACTTAAACAGACGGCCGTTTTTGCCCTTTCGGGGCCTTTGGGCGCAGGGAAGACAACGCTCGTTCAGGGATTGCTTGCACGTGCTGGAATTACCGATTCTATTCAGAGTCCAACCTATACGTATGTTATTCCTTATACTGCTCCTGATGGAACGATTTTTTATCATTTTGATCTCTATCGGTTAAATTCTCTTGAAGATTTTGTCTATTCAGGTTTTGATGAATATCTTTTTCAACCGGGAAGTAGGGCTCTTATTGAATGGCCCGAAATTATTAAGCCTCTTTTGACTCATGATACCTGTTTTATCGAGCTTGATTATGAAAGTGCTAGTTCTCGGCGGATATCTGCTTTTTGTATCTAATAGTTTACTGTTGTGAAAAAAGGCATTTTGTGTAAGCTCCTTACTGTTTTAGGTAAACAAAAAAAACAGGAGTTTGTATGAAGAAGTATATTACTAGTATTTGTTTGTTGGTGACGTGTTGTATTTTTAATGGCTGCTGTAAAGGGCCGAATAAGCCTACGCCAAAAGAGCTGCAACCTACGTCTACACAACCTATAGCCGAAGGAATAAAAAAGATGTCTCGCGAAACGTTTGCATCCGGTCTTATCAAAGAAATTACTACCCCTGGAGACGAGTCGGCCGCTCGGCCTGCGAAGGGACAACGAATTTCAGTACACTATACTGGCTATCTTAACGAGAATGGTGTTACTGGTCGTAAATTTGATAGCAGTGTTGACCGTGGAACTCCGTTTGTTTTTGAGGTAGGTGTTGGTCAGGTTATTCGTGGTTGGGATGAAGGTCTTGCCAGTATGAAAAAAGGTGAAAAAGCGCGCCTACTAATACCTGCAGAACTTGGCTACGGTGCTCGAGGCGCTGGAGCAGTTATTCCACCAAATGCAAATCTTATTTTTGATGTGGAATTATTAGAAATTCTGTAAGTTTTCTTATAAAAAAGAGGGCCTGCTTTTGC
Organism: candidate division TM6 bacterium GW2011_GWE2_42_60; assembly: GCA_000996275.1. Classification (GTDB taxonomy): domain Bacteria; phylum Babelota; class Babeliae; order Babelales; family Babelaceae; genus UBA12395. Next base: position 121,622 of record LCEG01000001.1, read on the forward strand.
ACGAACGCAAAAACAGGCCCTCTTTTTTATAAGAAAATATTAGGCGGCAGGAGCAATAAGATCAACGGGAACGGGGGCTTCTTGTTTAGGAGTGAGCCAGTCGATAAACTGTCTGCGTTTTTGTTCATTTTTAAACCACCAAGGATGTTCACCGGGTACAAGTTTAAAGGTTCGCGTAAAGGTTCCATCGGCATTATCAAGCACTTCGACGTTGAAGTTGGTGATGCGACCGCTTGTTTCAGCTTCTAGTTTGGTTGGCTCAAAGAAGTGGGTAGCTGCAATAATAGTGCTTTGTTTGCTTTGAATAATCTTGCCAAAAGCATCGTGCACAAGCGCTTCGGCGGTCTGTTGGACGGTCCCTTTGATGGTTTCGTCTAAAATTGCAAAACTCAATTCTCCGGCAGGCAATTCTGTAATTGTTTCAACCATAAGATCAAGTTTGTATTTTTCTGCTACTAAGGTCGACATGTCGTCATGCTCACGTTCTTCGAGATAGACAAGAAAGCGATTGACTGGAGCGAGCTCTATCTCACCGGGGGCGATACAGAGTGTTTGAGCTTCAATAATTGCTTGCGCGACAGCCTTCATTGTTTTTGTTTTTCCGCAGCCATTTCCACCCGTAAGAAGAATATTTGCATTACCGTTGAGGCCAAGATGAAGGGAGTTGCAAATGGCTTTTTTGGGGCCAATAAGAACGTTCCAGAAGTTGTTGAGTTTGATGAAAGGGACTCGTTCTTCGGCGAATTTTGCAATAGTATAATGGACGTTCTGGTTTTTTGTTGAATGAACTTGGAAGGCGGCGGCGACATTGGTGTCGACTTGCCCAATGGCATAGAGCATTTCTACCAGGTCATACTTTAGTTCGGACATGAGTGTATTTGTAGCAAGTGCATTGCCTGGTACATTGGCAAGCAGTGAAGGGTTTTCTGAGAATGCAGGTGATTTGAGTGATCGAATGAGGCGGCCCATATCAGAAGTAGTTGTTTGTTGCGAAAGAAGCTCTTTGAGAGGAGTTATGAGTTCTTGAAGTTCTGGGCAGTCTGCTTCGTCAATAACTTGCTTAATCTCTTCGCATCCTTCAATAATTCGGGCAACCCCGGCAAGTTTTGTCTGGAAACTTTTAATAACTGCTCCATATATTTTTTGAGTCATGATGAAGCCGTAAATTCCAAACGCACGAAAAAAATCTTCAATAACCAGATTTCCACCCGCAATGACATAGCTTCCGATTACAGATTTAGTCGATGGTTGCGGAACTATGCGATTGAGTTTTTGTCGTTTTTTATCGATCCAAAGCGTCCGGAAGTCTTCGATCTTCCCTAATTGCCCTAAGAGCGCAGTATCACCAAACGAAAGGAATTTATGGCCTTTGTGATGGGTAATATGCATGCGATCATTATTTATCTTTTCTTTATTGTAGCCATATAAAGTAGGTAGATGTCTTACGACTTCAAGAACAGCGCTATCGAGGATTGTTTTGAGTGGGAAGAGTGCAAGAATACCGAGCTTTTTAAGAAAGTTGGGTTGTCTTTTGAGTTCCTTCCCGCAATGTTTTCCTTCGTAAGCGATGCATCCAAATGTGTGGAGTGGTATAAGGCTTATGAGTGATTGTGCTTGAGAAACGAAGTAATAGAGGGAGAGCGCCGAGGTGCTCTTGTTAAGGTCTTTTCCAATACTGATATTAGGAAAATAGAACATATCAAGAAATTGTTTTGCCATCTGATGATGTGTGTTGAAAAAGGTGAGATAGTGTCCTTGTCCAGAAGCTATTTTCTCGAGTGATTTTTGAAGTTTAGCCAGCGTTTCTGGGTGCTCGACAAGATAGGTAACCAGCGTTTTTCTTTTCTTAAGTTCAATAAGAGACGTTTGAAGTGTTACCAGTTTTTCTGCCGTATTAATTTTCCCAAACAATGTTTTTGTGGGAATAGTGGCGAGAACACTACTGCTTCCATCTTCGCTTTTCAATAAATTAAGCCGCTTGATGGTTTGTGGTTCGAGCAAAACAGCTTTGTTTGAAAGTTCAAAAGGATGTTTTTGTGTAAGTAAATTGATATAAAGGCCAAGGCATGATGATTCTTCAGGAGTTTTTTCACTCTCTTCAAGTATTTTAAGGATATTGAATTCTTCTGTTTGAGCTGGTTTGTCTGGTTGGGTTGCAGAAGCATCAAGTTGCGGAAGAATATCTCTTTTTTGCTGTTCAAGAAGGGAGTTTATATCGAGAAGTTCTGGTGCGAGAATATCGCGATAAATATTTGGGCCTTTATTTGCGTGAGCCGTTGCCGGAACGCCTATTGAACTACCAAGTATGAGTTGAGTGGTGCTAAAAAAAACAAGAATACTTGTTAGTTTTAATCCAAAATTTAGGGCATTAAAAGTTTTATTATTCACCGCAGGCTTTCTGTTTTTTGGGGAGATTGGGTTTTATTTTATTGATAATAGTGTAGAGGTTTGCGGTTTTTTGTAAAGTACACCCCTTTTGTGAATAATTTTTTGGCCAGATTTTTAGAGGGCCTTATGATCTCTAATTTAACAATTCATCGAATTTTGGGAGGATTTTGTAAACCTACTCTTGAAATAAGAAAGAAAACCTCTAAACTGTTTTCATAGGCTGATGGCGAGATACCCAAGTGGCCAACGGGGGCGGACTGTAAATCCGCTGGCATACGCCTTCGTAGGTTCGAATCCTACTCTCGCCACCACTTTTTATGCGGGAATAGCTCAATTTGGCTAGAGCGACAGCCTTCCAAGCTGTAGGTTGCGGGTTCGAGTCCCGTTTCCCGCTCCATAAATTAAGCACAATGCGGTTTATGGAAAAAAGATAGGCATATTAGCTTATACATAAGCGTAAGCTGACGTAGCTCAGTTGGTAGAGCAGCTGATTTGTAATCAGCAGGTCATCGGTTCAAGTCCGATCGTCAGCTCCATAAATTTGCTGTTGTCAAGGCGCTTTTTTTTGGTTACGCTGATACAACTGAGGTGTGCTTGCATATTTTATGTATTGGGAATTAAGCCCACGTAGCTCAGTTGGCAGAGCACTTCCTTGGTAAGGGAGAGGTCACCGGTTCAAATCCGGTCGCGGGCTCCAAAAAATTTTAGAAAAATTCCAATAGAAGTAAGGGAATAAGAAGCTATGGCAAAAGATAGAATTATTTCACATTTGGCGTGTGAAAAATGCCGAGCTCGTAATTATACGCAGGTAGTGACTCGCAATCGTAAGCTTGGTGATTTAAAGCTAAGTAAGCATTGTTCATCCTGTCGCGCGCATACTATGCACAAAGAGACAAAATAGCGATTTGGAAGGCCAGTAGCTCCAACGGTAGAGCAGCAGACTCCAAATCTGCGTGTTGGGGGTTCGAATCCCTCCTGGCCTGCCATAGATTCTTTTCTTGGGGATGTTCGAGATGAGTAATGTTGGACGTTTTTTTGGCGAAGTGCAAACAGAGCTGAAGCGTGTTGAGTGGCCAAAGTGGAATGAGTTTGTTGGTGCGACGGTTGTTGTGCTTTTTCTTATCGTTTTTTTTGCTGCTCTTTTGTGGGTTGTTGACCAGGGAATAACGATAGGTATTAAGTATATTTTCCGCTTGTTTTTTCCCGGATTTTAGGTAGAACGGCATTATGAAACAGTGGTTTGTTATCCAGGTACAGGTTGGAAGTGAAGAGATTGTTCAGGCGGATCTTTCAAAGCGTGTTGAAGAGACAGGGCTTGAAGATTTGTTTGGACAGATACTTATTCCATCTGCAAGAATTCGGCAGTTTTTTAGTCCCGAGGAGGCTGATCAAGATCAGCAGCTCTTTCCGGGCTATATGCTTATTGAGATGGAGGCGACTCCAGAAGCAATTCGACTCGTGGCCATGGCGCCGCGGGTTGTACGTTTTCTTGGTGGAGCTAACCCTGTGCCGCTTTCTCAAAAAGAAATTGATCGTGTTTTAGCTCAAGTTCGCGGTGAAGTAACAGTCACGGCTGAAAAACTGCAATTTGAGGTTGGAAAAGAGGTCGAGATAAAGGATGGAGCATTTGCTGGATTTGTTGGTATCATCGACTCTGTCGATGATGAAAACGAAAAGCTGATGGTGATGGTGAGCATTTTCGGAAGAATGACACCTGTGGAATTGAGTTTTGATCAGATTAAGCGCTAGTGGCTAGGTGGGATCATTATGGCTAAGAAAATAAAAGCGATTGTTCGCTTACAGCTCCCCGCAGGGGCAGCTACGCCTGCGCCGCCGACCGGTTCTGTGCTCGGTCCGCATGGCATTAACATCATGGATTTTTGCAAACAGTTTAACGCAAAGACGTCTGACCGTAAGGGGCAGACTGTTCCTGCAGTTATTACGATTTACGTAGATCGTTCATTTGACTTTATTTTAAAGACTCAGCCAACGGCAGAGTTGATTAAGAGTAAGTGTCGTGTTGAAAAAGGATCTGCGCGTCCAAACAGTGCGAAAGTTGGAAAACTTTCGTGGAAAGATGTTGAAGATATCGCAAAGATTAAGCTTGTTGATCTTAATGCGGTTGATATTGAAGCAGCAAAAAAAATTATTGCTGGAAGCGCCCGCAGTATGGGTGTTGACGTAACCGACTAGGGGTAAATGCAGAATGGCAAAACGCGGGAAAAAATACAAAAAAGCTCTCGAGGCACTGGGTGGGAAGAAATTAGTCCCTCTCCGGGAGAGTGTGGCTCTGCTGAAAAGCGTTGCACATGCTCGATTCGATGAATCTGTAAGTGTTGATGTTAATCTAGGTATTGATGCTTCAAAAGGTGATCAGGTTGTTCGTGGGGGGATAATCCTTCCAAAGGGAACTGGTCGTAAGGCTCGTGTGCTGGTTTTTGCAAAAGGCGAATATGCCGATAAAGCAACAGCGGCGGGTGCTGATTTTGTTGGCGCCGAAGATTTGGTTAAGAAGATTGAAGACGGCTGGTTTGATTTTGAGTATGCAGTTGCTACGCCAGACCTTATGGGGTTGGTTGGTAAAGTTGCAAAAATACTCGGTCCGCTCGGTCTCTTGCCAAACAAAAAACTTGGCACAGTAACTTTTGATGTTACTGATGTAGTAAAAGACTTGAAGAAAGGTCTTACATTCTTTAGAAATGATAAACAGGGTCTTGTTCACTTTATGTGTGGCAAACTCTCTTTTTCAGAGCAAGATTTACATGAAAATGTAGAAGCTTTCTTAAAGGCACTTGCTGCAGCCAAGCCTCAAACATCAAAGGGCAAATTCATCAAAAAAGTAGTGATTACTCCTACGATGGGCCCAGGGATTCAAGTTGACGTTGGGACATTATAATTTGGAACGAGGGTTTAAAAAATGAATCGTCAAGATAAAGAGCTTCTCGTTGGATCCCTTACGGAACGTTTGTCCAAAAGCCAAGCGGTTTTTTTGGTACAAGTTCAGGGTCTTACTGTTGCGCAGCTTCAGTCGCTTCGTCGCGGCGTTTCTCAGCGTGGCGGTCAAGTAGAAGTAGCGAAGAATACACTGCTTGCTAGAGCATCGCAAGGTATTGCTGGTGTTGAGGGGCTTACTCCTTATTATACTCAGCAGATTGCGGTAGTTTTTGCGAATTCGGATGTTCCGGGTGTTGCACGTGTTATTTATGATGCATCAAAAGAAATTGAAAAACTTTCCGTGACCATCGGATGCTTCGAAGGTCAGGTAATTGGAAGCGATGAGATGGTGTTTTTGGCCACATTGCCTCCACGAGAAGTATTGCTTGCGCAGGTTTGTGGTGGTCTTATGGCGCCAGTAACTGCGACTGTTTCTATAATGCATCAGATGATAGCTCGCTTGCTTTCGGTACTCCAACAGGCTTCTGAAAAGGAGCTTTGAGAGAAGAGGTGAATGGAGGTAATATGCTGTTTTGCATTTGTTTTAATTTAGGTATGTTCAATAACCCATAATATATGCGGAGAAAAAGATGGCTTCAAAGTCAATTGAGCAATTTGTTGAAGAAATTGGTGGGCTTACAGTTCTTGAGCTTGCATCATTAGTAAAAGCGTTAGAAGTAAAGTTTGGTGTTTCGGCTGCTATGCCTATGGCTGCAGCGGCTCCTTCTTCAGCTCCAGCAGCTGCTGCTGAAGAAAAGACTGAGTTTAAGGTCGAGATTATTGACAGTGGTGCTGATAAGATCAAAGTGATCAAGGCTCTTCGCACAGTCGTTAAAGATCTTTCTTTGACTGATGCAAAAAAGATGGCTGAAAGCGCACCAACAGTAATTGCTGAAAGCGTTAAAAAAGCTGATGCGGATAAGATGAAATCGGAACTTGAAGCAGCTGGTGCAAAAGTTAAGCTTTCGTAAGATTAATCAACACGACGTGCACGAAGATAGTTGGGATAGAAATAAGAGTATGAAAGACGGAGGAGCGGTCTAATGTCTAGCCTGCGCGTGGGTTCTCGCACGGTTCGGAGATCTTTTGGTAAGATCAAAGACGTTGTGCCGGTTCCCAACCTTATCGAGATTCAATCAAAGTCATTTAATGACTTTGCACAATTGGATTTCTTGCCTGCCGATCGGCAAAGTATCGGCTTAGAAAAAGTATTTAAGGATGCTTTCCCCATAGATCATGGGGATAAGATGTCGCTTGAATATGTGTCTTATGAGTTGGGTAATTGGGCTTGTACTTGCGGTAAGCTGACCGGTATGACGAATCGTTATACATGGAGTTGCTCCTCCTGTAATGCAACTGGATGCTCTTGCTTAAGCGACGATCTTACGTGCACGAAGTGTAAAAAGAAAACAGCTCGCTATAAAACATGTCCAAACTGTCTTGCGCGGGTTGGTATCAAGGTTCAGTTGAGCTTAGCCGAGTGTCGGTCGAGCGGACAGACCTTTGCAATGCCGTTGCGGGTTAAAATACAGTTGGTGAGCTGGGATCAGGGCGAAGACGGAAAGCGTATTGTCCGTGATATTAAAGAGCAAGAAATTTTCTTTGCTGATATTCCGGTAATGGGTGACCTGTATGAGCTCGATGGTAAATATCGTCTTGGTAACTTAGGGACCTTTGTTATCAACGGCGTTGAGCGTGTAATTGTTAGTCAGTTACATCGTTCACCAGGGGTTGTTTTCTCGCAAAGCAAAAAAGTAAAAGATTATCAGGGAAAACCATACTATCTTGCGCGTATTATTCCTATGCGTGGTGCATGGCTTGATTTTGAATTTGATAGTAATGACTATCTCTATGTGCGTGCTGATAAAAAGAAAAAAATATTAGTAACGACCTTTCTCCAGGCGTTGGGTATTCCTCGGCAAGATATTATTCCGACCTTCTATTCTGCCGATCAGATTATTGCTGATCGCGGTTCTTTTTATCAAGAAGTGAATGAACAGTTGGTAGGAACGCTTCTGCGCCCAGGAATGGCAGATGTTGCTGATGATTCTCCCCATATTGGGCGACCAATTACACGAGAAACAGTTTCGTGGCTCAAAAAATCTGGTATAAAGCGCATTAATTTACATATCGATAGCTTATTGAACCGTGTTTTTGCGGTAGATGTTGTTGATGGTGAAACAGGCGAGATTATTGTTGAGCAAGGGCAGACCTTTACTCGTGAACATAGCCAGCTTTTTGAGCGCTATAAAAATTTAACTCTCTCGCTTATTGTTTCGGCAGGATATGTCTCTCAACCAACGATTCCTAATACATTAGCGCAAGATCGCTGCATGAATCAAGATGAGGCAATCCGCGAAGTACATGGCAAGATTTGGCCTGGTGACGGTGCTTCTTTGCGTGAAGCTCGCGAGCGTTTAGAGCAGATGCTTTTTCAAGATCGTTTTTATGATTTGACTCGTGTTGGTCGTATTCGGGTAAATCGCAAATTAGGGCTTTCAGTTCCTGAAGAGACGACGACGTTAACGCGTGAAGATATTTTGGCTACTGTTCGATACCTGGTCAATTTGCGTGAGCGTGGTGAGGGTGAACTTGATGATATTGATCACTTGGGAAATCGGCGCGTGCGTCTTGTTGGCGAGTTGCTTGCAAACCAAGTTTATGTTGGCCTATTGCGTATTGATCGGATTGTCCGTGAGCGGTTTAGAATCCAAGAGGCTCATGGCGGTTTAATGCCACAAGATTTTCTCAATGTTAAGCCTCTTAATGCGGTGGTGAGAGAATTTTTTGGTACGGGACAATTGTCTCAGTATGTTGATCAGACAAATCCACTCTCTGAAATCGCTCATAAAAGGCGGCTTTCAGCCCTCGGTCCGGGCGGTGTGATGAAGGATCGTGCGACGAACGAAATTCGAGACGTTCACACGTCTCACTATGGTCGTATTTGTCCTATCGAAACACCAGAAGGACAGACAATTGGTCTGATTTCTTCTTTGGCTACCTACGCAGTGGTGAACGAGCTTGGTTTTATTGAAACCGCGTATCGTCCCGTTGTAAAAGGGCAGATTAAAGATGACGTTGTCTTCTTAGATGCGTTTGAAGAATCTGAGGCATATGTTGCTCAAGCTGACGTGCTTATGAAGAACAGTTCTGATATGATTACAGGCTCTTCGGTATTTGCACGGCATGGTGGTAACTTCTTATATGCAGCGGCAGAAAAAATTAACTATATCGATCTTTCGCCACAGCAGCTTGTTTCGGTAGCTACCGCATTAATTCCATTCTTGGAACATGACGACGCAAGTCGTGCCTTAATGGGTGCGAACATGCAGCGTCAGGCAGTTCCTTTGGTGAGAACGCAAGTGCCTATTGTTGCAACAGGCATGGAAGCGGAAATTGCTCGTGCATCGGGAGCCTGCTTAACCGCTCGGCGTCCTGGTGTTATTGAGTATGTTTCATCAGAAAAAATTGTTGTTCGTGTTAATGAAGATGCGTTTGCAAATGTTGATGATTGGATAGCCTACGGCGTTGACACCTATCATTTGAGAAAGTTTGATCTTTCGAGTCATAGTACTTGGATGCATCAAAATTCTTGTGTTCAAGTGGGGGATGTTGTTAAGGCTGGGGATATGCTTTCTGATGCATCGGCTATTCAGCAAGGTGAACTCACGCTTGGATCAAACCTTTTAGTGGCATTTATGCCATGGCGTGGATACAATTTTGAAGATGCTATTGTTTTGAGCAAGCGCCTGGTTGCTGAGGACGTTTTAACATCAGTTCATATCGATGAGTATGTTGCTGAAGCTCGCGATACCAAGCTCGGTCCTGAAGAGATTACGCGTGACATTCCAAATGTCAGTGAAAATGCTCTATCCGGCCTTGATGAAGATGGTATCGTGCGTATTGGTACCCGTGTTGCTCCGGGAGATATTTTAGTTGGTAAAGTAACACTTAAGGGTGGCATTCAGTATTCTCCAGAAGAGAAATTGCTTCGTGCTATCTTTGGTGAAAAATCGCGTGAAGTGCGTGACACTTCTTTGCGAGTACCACCTGGAGTTGAGGGAACGGTTATCGATGTTAAAATCTTCTCGCGTAGTGGTATGCGTAAAGACAAACGCTACAAGATGATGGTTACACAAGAAACAGAGCGTTTTGCTATTGAATTTGCTATGCACAAATCAACACTCGAAAAAATGCTTGTTGATAAAATTGCAAAGTTGCTTGATGGTGAAGCACCGGTTGGTACTGTTGATAAGTTGTTCTTGACTCCAAGCAAGGTCTTTAGTGGCAGTAAGCTTTCCAAGCAGCCGCTTGATAAACTTTTTGCATTGAAAATTAAAGATAAAAATGCAACAGCGTTGATTGCGCAGCTTAAAGATCGTCTTGATAATCAGATGCGTATTCTTACGGGTCTGCATGAAGAACGTATCAATAAGCTCAAGAAGGGGGATCCTCTTCCATCTGGCGTTATCAAGATGATAAAAGTCTATATCGCTATGAAACGGCCTATTCAGGTTGGTGATAAAATTGCGGGTCGTCACGGGAATAAGGGTGTTATTTCGCTTATTGTTCCTCGTGAGGATATGCCGTATATGGATGATGGTGTCAACGTTGATATCGTTCTTAACCCGCTCGGTGTGCCTTCACGTATGAACGTGGGACAGATTTTAGAGACAATTCTTGGTTTTGCTGGCGTTGCCTATGCGCGTAAACTTTCTGACATGTTGAAAGAAGGCAGTGCGCAAGAAATCAAGAAGCAGCTTGAAGCCTGTTACGGTAAAGAGTTTGTTAAAGAATATGAAAAAACGCATGGGGCTGATGGGCTTCATGATTTGGCTCAATTGTCTGCACAGCAAGGGGTCTTGTTTAGGACGCCAGTATTTGATGCGCCAGATCTTGAAGAGAACATTCGTCCAATATTGCGTGAATTGAATTTGCCTGAAACGGGAACGCGAGAACTGTGGGATGGCCGAACTGGTGTTAAATTTGATCAGTTGGTAACCGTTGGTTGCATTTACATGATGAAGTTGAACCACATGGTTGATGACAAACTTCATGCGCGTTCCGTTGGTCCGTACTCCTTAGTGACGCAACAGCCACTGGGTGGTAAAGCTCAGATGGGTGGACAGCGTCTCGGTGAAATGGAAGTTTGGGCCCTTGAAGCATATGGAGCTGCGTATACGTTGCAGGAGATGTTGACGTATAAGTCTGATGATGTCGCAGGACGTCATAAAGTGTATGAGGCAATTGTTCGAGGTGAAGAAGTACCAGAGCCTGGGTTGCCAGAATCGTTTAATGTCTTAATCAAAGAACTTCAGAGCCTTGGGCTTCGTATAGATTTATTCAAGAGTGGCAAGGAGGAAGTCAGTGAGTAATCAGATGCTTGAGCGTTTCAGAGAGTACATCAAGACTGACCAGTTTAATGCACTCAGGATTGGACTTGCGTCCCCCGAAAAAATTCGGGCGCTTTCTTATGGTGAAGTTAAAAAGATAGAAACGATAAATTATCGTACTCTTAAGCCAGAGCGTGATGGTCTATTTTGTGCGCGTATCTTTGGTCCTGTAAAGGATTGGGAGTGTACGTGTGGAAAATATAAACGGATGAAACACCGTGGTATCACCTGTGAAAAATGCGGTGTTGATGTTATCGAGTCTCGTGTACGTCGTGAACGTATGGGGCATATAGCATTAGTTTCGCCAGTATGTCACATCTGGTATCTAAAAGGGATTCCTAGTTATTTGGGCCTTATCTTAGACATGCCGGTCAAAGATCTTGAACGAGTTGTCTATTTTGATATGTATATGGTTGTCTCTCAGGGGCGATCACCTTATCCAAAGAAGACATTGCTTTCGTCTGTTGATTGCGATCGTTACCGTGAACTCCATCCGGAAGACACTGAGTTTTTGGTTGCGATTGGTGCAGAAGCACTTCGGCTTGTTTTGGGTGAGATCGACCTCAAGCTTGAGATCGAAAAATTACGGCTTGATTACGAGAAGAATGCTTCGGTAACGACACGTCACAAAATCATGCGACGCGTAAAGGTTCTTTCGGGTTTTCTGCAGAGTGGTTTGCGACCAGAGTGGATGGTTTTGGAAATCCTTCCTGTTCTACCACCTGATTTGCGTCCATTGGTTCCCCTTGAAGGGGGCCGCTTTGCAAGCTCTGACCTTAACGAATTATATCGTCGTGTTCTTAACCGGAATATTCGGTTACAGCGTCTCATGGAGATTGATGCTCCGTTGGTGATCATCAAAAACGAGCGACGCATGTTGCAAGAATCTGTTGATGCTCTTATTGACAATGGACGGCGTGGCCAGCCGGTACGAGGAACCAATAAGCGTCCACTTAAGTCATTAAGTGAAATGCTCAGAGGAAAACAGGGTCGCTTTAGGCAGAATTTGCTTGGGCGCCGTGTTGACTACTCGGGACGTTCGGTTATTGTTGTTGATCCAGAATTGCGTCTTGATCAGTGCGGGTTGCCAAAGCTTATGGCTCTCGAACTCTTTAAATCACATATCTATGCTGAGCTTTTAAATCGTGAAATCGCGCCAAATCTTCGGGTTGCAAAGCGACTTGTTGAAGAAGGTGCGCCAGAGGTTTGGGATGCGTTGGAAGAGGTGGTAAAGGGATATCCTATATTACTTAACCGTGCTCCAACTCTGCATAGACTTGGTATTCAAGCATTCTATCCAATCCTTGTTGACGGTAAGGCGCTGAAAATTCATCCGCTTGTCTGTAGTGCGTATAACGCAGACTTTGACGGTGACCAGATGGCGGTACATATCCCCTTGAGTCATCGTGCTCGTGAAGAAGCAGAAAAGTTGATGTTTGCATCAATTAACTTGCTTTCAGCAGCAAGTGGAAAGCCGGTTGCAATACCATCACAGGATATGATTCTTGGATTACACTACCTCACGAAGGCTCGTTGTTTTGCAAGGGGTGAAGGAACAGTGTTTTCTTCTGTTGCGGAAGTTATTTCTGCGCATGAGTGTGATGCTGTCTCTATTCATGCTCGTATTAAGTTGCGGCTTAATGGCAAAATTCTCGATACAACGGTTGGTAGAGTTATTTTCTACGAAGCACTTCCTGCTGGATCGGAATTCATTTGGGTAAATAAAGTTGTTAATAAAAAAGATTTGCAACGACTCATTGAAGAAATTTACCATCTTTTTGGCAATGCTCTTACGGTCGAAACGCTTGATAAAATTAAGCGGCTTGGATTTAATTATGCAACAACAAGTGGTATTTCGTTTGCTATTGATAAGCTTACAGTGCCAGTCAAAAAAGAATCCATTATTAACAAGTCTGAAAAAGCAGTACAAAAAATTGAAGCCCTCTACTTGAGTGGTGCAATTACTAATGCGGAACGTTACAATCGTATTATTGGCATCTGGGATAAAGCGACACGCGATGTAGCTGAAAGCATGAACGAAGAGCTTTATCAGTATGACAAAGAAGCATTTGACAACAAAGACCGTGACTTTAAAGATTTCAACTCAGTTTATATGATGCTTGAGTCAAAAGCGCGTGGTTCGGTTGATCAAATTAAACAGCTCGTAGGTATGCGTGGTCTGATGGCGAAACCGTCGGGTGATATTATGGAAACGCCCGTTATTTCAAACTTTAAAGAAGGTTTGAGCGTTTTTGAATATTTCAACTCGACACACGGTGCGCGTAAAGGACAGGCAGATACGGCTCTTAAGACTTCTAACTCGGGATATTTAACCCGTAGGTTGATTGATGCGGCGCATGATGTAGTTATTTCGATGCATGATTGCCAGACTTTTGGGTCAGTGGTTATGGAAGATTTGCTTGATGCGGGAGATGTCTTGTGCAGGCTTTCGGATCGAGTTTTTGGACGCATCGCCGCTGAAGATATACGGGATCCGGTAACGGGTAAATTGTTGGTGAAGCAGGGTGATCCTATACGGCGAGAAGAAGTTGCTCGTATTAAAGAATCTGCGGTTTCAAAAATCGCTGTTCGCTCGGTCTTAACCTGCCAAGCGAAGCGTGGTGTTTGTGCCCAGTGTTACGGCATTGATCTCTCAACGGTTAAATTGGCTGATGTTGGGGCTACTGTAGGTATCATTGCAGCGCAGTCAATTGGTGAACCTGGAACACAGCTTACGATGAGAACCTTCCATATTGGGGGAACCGCAAGCGTTACTGAACATTCTTCTTTTGTTGCAAAACATGAAGGTACAATTCAGTTGCGCGGGATACGAACAATTGCCCACAGTGAGGGACAGGTTCGTGTTTCGAGTCGGCGTGCAAAACTGTTTATCGTTTCTGATGATGGACGTGAATTGCAGCGTCATGATATTGAATATGGTACTGTATTGTTAGTCTCCGAAGGTGAAAAAGTTAAAGAAGGAACACGTCTTGCTGAGTGGGATAGCAGTAATAAAGTTATCATCACAGAGCAAGCGGGTCGCATTGAGTATGTCGATCTCGTTCAGAACGTAACTATTCAAGATCGGTATGATGAAGCAACGGGTCGTTCGGTAAAAATCGTTCTTGAACACAAGAGTGATAAGTACCAACCTGCATTGAGCATCCGTGATGCAAGTGGCGATGAAATCGTTCAATACTTCCTTCCAGCAGGGTCGATTCTTTTGGTTGATTCTGGGTCAGTGGTTGCGGCAGGTGATATCTTAGTCAAGATTCCTCGTGAGGTTTCGAGAACCAAAGATATTACCGGTGGTCTCCCTCGTATTGCGGAGCTTTTCGAAGCTCGCATGCCGAAAGATCCTGCAATTATTGCTGACTGTGATGGGGAGATTGTCGTTGGTGGACTTCATCGTGGGTCACGTAAAGTGTCTATTAATGCATCTAACGGCGAGACGGTTGATTATCTTATTCCGCGAGGCAAACAGCTTAACGTGGCGCATGGTGATCGTATTCGTGCAGGTGACATGCTTACGGTTGGTTCGATAATTTTACATGACGTGCTTCGTATTTTGGGTCCTGATGCGTTACAACGGCGATTGGTTGATCAAATTCAGGGAATTTATCGGTTACAGGGTGTTGATATTAACGATCGACATATTGAATTGATTGTTCGTCAGATGCTACGTAAGGTACGCGTTATTGATCCAGGAGACACTGATTTCCTTATTGGTGATCGTGTAGAACGTGTGCATGTACAGACCGTTAACGAAGCATTGCGCACAGAAGGTAAGCGGCCAGCGGTAACACAGCCTATGTTGATGGGTATCACGTTAGCATCGCTCGGAGCAGAAAGCTTTATATCTGCAGCATCGTTCCAAGAAACGACGCGGATTTTGGCTGAAGCTGCGATCGGGGGGCAAATAGATTATCTTTATGGGTTGAAAGAAAACGTTATTATAGGTAAGCTAATACCAGCTGGTACTGGAGTGGAGTCATTCCGCCATAAATATATCGGTGATACATAAGTCTTTGAAAGTTTGGTTAGGCGCGTAGCTCAGTGGTAGAGCACTGCTTTGACGTAGCAGGGGTCAGCGGTTCAATCCCGCTCGCGCCTACCATAAAGATAGTTGTTGAATTATAGCTTGGACAAGAAGAGCACTAGAGGTTGTTGATGATAATTAGAGAAATGAAATCAGAACTTATTTCAAACTATAAGCTTCACGATTCAGATACTGGATCGGTTGAAGTACAGGTTGCTCTTATTACTGATCGTGTTAATCATTTGAATGAACATTTTAAAATGTTTCCAAAAGATTACGCATCAAAAACAGGGTTAATGAAATTGGTGGGTCAGCGTCGTCGCCTTCTCACCTATCTTAAGCGCCAAGATCTTGGACGATATGCTCGTCTGATTGAGCAGCTTGGATTGAGAAGATAAGGGGATTTGCTTTTCGCGGCCCCGCGTAGAATGAGTTAGTGAAGCTTTTTATAATATAGGTAGATTTAATGGAAAAGAAGTTTAGCTTATCCGAATTCGGATATACAGCGATAGTTGGGAAATTTGCAGGTCAGGCTGATGGGGCCGTCTGGTTGCAACAAGGTGGGACGGTCGTAATTGCGGCAGTTGTCTCTGAGCCTACGGAAGAATTTCCTGGCTTTTTCCCGCTTACGGTAGATTACCGAGAATTATTCTCGGCAGCAGGAAGAATTCCGGGCGGATACCTCAAGCGTGAGGGTCGTCCGAGTGATCAAGAAATTTTAAATGGTCGTCTTATTGACCGCGCGATTCGTCCTCTGTTCCCAGAGGACTTTTTTGACAAGGTACAACTTACCACGACTATTTATTCAGCTGATAAAGAGCGTATGCCGCAGGGCTTAGCGCTTTTGGCAAGTTCGCTTGCATTAGTTCTTTCACCCATTCCTTTTATGACCCCCGTTGGAATCTGTGAAGTTGCGCGTATTGATGGTCAATGGATTTTTGACCCAACGCTTGACCAAGCACAGAAATCCGATGTCAGGCTTATTGTTGCGGGTAACGAAGAAGGCGTGAATATGGTCGAAGGTTCTTCGACTGGAATTTCTGAAGAAGAATTTTTAGATGTCATGTTTAGAGCTCATGAATATGTGAAGAAACAGGTTCTCTGGCAAATCGATATTCAAAAGCATTGTGGCGCTCCAAAGAATGAAGTTAAAGATACTTTTGGTGGCAAGTTGTGGGAAACTCGCGCTACTGAATTCATCGCTACTGATCGTGTTGCTGAGCTTTTTGTAGCAGATAAAGTGGTTCGTGCTGAAAAGCAAAAGAACCTTTTTGAAGGCTTTAAGGCGCAGTACAAAGAAGAAATTTCTTCAAGTGGTGTATCGCTTTCGTTTGTTGCTTATGTTTTTGATATTGTGCTTAAAAAAGCAATTAATGAGCTTGTGTTTTCACGTGGCGAGCGGATTGACCTTCGTGGCTTTGAAACTGTGCGTCAAATATCGACTGAAGTTGGGCTTTTGCCTTGTGCTCACGGATCTGCGCTTTTTTCGCGTGGTCGTACTCAAGCCTTGGTAAGCGTCACGCTTGGTGGTGGACAAGATCGGATGCGCGTTGAAGGATTGATGGGCGAGAAGAGTAAGACGTTTATGTTGCACTATAATTTCCCTTCTTTTTCAGTGGGTGAAGTGCGGCCAAATCGTGGTCCTGGCCGTCGTGAGATTGGTCATGGTCAACTCGCAGCATCTGCAATTGAACGTATGCTTCCCGATCAAGAAAAATTTCCTTACACAATCCGTATTGTTTCTGACATTCTTGAGTCTGATGGATCCTCATCGATGGCAACCGTCTGTGGTACAACGATGGCATTAATGCATGCAGGGGTTCCGCTTACTTCAATGGTGAGTGGTGTTGCGATGGGTCTTCTGATGAGTAAAGAAGGCAAGTTCCAAGTCGTGACCGATCTTTCCGGTGTCGAAGATGCCTTTGGATTTATGGACTTTAAGGTTGCAGGAACAGAGAATGGTATTACCGCCATTCAGATGGATATCAAATACAAGGGCGGCTTGTTAAAAACAGTGTTTGAGCAAGCGCTTGCTCAAGCAAAACGTGGTCGGCTCCATGTTATGGCTGAGATGAAAAAAGTCATGTCAAAGCCAAATGAAAAAATGTCTGATATGGTTCCTCAGATTGTTTCTTTCCGTATTCCTCGAGATAAAATTGGGGCTGTTATTGGAACAGGTGGTAAAGTTATTCGTGAGATTACTGAAACTACTGAAACATCGATTGATATTGAGGATGAGGGCATTGTTCGTATTTTTGGCCAACCAGGACCATTGCTTGATAAAGCGGTTAGTTTGGTAAAAGTACTTGCAGGTGTTCTTGATATTGGGGCTCGTTATCCTGGTATTGTGCGTCGTCTTACTGATTTTGGAATTTTTGTTGAGCTTGCTCCAGGCCAGGATGGATTGGTGCATATTTCAACGGTGCCTCGTAAAGATCAAGATGAGTTTATGAATCGCTACAGAGATGGTGATTTAGTGACGGTTGAGGTCCTTGATCATGATAAAGTGAGTGGGCGCATTCGATTGAAGATAGTTGACTAGTACTTCGGAAGCAAAAAGATGGAAAAGGGTTTTATGTATCCAAGAATGCGGTCTGGCAACAGAGCTCCAGATGATCTCCGGCCAATTAAAGTAACGTACGATGTATTTGAATATGCTGCTGGGTCTGTTTTATTTGAATTGGGACGTACAAAGGTATTCTGCGCAGTGACATTGCAGACTGGTGTTCCGCACTTTTTACGAGGAAAACGTCGAGGATGGCTTACGGCTGAATATTCGTTGTTGCCTGTTTCGACTCCAATACGGACGGTTCGTGAAGTTACTTCTAACAAGCGTAACGGGCGTACGATAGAAATTTCTCGTTTAGTAGGGCGTGCATTGCGTGCAGTTTCTAATCTTCAAGTGTTTGGAGAACAGACAGTTTTTATAGATTGTGATGTTGTTCAAGCTGACGGTGGAACGCGGATAGCCTGTATTACCGGTGCATTTCTAGCACTCAAAGCTGCTGAAGCAACATGGAAAGCGCGTGGCGTTATTCCCTATAACTTCTTAAAAGATGATCTTGCAGCGGTTTCTGTTGGAATCAATAGTCAAGGAGCGTTTCTTGATATGGATTTTGCAGAAGATAGTGCTATTGATGCTGACTTCAACTTTGTTTTGACGCGGTCAGGCACTGTTGTTGAGGTGCAGGGGTCTTCTGAACGTGAACCTATTTCGTGGGAAGATTTTGATTTGACCAAAGCGTACGCGCTTAAGGGAGCTCGCGAGTTGTTTGAGTTTTTTGATATGAATCAGTATCAATTACCAGAGCGGCTCCATCAACAACCACAAATTAATACTTCTTCATTTATTTCTTCTTTCCAGAGTGAGTATTAAGAAGTTTTTAGCAGAAAGAGCTGCGGGGCGGCCGACAAAAGATACAGAGTATATTTTTGTTGGAGAAGCATATCCGTGGCTCTTTTGCTCTCAAATCATTTCAATTTTTGTAAAAAATGCAGGGCTCTCAAGAGCAACGGTAATTGACGCAGGAAGTGTTGAGTTTTCTGAGATTGATCGGCGGCTTGGGATGAGTTTTTTGGGTGCGCAGGAGTTTTTTTGGCTCGGTGACCTGAGCAAGCTGTCTGTTGCTGTTCAAAAACCATTGTTGGCATTTTTAGCTGATTATGAAGGACCGCATCAGGTCGGTTTTTTTATTAATGAAAAAAATCTTGGTAAGCAGCAAAAACCGGGACGAGAAATTATTTTGTGTGATGAGCCTCTTTCTGCTGTTGACGCAAATGTTTTGTGGCAGGTTGTTTTTCCAGAAATTTTTTTGGGAACAAAAGAGCTTTTTCCTGAGCCTTTTCTGCAACAAGCAGAAAAGGGAGTCTCGCTTGAGCAGGCAGTACTCAATGGGCTTTATGTGTATGCTGGGGGTGTTTCAGGAGAGAAGGCTTACAAAGCTTGGCAGCATCACCTTATTGCGGCAGATCATTCCCTTTTTAAGATGGCACAATATTTCTTTGCTAAAGATAAGAAATTGTTTTTGCCACTTTGGCATGCAGTGCGAGATGAGTACCCTTCAGAATTCTGGGTGGCGTATTGGTCTGAGCAGTTGTGGCAGGCGCATGCTTTTGTTACTCGTGCTTTGAAGGGGGATCTGGCGCCCGACAAAAAGGGGAACCGATTACCTTTTTCTTTTATGCAGCGAGATTGGCGTCGGTATAAACCGCATGAATTTACCGTTGCACATTCGATGCTTTATGGAGTTGATTGTGCGCTTAAAAATGGATGCGGCGAAGCGGGAATCGATCTCTTTATCCTACGGTTTATAACGGGTAGTTTTGAAAAATCCCGGCAATAATTTATAGGGTATCGATATGAGGAAGAGTGTTTACGAGTGTTTTAGTTTTTTGTAAGAGATCTTTAGACGATTTAACATGTTCTTTTAATAGATCTAATTCTTTTGCCTGGTAGTAATATTCCTTTGGATTTTCTTTTAGTCTTTTGATTCTTTGTTTTTGATTCTCTATCCATGGTGGAGTGTGAGGTTCAGTAGGCTTTTTACTTATCCACGCACGCCGTTCAGAGTTTTTGTTTGGGGTAGAGCCTGGATCTTCACTTTCCCATTTTTCTAATTCTTGCTGATAGTTCTTTTTTCGTTTTTCCAAGTCATTTATTTCTTTATCTCTTTTTTCTTCAAGAACCTTTACCTCTAGGTCAATTTCTTCTTTTGAAAATTCTTTAATTTGAACATTTTTGATAAAAAGATCTATTTTATCGAGAGCATCTTTGAAGGTAGTGTCTAAAATGTCTAGAAGTAGCTTCTTTTGAGTGTTAAAGCGTTCAATAAGGTAGGGTTTATATTTTTCTTTGTAAAGCTTAAGGTCATTGAATTGGCTTATCTTGTGGGTGCTGGTAAGTTCTTGATAATATTTTTGTACAGCGCTGACAATTCCAGTAATTACGTAATTTCCAGCAATTAGGTTACACATTTGATTCAGTAATGTGATAATATTGTTCGATTTAGAGAGGCTATCAGTATCTAATATTTCAGGATGCTTATCGTTAATTTGTTTCGATAGTTCAGCAAGCTCGTGAAAGCGATCGAAGGCTTGTCTAAAATCACTTTTTAAGAATACAATACTCCTCAATTTTGTTTCTTGAAGGTAGGTGGGGTCGGTAAGTAACATATTAAAACGGCGAATCTGCTTTTTAGGAAGGCTGCCACCAAGAGAGTCTGCGAAAAGATAGAGATAACGATTGTTATTTTGAGAATCTTTTTCTTTTGTTATAACTAGTGCAAGGCCATGGGCATGAGGGCGTTCTTTTGAAAAATACATCGAAAGAATTGTGAATGCATCATCATTTCTAAGTTTTTCAAAACCATTCAACAAGTCTCGGTTTGAGTACATGAGCAGGACATCGTGTACAAGATGTGATTTTGGGAGTACGTTAGTTTTTTCTATCTCATTGATATAGGTTTTGAGTGCTTCAGCACCTCCTGTAATTATATTGTTGGTGTCCTTTAGTTTTGAAAATGACGTAAAACCAAGATTTCCAAAAAGAACAAGGTCTGTAGTCCCGGTTTTAGAGGGTAAGTTAGATATCTCGGGTAATAGTTTTCCATCAAATGCTTCTTTGTAATGAGATAGTAGATTGTCAATGGTAGCACCGCGTCCTTCGCCTGTGGATGGGGTATAGCTCAAACCTCGAAGTCCCTCCTGGCTTGAATCTGTAATTTTTTTAACGAGGCCTTCTGCAAACTTATCTGCGTATGTTTGATCGGCCATTGCCTTATAGAGAGCTTTTATCTCTTCCTTGTTTTTTGCAAGAAAGAGAAGAGCCATAAAAATATAATTTCGCCCGGCGTAGAGCCAGCACTGGTTATATCCCTGGTCGGCAGATTGTATCTGGTAGCCATGAAGAGACTCTTCTTCAGTAGAAGATATGATGGCTCCAATATTTTCCAAGCTCTTGATGACTTCGTGAGGCTTAAGCGAGAGTGGAGAGACTGGTTGCGTTGGTTCTTTGGTGACTATTTCGTCTAAAGCCCCCGCAAATTCTTTAAGTGTTTGGCTTGTTTTTTCTACTGATACTATTGGTGGCACAAAAGAGAGGGCTGCTGCTGTAGCGACAGTGATAAGACTTTTTACATTCATAGAGTTGCCTTCAAGATTGTCTTGCTGCTGTTTTTTTTCTTGGTGTTCTTCATTATCACTAACAGTTGATGTGGGCGGAACGCTAGTGTTGAGTGGATTTTTTTTTGAGAAGAAATTAAACAGAGAGGGCTTTAGATAATAAAAAAGAGCGCCTCCTGCGATGCAAGAAAAAAGTCCTAGGAAGACGTAGGGATGCTTTTTAATAGTTTGGAGAAAGTAAGAGGGTTTTTGAGAGAAGATCGTATGGGCACGAGGGGTAGGTGTGTGCTGGGTGATATTGGTTTGCAAAAATGGCGCAGAAAATCCAGTGAATGCTGGAAGAGCGAAGGTGAAACAGGTGGCGCTTAAGTAAAAAAAGCAGTTTCGCCAAAAGTGAGAAAACAATGTGTTTGAAAATAACCAATTTTTCATTACAGGTACTTTGCATCAGACTAGATTCTTTGTTATTATTATCGCTTTTAATTATAACAGAAAGTATTTTTTTTACAAGAACGAGGGGTTTGTTTTTTTATTGATAAACATTAAAAATATATTGATAAACGATAAAAAGAAGTGTAAGCTTTCTTCTGTTAATAATTTGTTTATTCAACTTTCTGACTCCTAAGGAATCTCAGACCACTCGTTTGCACTGCATGTAGGTCTGTTGTTTTGTAAGAGAAGCGCTCAACTACTCCCGAGCGCTTCTCTTTTATTATAAAAACTTTGAATAGTAAGTTTTGTGCAAGTTGCTATCTTTTTACAGAGACAAAAAGAGCTTTATGAAGAGAATGGAAAAACCGTGATAAAAAAGAATATGAGATCCTTTGAGCGTTGGAGTATTGTTTTGCGTTGGGGGATTGTTGCTTTTGCTGCTATTGTTACGTATGCCTGGCTCTTTGATTGGCTTTTGAAAGACCGTTTTTCGCATCTTCAGATAGGACTCGGGCTTGTTGCAACAGGAGTGGGATATCTTCTTTTATTGGTGAGTCTCTTTTATCTTTTTAGACTTTCGTACATGGTTGAGTCGGGAGATATTTTTTCACGCAAGGCGTTTTTATTGACCCGTAAAGCCTGGGTTTTCTTCTTAATTTGGACGGTTTTTGCGCCTTTTCAGCGGACACTTGAATCGCTTATTTGTACGCTTCACAATCCCGTTGGGCACCGCATACTTTTTTTTGCGATTAGCTCTGCTGATATTGTGCGTATCATTGTGCTGGTCGCCCTGGGTTTTTTTGTTTTGGCTCTCCAGCGTGGCAGTGATATTGCAGAAGACCAGTCGCTTACCATTTAAAGGAATGGATAATGCCTATTATTGTTCGACTTGATGCAATTATGGCTCGTCGTAAAATGCGACTCCAAGAGCTTTCTGAAAAAGTCGACATATCGGAAGCAAATTTGTCGATTTTAAAGACTGGCAAAGCACGAGCAATTCGATTTTCTACGCTCGAATCGCTGTGTAAAGTGCTTGAATGTCAGCCGGGTGATCTTCTTGAGTTTGTTTCAGAAGAGCCGCTTTAATTATTCTGCTTTTTTAAACCGATCTGGTTGAATAATGCCGCCGGAAATAATAATGGTCATCGCCTCTTGTCGTGTGAGAGGAATTTCGTGACATTCTTGTTCAGGCACAATAATAAAAAAACCAGTTGTTGGATTAGGCGTGTGTGGAACAAAAACATTGAAATACGTGGTTGTAACATTGCCATTCGCATCTTTTGGTGAGAGTTCTGAGTGAAGTTCATTGGTCAAAAATCCCAAACTAAAAGTTCCGCGTCGAGGAAATTCGACGAGTACAACACGTTGAAAATGATTTTTGTCTTTTGGACTAAATGCACCCAAAAGTTGTTTGATTCCAAAATAGACTTGCCCTACTAAGGGAAGCTTTTTAAATGCTCCTTCGAGTATTTCTATCAGTGGCTTTATAACAAAAAATTTAAGAACAGCGCCCATGCCAATAATAAAAAGAAGCACAATAAAGAGCTCTACTCCGGGAATGTTTGTTAGAAACGAAGGAAGAATATAGAAGACGGGGCTACACCATGTTTTTGCCGTTCGGTAAAGAAAAGCAAAAATAGCAAAGGTAATGGCAAGAGGAAGTAGAGCAAAAAAGCCACTTACAAAAAGTGATTTTATCGTATCATACAATTGTTGGAAGGTCGTTTTGTTGGTCATGATAAAGAGACTCCTGAAAGGGATGAAAAAAGTTTTGTGAAAGATGTTTTTAAAAATTCTACCGTCTGATCCGCATAGCGAATATCAGAAGATTCGGCCATAATGCGCAAGAGCGGCTCTGTGCCAGAATAACGGACTAAAATACGACCACCTCTGGTCATTGATTCTGCTTCTTGTAAAACAGTTGAGTAGGGTTCTTGAGTAAGATCAAAGCGGCGATCGACAACAAGCGAATCCTGCGCTTGAGGATACTTAGTGAATGTTTCAAGATCCCAGTTGCTTGATGCCATAATCTGCTCGAGTACTCTGAGTGCTGCGCGTATGCCATCACCGCTCTTGAGAAGATCTGCAAGAATAATATGCCCAACGGGCTCTCCGCCCAAAAGCACACCTGTTTCACCCATTGCTTGTGCAACATATTTGTCACCAACAGCGGCTCGAATAAATGTCTTTTTTTGTTCGGTGAAAAAACGTTCACATCCAAGATTTGACATCTGTGTTCCGACAATAGTCTGTTCTGCCCGATAGCAAGGATGTTGTGAAAGGAGAACGAGAAGATCATCACCATCTTTGACGATGCCTTTGCGCGTAACGGCAATAACGCGATCACCATCACCATCAAATGCAAATCCGATAGAGGCTTGGTATTTTAAAACAGTCTCTTGGAGGTCGCGTGGCGCTTGTGATCCACATGATTTATTAATATTTGTTCCGTTTGGATGAGCATTACAGAGAATAACATTGGCACCGAGTGAACTGAAAAGAGCGGGTGCAACTCGGTAAGTTGCACCATGTGCACAATCAAGTGCAACGGTAACCCCCGTGAAATCAGTTTTTTGGAATTCAGAGAGCACTGTTGCTTGGTAGATGAGCTCGGCATCTACAATTCTTCTGAGAGGAGAAAAATGAACGATATCGGAAGGCATCTGCTTTGAGGAAAATTTTTGCTCAAGAGCGCTTTCGTCCTCAGTCGTCATTTTCCCTGTTTTTAGGACTATTTTTATGCCATTGTCAGCTGCTGGATTGTGGGAAGCTGAGATAATGAGTACTGCACTGCACTCGGGCCATTGCTCCAAAAGAGTTTGCGCTGCTGGTGTTGGGAGGATACCTGCATCATAGAGAGGAATGCCTCGCACAAGAAAAACAGTTGAAAGGCAGCTTTTTATCCATTCTCCAGAGATACGTGTGTCAGTAATAATGACAATCCCTTGGTTTTTGGGAAAGCGTTCTTGCATAAAAAGCGCAAAGGCTTCCGCAAAGTTGATTAATGAGGGGCGAGAAAAAAAATCCCTTCCGGCATATCCCCGAATGCCGTCAGTTCCAAAGAGGGGAACCACGTAAAGTCACCTTTTCATTTTTGTGAGAGTTTGTCTGTCGGTACTCCTGTTGATTCTTCACGTGCTAATTCTTTGTGTTGAACAGAGAGTATGAGATTTGTCGGATAATAGTTTACCAGTTTTATTGATCGAGGTAAAAGAAGGTGTTTTTCAGAGAGAATTGTGGGAATGGAGGGGGTAGAGGAAATGGAGGGAATGGAGGTGTTACTTTTTTTTAACGTAGAGGCGTCAATATGAGCGGCAAGTTGAGTAAAGTTGAGTGCTTTAAGATCAGCACGCCTACCTGAAAGGGTAATACGCACTTTTTCAGGAGCAGAAATAGTTGTGGTATCCGTGTTGTAAAAGCAGATTGGTACCTCAACCGTTATAGTGGCGTCATGAAAAGTATTGACAAGAACCCAGAAGGTCGTGCCCACCAAAACGGCCCCAATCCTACATGTTTGGGTGCTGTTGATTGTTCTTACGAGTGCTGGATGCATGAGAAGATCCTTTTGAAGAAGAAGTTTCTATACAGAGTTGCTTTATAAGAGAGAATGCATAATTTGCGCTGATGTTGTCAAATCTTTTTCCATCTACAAAGACATCAAATAGTCTTGTTTCTGCCGAAAGAACGGTGACAAGAGCATCGCTTTTTTGTGTAATAAAGAGCGCATCTTGCTTCCACTTATGAAGTAATTTAATTTCTTTTGAAACCCATATTTCATCGTATTCTGCGTGCCAAAGAGGGTTGATTGCAGTTAGTATTCCTGATTGTGTTACCCAGATAGTGATGTGATCCTCTTCAGCTTGTGATGTGTTAATGAGGAGTGTGAGGAGCTCTTGAGTGATCGGCGCACTGAAGGTGCAGCGTGCTGTAAAAAATGCATTCAAGGCTTGCGCGCGCTCGATAACACAAATGATTGTTTTGTTGGCATTTACCCCGCGTAGACTCGCCTGGATAAGCTCTTCGAGCCACTTGTCAGAAGCCACTTTTTTGAGCGGTGCTGCTTTGAGTGAAATGTAGTTTTTTTGAAGCGTCTGTTGGTGAATAAAAATAAAGAGCATCATGACGATAGGAGCACTGACTAACAATACGAGCGCCATTCCTTCAATGTTTGCATAGAATGAAAAAGCGGTTAAAAATACATAGCCATAAAAAGCTAAGGTAAGGTTTTTTTGTTTGTCTTTACTAAGCCACCTGAGAATATAATAAGAGACAGATATGAAGAACAGGAGTTCTACAATGTCGCGCCACGACATAAAGAGCCACTCGGTTTTGAGGTACTCTACGATTTGCATAAACCATTCCATGGTATTAGGGTTCCTTTGCACTGCTTTTGTTTTACAAAGTATTCTAATTTTTACTGTAGACGAATTTAGAGACTTTTGCACATCTTCTGCTACAGTTCTTTAGAAGAGGGCAAAAAATGGTGTCGTTGAGCCATATATTTTCCAAAGGAGTTTTTAGTGAGTATACAAAATCGTGAGGTTGTTTTAACAGGTGATCGACCAACAGGGCCATTGCATTTAGGCCATTATGTTGGTTCGCTTGCAAACCGCGTAGCACTCCAGGAAAAGTATAAACAGTTTGTTATGCTTGCTGATGCGCAGGCGCTTACTGATAATTATGAAAATCCACAACGCATTCGTGAGCAGGTCACACAGGTCGTTCTCGACTATCTCTCAGTTGGTCTAAATCCTGAAAAAACAACTATTTTTATTCAAACTTCGGTTCCTGAAATAGCAGAATTAACTGTTTTTTTCTTAAATTTGGTAACGGTGAGTCGTTTGCAACGTAACCCGACCGTTAAGACAGAGATAGGTCAAAAAGGATTTGGATTGAGTATCCCGGCGGGCTTTTTAATGTATCCGGTGAGCCAGGCTGCAGATATTACTATTTTTAAAGCTCGATATGTGCCCGTAGGCGAAGATCAGTTGCCCATGATTGAGCAGACAAATGAAATTGTCCGAACTTTTAATCGTCTGTATAAAACAGATGTGCTGAGAGAAGCTGAAGCAATTATTCCGCCTATTGCGCGTCTGCCAGGGATTGATGGTGCTGCGAAAATGAGTAAAACCTTGGGGAATGCTATTTATCTTTCTGATCAGACCGATTTGATTGTGAAAAAGGTTATGAGTATGTACACCGACCCGAATCATACTCGCGTTTCTGATCCTGGAAAAGTGGAAGGGAATCCTGTTTTTTCCTATCTGGATGCTTTTGATCCGGACAAACAAGAAGTTGCGCGGCTCAAAGAACAGTATCAAAAAGGTGGGCTTGGTGATGTTGTTCTGAAGAAGCGTCTTATTGAAGTTCTTGAGGCATTTTTAAGCCCGATAAGGGAACGCAGAAAAATATATGAAGCAGATATTCCTGGGGCCATGGAGATGGTAAAGCGTGGGTGTGAAGAAGCGCGCACTGTTGCCGCTCATACGATGCAACAGGTACGCGCTGCCATGTCTCTGGATTATTTTACTTCTTGATAAGTGCTGCGAGTGGACGTCCATTGTACTGGAGCGCGGTAGGATCTTGTATGAGCTTTTCAAAATTAGTGTCTTTATTGAGAATAATATCTTTGCCAATGATCTTCCCGTTGGCAAGGGTAATTCCATCACCCGGGGCGAGGTAGTAGCCAGCTGCTGTTTCGACAATAACAAAGTTTTTATCTTGGACTGTTGGGTTAGTTGGGAGATACGGGCCTTCCCAAGCCTCGGCTGCTGCAAGGTTCATGGCGCCGACCTCAGAACCGGTAAAGCCTTTGACATTTAAGAAATCAACAAAGTTTTTTTCGTGCTCAAAGTCGATGATTTTGCATTTTTCATCAATGCGTTTGAAAATAGTTGTCAGTTGTTCAATATTGTCTGCAAGGAGCTGATTCGTGAGTAATTTTGCATCACGAGAGTAGCGATGGAGGGCAATACTCAGGAGTAAGATGAGGAAGAGGCCGGTTATGGTAGGGAGTAGGTAGACGGAGATGATACGTCTTGTGGAGGCTGTAAGCTTCATAAAAGAGTCCTTTTTGATAAGTAGTTTGATGGTGTTGCCCCCCAGTATAGTTATTTTATTTTCTCTTTTCTATGGTTCTGAGATACTCCTTAAAAAACAGTGCCTGCTTGCGCGAAATCCTTAATTTTGTATACTAAAAAAACAGTAGCCTGCCACGGGGCGTATGTAGTCCGTGGTATTTTTATTTTTTGCGTCTTTTGTAAGATGGTGGGGGATCCTATGCATCACACGTCACATAATCATGATCAATGCAATCTTTGTGGACACGAAGATTCTCATTCGCTCAAAGACGAGATTCTTTGCCATGTTCCTTTTGCTTGTATAGCGCTTTCAATCAGCTTTATTCTTTTGGCAACGTTTCATTTTATTGGAATGGGGATTGTTTCCGAAGAAGCTGAGCACAGTGGTTATCATATTCTTTTTCATTCGTTTCACTATTTGCACATTGTTGTTGCGGTTGCAGGGTCGGTGATTGCTTTTTTTAGGCGTTCGCAGCGCTTCTTGTTGGGTTCGCTCTTGACGGTTATTATTCCAACTGTTTCATGTGTTGCTTCTGATATTCTTTTACCAACGCTTTCGGGACGTCTTTTGGGTGCGGATATGGAGATGCATGTCTGTTTCTTTGACCCTTATGATGCGCTGAATTTAGTGGCATTTATGTTGATTGGCTATATTTGTGGAATGACCTTGTTGCACAACAAAGATTCGCTTCGTATCTTTTCTTTGACTTTCCATTTTTTCCATATTTTAATAAGTTCGATGGCGTCGACTTTCTACATGGTTGCACATGGATTTGAGGGTTGGTATGAGTCAATGGGGATTCTGTATCTTTTCCTTTTCCTGGCAGTTATTATTCCTTGCACGGTGTCTGATGTGGTGATGCCGCTTCTTTGTGCGCGAGCGGTTAAATAGTATATTTTTTCACAATTTTTCTCGTGGTACGGTATGAAAAGTGTCGAATTACGTGGGGTGACTAAACGGCTGCATGGCGAAGTGATTCTTGAGAATATCAATCTCGTGATTCCTTCGGGAAAGTTTTTTGCACTTTTAGGCCCGAGTGGTTGTGGAAAAACAACGCTTTTGCGGTTGATTGGTGGCTTTGAGTTGGTCAATGAAGGTCAGATTTTTATTGGTGATCGGGATATTACCCAGTTGCCCAGTAATCAGCGAAGTGTAAATACGGTATTTCAAAACTACGCTCTTTTCCCCCATCTTTCTGTTTTTGATAACATTGCCTATTCTCTGCATGTTCGAAACGTTGATAAAAGTGAAGTGCGCAAGCGTGTGGGAAAGATTGCAGAAGCCTTTAGCATTGACCGGCATCTTTATAAAGAAATCGGTCAACTTTCGGGCGGGCAGCAACAGCGGGTTGCTATTGCACGTGCGGTTATTAACGAGCCTGATGTGCTTTTGCTCGATGAGCCTCTTGCAGCGCTTGATTCTAAGCTGCGTGAAAGACTTTTGGTCGAATTGAGCGATGTGCAGGAGATGCTTCAGACGACATTTGTGTATGTCACTCATGACCCTTTTGAGGCGCTTACGGTTGCAGATCAGGTTGCTATCATGAATAATGATGGGGATATTGAGCAGATGGGGACACCGCGTGAAATTTATGAGTTTCCCGTATCTTCTTTTGCTGCACGATTTGTAGGGACCACGAATATTCTTAAGGGTGTTTTTGGAATGCGCGAAGTGGGTTTCGGCGTTGATGTTCCTGATGTCTGTTTTTTTCCTGTTGATCATGTGGGGACTTCGGTGCCCAATGTTCGTGAGGGACTTCAGGCATTTGTGAGTATTCGTCCAGAAAAAATAACGATTTCGCGACGGCTGCTTGAGGGAGTTGGTGAGCCAAAGTTAACAGGGCGCGTTGCCAATAAAGTTTATTACGGCCATTCAACGATGTATCAAGTGCAGGTACATGAGGGAATTGCGCTTCGTGTTTTTGAGCAGAACGAAGAGCATGTACGGCAGGAGGAGATTGATTATGATGATCAGGTCTATCTCTACTGGCTTGATAAAAATGTGGTGGTGCTCGAGCGATGAACATGAAAAAACTTTTTCTTCCACAAATTCCCTTCTTTTTAGGAATTCCGGCGCTGGTGTGGCAGGTACTGTTTGTCTATGTTCCTCTTGTTTTTATCCTTGTTTTGAGTGTGCAATCGGGAACGTTTGAAAGTTTTCGCGCTTTTTTTACAGCGGAATATGGACTTGTGCTGATGCGGTCGCTTTTTTTGGGTCTTTCGACAGCAACAATTTGTCTGATTCTAGCGTATCCAGTTGCCTATTGGATTGCGCTTTGTGCGGGGCGTTGGAAAAACTTTCTCCTTTTTCTTCTCTTTATTCCGTTTTGGACGAATTTCTTGCTTCATATTTATGCATGGATGTTTGTTATGGATCGAAACGGTGCGGTAAATACGGTTTTGCAGTGGCTCGGGCTCATTCAAGAGCCGCTTCATTTGCTCCACACGACAGCATCGGTTTTTGTTGTGATGGTCTATTGTTATACTCCCTTTATGATCTGGCCTATTTATTCGGCGCTCGAAAAATTCGATGTTCGCTTGCATGAGGCTTCATCTGATCTTGGTGCAACATGGTGGCAGACGCTGTGGCGTATTGTTATTCCATTGAGTTTGCCGGGGATTCGTTCTGGTTTTTTTCTTGTTTTAGTTCCTGCATTTGGCGAGTTTGTGATACCGGAGTTGATTGGAGGGGATAAAGTAATGTTTGCAGGGGGCGTTGTTTCGTACTATACCCTTCATGCAAAAACGAGCTCATTCGGTGCGGCGTTTACGATTATAACATCGTGTGTACTGTGCCTTGTGCTCTGTCTTATTTATCTTCTTTCTCGGCGTCTTATGCGGCATGTTACTCACCGGAAGGTATAAAATGGGAAAACATTCCTTATTGGCTCAACGATGGAATATTATCTGGATTGTTTTGGTGTATGCGTTTCTCTTTATCCCGATAGTTGTTTTTTGTGCCTTTTCTTTTAATAATGCGCCATTTCCATCTGCGTGGGTTGGCTTGACGACGCGGTGGTATCAGGAGCTTTTTTCTTCATCAGAAATTTGGCATGCGCTTTACAATTCACTTATTGTTTCGAGTATTGCCGTTATTTTCAGTACGGTAATGGGCGTTTTTTTTGTTTATCTTGCAATGCAGGGTGGGCGTATTCGTTTTATGCTTTCACATTTTTACGCTAACTTAGTTTTCCCCGAAATTGTGCTCGCGGTTGGTCTTTTGAGTCTGTTCTCTGCGCTTGGAATTTCTTTGGGGATGTGGGCGCTTATTATTGCACATACAGTTTTAGGGCTTGGATATGTGGTGCCGTTGGTGTACGATCGCTACCAAGAGCTTGATTATCGGCTTACTGAAGCGGCGCTTGATTTGGGCGCAACGCCATTGCAGGTTTTTACGACGGTGACCTTGCCTCTTTTGCGACCTACGCTCTTTTCTGCAGCAATTCTTGTTTTTATTGTTTCATTTGATGATTTTATTTTCGCTTATTTTTGTGCAGGAAGTACATTCCAGACATTGCCACTCTACATTCTTTCGATGCTGCGCACGGGTGTGTCGCCTATTGTTAATGCACTTTCGACTGTTTTGCTTGTATTTAGTAGCCTCTTGATTGTCGGCTATTCGTCTTTAAAAACAAAATTTCGGGTCTTTTAGTGATGAAGCTTATGAAAAAAAAAGTAGGTATTGTTCGTAGCTTAATGATACTGGCCTGGGTGGTGATTGTAAGTCTCATTGTGTTTGCTTCGAGACTCCAGTTTTTTAAACCAGAGCGCTCTATCACGGTTCTTGCGTGGAGTGCTGCATTTGACAGAGCGTATGTAAAAAAATTTGAAAAAGAGACGGGGATACGAGTCCATTTAAGCACCTATTCAACCAATGAAGAATTATTGGTTAAATTACAGTCGTCAAAGGGAAAGGACTATGACCTTATTGTCCCTTCTGACTATGTGATAGCGCGTCTTAAAAATGAGGGGCTCTTAAAAAAACTTGATAAAAATAAGCTTTCGTTTTTAGATCAACTCAACCCTCTTTTACTGGGTTTCTCTTTTGACCCCAAAAATGAGTACACAATACCTCTCGTTTGGGATGTTTTTTGTATTGGGTATGATACCAATAAAATTGATCCGTCACGCATTGTATCTCCATGGGATCTTGTCTTCACGCGCTTTAACCACCATGCTGGATACCGTATCGTGATGACGAACGACCCGCTTGAAGCGATATCTTTTGCAACTCAATATCTTTTTGGTCCGGTCTCTTCTTTGTCGCCTGAGCAGATTAAGGAAGTCGAGTCACTTCTTAAAAATCAGAAGGCGTGGGTTGAAAATTATACAAACCTGCGTGGAGACTATCTTTTGGGATCGGGAGCTGTTGACGCTGCCATTATGCAATCGGCTGAAATTTGGCGTGCGCTTGCGGCATTTAAGCATCTTGATTTTGTAATTCCACACGATGCGCTTATTTCAATTGAACATTGTGCTATTCCCGTCGGCAGTGAAAAAGAGTCTCTGGTTTATGAATTTCTTAACTTTTTTTATACGAGAGATGCTTTTATTAATAATTATCGAGAAGCATTCAATTTCCCTGCACGGATGGATGTCATTGATGCATTGCCGGTGACGGATCGTCAAAGGGCAGTTATGCGCTCTTCGCCCGAAGAATTCAAGCGCTATTCTTTTATTCGTGACCTTCTTCCAGAGCGAAAACGCTTTGATTTATGGGTTGCTGTCAAATCTTAAAAATTCTTTCAAAAAACTCTTCCTTTTTTAAAAAGAAGCGTGTTACAACATCTGTTGACATTCGTTTCTGAATTAACTAGAACTGAATTTCTGAACATGTAAACAGAAATTTTTTATTTTGTTGTTCGGAGGACAAGAGTTAAAACGAGAGAGTCAAAAAGGGTTTAGTAACATTTTTAAGAAGGATGAGTGTATGAAACGACAAGCTCTTCGGAGGGTCTTGTGGATTTTCTTACTCGCGGGAATATTCCCCGGAAAATCTGCGTATGGCGTAAACTGGGCAGGTCCAGTGTTCACCGATGTGACCGACGATAACATTAATATTACTGCAGACGTTTTACTGGGCCAAACAATAGTGCCTGGTCCTGCGGTGACACGAGTAACTGTTCATGCAGCAACAACAGATATTGCAGTTACAACCGCAGGCGCGTTTAACATTACTGCTAACGATGATCCTGGTATCCCAGTTGTTCTTGATTTGGTTGCGGATGCAGGCCGTACAATTACATTTGATTTGGCCGATACCCTCTATTTCCGAGGCGGGCTCAATCGCTTAATGGTGACCTTTAGTGGTGCCGGTAACTTGAAATTCCGCTGTGCTGATGGTGGAACCATTGGGTTTACTCCTTCACAAACGGCAGGCGCCTACTTTGTTGTGTTGATGGACCAAGTCGTCCATACACCAGCAGTTCCTCATGTAACCTTTGAGCGCCGTGCTGACAGCGATTTTGATTCGACCATTCTTGTAAGTGTAGATTCATTTATGGGTTTTGTTGCAGCTAATCCAGCAGACGCAGGTATTATTGCATTCAATGCACACAATCTCATGGGCAACACGGGTCGCTTGAAGCTTGAAGTTCTTGATACAGGTGCTATTGCTGTTCAAAGTTACACGCTGAATGCAGCGGGTGTTCCATTCTCAATTTCTGATATTAACTTCAATGTACTTTTCGGAACAGCAGCAGAAATGCGCGTAATTGATTCTGGTATTACAGCGCCTTCGTGGTCTGGTCTTTTTGCCGTTAACCGTAACTTGACCTATCCAGCCCTTCGTTCGAATCCTTGGCTCTTAAGCCCAGCTCCTACAGTTGGAGTTCAGTATGGCTTTGTAGTTGGTCAAAATGGTATCCTCAGCACCGATAATCAGTGTTATTTTGACTACGTTGCTGCAGCAAACAACTTCTCACCAAATCCAGCCATTCCTGCAGGTATTTTAGCACAATTTGCGGTGAATAATATTTCGCCACAAATTAATACCTTGGTGAAAGAGCGTAATGCATCAGCATTGATTGTAGACGGATCACCTAATCCTTATCGTGCACCATCACCTGTCGTCGTTCCAACCTTTGACTTACGTGGGACTTCCAAGTTCTACTTCCGCTCAGGATGTGATAGCACGGGTGTTTCTCAAAGTTCTGAATTCCTTGTGTCTGCAGCAAAACAGTTGACTGCTGAAGCAGGATATGGAAGCATAATATTGGATGTTGAAGGGCATATGAATGTTCTTGGTGATTCAGCTCTAACTAATGCAATCAACATTCTTTCGATTCAAGAAGCGGTAACCGGTGGTTCAGCTCTTATCGAAGGAACAGAAACAAACTTTAAGCTCCGTACCTATGCAAATGATGGTGGACTTCTTCAGTATGGTAAAGGCTGCTTCTTGATCAATGGTCGTATGGATATTGATAGTGTTTCGCTCCAGCACACTGACGAGCTTCACAATGTCTACGAAAAGAATATTGTGCAGCAGTCTGAAGCAACATACATCGGTGGCGAATCGTTTAAGCTTGCACAGTCAGCCTATCGTCCAACAATTGCCTTCCACAATGCACGCTTCCTCTTCCATACATCATTGGCGCTTGCTGGTGTTGATTGTTTGACGCCAAGCCGCATTGTCAATGGTACACCAACTGACAATATTTCAGCATTCCAGTTCTACCAAAATGGTCGCGCTCTTGATCAAGGAACCGGACGTAATTTAGTGCTTGGTACCAATATTGGTGCCTTAGCATGTGATTTTGGTACTATTGTTGATCGCGATGCACACTTTGATGTTCGTCAAGAAAACAATCAAGCCAATCCAACTGCGATTACAGCTGAAGTTACCGTTGCTCCAAACAACGAAAAAGTAGTCCAGGGTCTTAATTATGATATTTTGACACAGTATTCACTCCATTCGTTCTTCCTTGCCCATGGCACAAATATCTCACTTGGTATTAATGGTACAACTGCAATTGATCCAGAAACAGAGCAAGAATTTACACCAAACTCATGGGGATCACTCATTGTAGCAGGCGATTTCATTTCGTTTGAATCACAAGGTGGTGCACTCTATGACATTGCAAAGAGCGTCCAAGAAGGACAAGGTGGTATTTTTGTAGACAACTTCGGTCGTTTTGAATTGTTTGGTCGTCTCCGCATGAGCTTAGCTGCAATGGTTGGCACCTCACATAATGGAACCGTTGTGCTTCCAGAACACCAAGTCTACATGGATGATCGTATTGGTGTCACCAACTCAGAATTAAATCTTGCCAATGTATCAGAACGCACCATTATTCCAGAAAACACGAACATTTCTGACTTTACACTTAACTGGAAATACACGGTTCGCGATCCATCATTTATTCCTTACGAACTTCCAATAACCCCTTCGATGGGTAGCCAAACGCCTGCTATTGCAGCAAATATGGCTGCGGTTCCTGTGGTGATGGGTTATGTTGGGCAGCTTCAGATTATGAACTCACGTATTGGTGATTGCGCCCATATTCTTGTTGACGGTGGTGCCCAAGGCAATGCTGGACAAGGTGTAATTGATGAACTTATCTTCTTAAAAGGTAACGAATCTGGTGTTGCTCCAACAGGTGTTGTCATTATGAGAAATGACGCTATCGTTGGTCTTGGATCGGCAAAGCGTAATGTAGATTCGCTCCAAGGGAACATGGTTCTTGGCATTAATGGTGTCACCTTGATGCCAGATGGTAATGCAGAAGTTATTCTTAACGAAGATGTAGTTATCGACAACGTCTGTCACATTGTGCCAGGGGTAAACTTTGGCGTTGGTGAGATTCACCAATTGACCATAACGTCAGAAGTTCCTCGTATGATTACGGTGGAAACGAATGGCGTCGTTGACTTAAGTCTCTTTACCACTCCAAACATGCAGTTGGTAGTCGGCGGTCTCGTACACATTGTCTTTAAGCAAGGGTCACGTATTCTCTTCGGTGGTGGTCAATTGACTATTACTGATAATGCAGTCGTAACCTTTATGCCGCAAGCGATAACATCACGTCCTGTAGGAACAACTCTTGCAAGTACTGATGATATGCGCGTTAAGATTAACGGCGTTGGTGAAATTGTTGTCAAAGAAAATGCAACAGTAGAAATCTTCCGTAATGCCCTTGTTGGTATCGAAAACGGTGGCGCTGTAATTGGTTCTGAAACACTTGCATATGCAACCAATATTGTTCTTACCCTCAAAGACTCTGCTCAGGTAAACATTGGTACGCTTGCAGACTTTGGTGGTGGACTTCAAATTGGTAATACCGCTAACTATTCCCAGCAGCAGGGATATGTTGACTTTACGCTTAACCTCCAAGGTATTGGGGCTAAAGTAAATGTTGGCAGTCAAGGCTTCTTAGGGCTTGGTACTGGTATTGTTGATAAACAAGAGAGTGCACCAGACACCTGGTTAGTACAGCCAACCTACAATACACGTTCGATTATGATCAACTTGACCCAAGGGACATTGAGCCATAACGAAATTTACGTAGGCTCGAACAAGTTCGCTTCGTTGATTGCACTTGGTGCTGTCAGCACTGGATTTGACATGAGTTCGTTTGCAGTAAACGATCTCCAAATTCGTGGTGGTGGTAACATTGTATTGGTTAGTGGTGCAAACCCTATTGCTCCTGTCGTCGGCGAAGTTGATGGTCTTATTAATGCTACCTTAAGTGTTGGCATTATGGGTTCAAAAGACGTGCTTATTGATGAAAGCAGAACGGTACCGCCATCACCTGCAACTCCAGCTCAGGCATTTACAGCACTAAAAGCAAATGATTATTATACACCACAGATTGCGCCTCGTGCTGAATTAGGACAAGATACCCTCGGTTTGTTATCTGAAGCCTTTGTCAAAGGCGATGTCATTGTTCGTTACAGCACCAACCGTGTGGTTGGTTTTGGTGCAACACAAGTGGATCCAACGCGCTTGCTCGAAGTAGGCGCATGCGGTATCGTTCTTGGTGACACAGAACAACCTCGCTTTAGCGCAATTTCGTACTAAGGAGTAAGAAGAAAAATAAAAGGGGCGTTTGCTTTAACAGAAAACGCCCCTTTCTTGAAAAACGTTTTTGAAAAAAAGGTGAATTTATGAAAAACACGCTTAGACAAGTGACAACAGTGCTTGCGCTGCTGTCGGTCGGCGCAGCTTCAGCATGGAGCGAAGTCCGTACGCCGCGACCAGGCGAGTATGGCTTTTTAACCTATCCTATTAAGTACCACGAAAAGCATGTTGAAAAAACAGATGGCTGTGGTTGCTGGGATTGGGAATTTGTAGCAAGTGGTATGGGGTATTATCGCTCTGGTGACCGTGCATACAAATGTGGCCGTTGTACAGAAGAGTGGACAACGCTGCTCTTTGGACGTGGAAATGCTAGTTTTGCATTGAGAAATATATTCTATGGTTCGGCGCTCGAAGCTATAGATGTTGGCAATAATCCATTTATTAATTTTGCAACACTCTCCCCACGGTTTGAATATCGTGAATCAGGGGCAATGGTGACGGCGCAATTGGGTTCGTTCTTTAAGATGTGTGACAAAGACTATCGTCTTGGATTACGCGCTCGCCTGCCGTTCCGTGATATTGAAGTTTCAGACACCTGCGCTGCAAGTGATTTAGTCGGTGAGACGTTGAAAGATGTCTGGCAAGTTCGTCAAGAAACAGAAGACTTCTCAGGCAATAACGTAACTAATACGGTTTATGCCGGTCGTCTTGATTTCTTAACCAGCTTGAATGGGGTCGCAATACCTCCACAAGAGATAGTGAATTATAGAAATACTGCTATGGCTAATCACGTAACTATGAGTAATTATTCTGTTGATAATGGTCCATCATACGTAGTTAACCTTATTTCACGTACTGATGGCAGTATGCCATCGGGAGCTACTCCTGTGTGGGGAGCGGTAACTTCAACAACAGATTTATCAGGAGATGGATCTGGTCTTGCAAACAATGACAGGGCACGCTTTAACTATGCTACAGATTACCAACCACTCGGTGCCAATATGGCAAACCAAGGTAAACTCTTTGTAGTTCCAACGCTTGATGCAAATGGAGACATATTACCTGCAAACAATACAATTCGTTCTGAAATCGAGCTCGCAATTCAGAATCTTGACGATTCAGTATCCGACTTCCTCGCCGAACAGGGACTTTGCTTCTGCAATGGCCGCAGCAAGGGCTTAAGTGATCTCGACTTAGAATTCTACCTCGGCCGCAATTGGGGCTGTGACGACCGCGCTTGGACCGACTTGATGTTCGCCGTTCGCTTCCCAACTGCAAAAGCTCTCTGCAAAGATGACAGCGGTTGCAATTGCACCTGCGGCATCAACAATGACAGCTGTAAACGTCTTTTGAAACAACCACTTGGAAACAACAAGCACTATGAAGTACGCCTCGGCTTAGCTGCTGGTTACGATATTCGTGACTGGGTCAAGTTCATGCTCGATGCAAACTACTCATGGGTCTTGCGTCACAAAGAAAATATGGCTGCTCCTTTCAAAGGCGCAACGGTCAAGAATATTGGCCCTTGTGTTGCTGCAAACAAGAGCTGGGGTTACTTTGTTGGTGATGCCAAACTCTCCTTCTTTGCAAGTGATTGCTGCTGGTTCGACGTTGGCTACCAACTGTACCACAAACGTTGTGATTGCATTAAGCTCTGCGTTGCTCAAGCTACAGAGTTTATCGACCGCGGTCTTAAAGACCTTGATGCTAGTGTTGCACGTCGTTACACCGACCGTACCGCACACAAAGGCAGCTTGGCCTTCAACTCCCGTTGTGGTGCTTGTGATCTTACTCTTGGTTGGTCACATACCTTTGCAGGTAAGAACATCTCGCGCGATACCGACTGGTATCTCCAAGCATCGGTTACCTTCTAAGTTCTTCTCTCCTCGTTGCACTTCAAAACACCCCTGTGCCCAAAAGCATGGGGGTGTTACGTTTTTGTGAGTAAAAAATGTGCTAAACTGGCCGACAGAGAATGACATGAAAAAAGAGGTTTTTTATGAATACACAGACAATTGATGAAAAAACAAAAGCAAAGTTGATCGCTGTTTTAAAAGCACTTTTTCCTGAAGCAAAAATTTATCTTTACGGGTCTTATGCAAAGGGTGAAGCACGTCCCTATTCTGATATAGATCTTGCCCTTGATGCGGGCGAACGTATTACCGGTGGGCGTATTGATGAAGCTAAGTCTATGTTGCGCGAAAGTAATATTTTTTACAGTATCGATCTTGTCGATGTTTGGGGGATTCCTCAACATATGCGGGATGAGATTAAGAAAGAGTGGATATTATGGAAAGATTAAACCAGAAACTTGCTTCAGCTCAAAAAGCGCTTATGCGTTTTGAAGAAGCCCTTGTAAAAATGGAAGCACAGGGTGAAATAAGTGATTATGAGCTTATACGTGATTCTGTTATTCAGCGCTTTGAGTTTACCTATGAAATGACGTGGCGATTACTTAGGTTATTTCTTGAAAAAGTTAAACTTGTTTCTCTTGATCAACTTACCAGTCCACGGCAAATTTTTCGAGTAGCGGCTCAGGTGAATATACTGTCAAGTGCTGATCTAAAAATTGTTTCTGATATTATCGAAGATCGTAACAAAACAACACATACCTATGATGAAGAGGTGGCAGAAGAGATTGCACATAAACTTCGACTGTATGCGGACTTTATGAAATCAATTATCGAGCAAACGTTTTTATCTTATTATTACATACTTCGATACGATTCAGTTTGTGCCAAATCCGCTCATCCCGAGTATTTTTTCGAAGAAAAAATGTATCGAGGGAGAATAGCGGTAAATAATTTTTGGTGAGTTACTTTGAGAACTTAGTCTTTTTATCACCTGTCTCCCTCGATACAACCCTTTGGGTCACTCGGGATGAGCGGTGGAGAGAGGTTTTTTGAGGTATGAAGTGTAACAAAACAACACATACCTATGATGAAGAGGTGGCAGAAGAGATTGCACATAAACTTCGACTGTATGCGGACTTTATGAAATCAATTATCGAGCAAATCGATCGTGCGTTTTTATCTTATTATTACATACTTCGATACGACCCGCTTATCCCTCGATACATTTTTTCTTCGAAAAAACACTCTGGATGAGCGGGGTTGAGTTTACCCTGCCAGCCCGCCTTAGCTTTAGCGACGGCTGGGAGCTTGTCGAATGGGTAAAGCGGTAGGTTCCATTCTCTTCGATACGCTTCGCTACTCATGGTAAGCCCTCAGGGTGAGCGGAGCCAAAGATTGTGGGTAACGGGCACGGCAAGATGCGTGGGCCTCGATTCAATTTCTCGAAACCCCTTTATAAACAAAAAAACAGCTTTATAGACAATCTCTAAAAAAATAAGATAGTCTCTTTGAGATGTCTAAAAATGGGGAAAAAAGGAGAAGTGACGATGGAGACTGAAGTCAGGGAAATTAAAAAAGAAAACAATATATCATCTCGTTTTTTACTGCTAGGGATGGTGTTTACAACACTTTCTGTTTTGTTTATTTTTCATCAATCATCACGTGAAATTAAGGTGCGAGATCACTATTCAAATATTAAAAAATTAACCCCCGAAAAATTAGCCTTTTTTGGCGGGTCGCCAGCTGAAGTAAAAATTGGTATGTACATTCGTAACTTCCCTGAATTTAACCCTGTACAAGGCACTTTTATTGCTGATGCAACCGTCTGGTTTATTTTTGACCCACGACTTATTTCTGTAGAACGTGTAGGTCAATTTTCTTTTGAGCGTTCAGAAATTTTACGCCGTTCTGAGCCCTCTATAAGAATTATAGATAAGCAGGTGTTTGTCAGATATGACATACGTCTTCGCTCAACGATGGAATTTGATTATCATGACTTTCCTTTCGATGGGCACCGCCTCAATTTTACGTTAGCAAACTATTTCGTCTCTCCAGCCGAACTTAATTTTGATTCAGCGCGAGCAAGTTTAGTTTTGAATGATGAAATTGATCTTCCTGGGTGGAATAATACCGATCGACGTGTTTCGTCAGGATATATTGAAGAGCGTCTTTATACTCAATCGGGAGAGCAAGTTGCTTTTTATCCACGCGTTGCATTTTCTTTTGACTTTGAGCGTATGGGGTTACGTCATATTATTTCCATTTTTATGCCATTGCTTTTGATTTTTTTTGTGGCGCTTTTCACTTTTGCGTTTGATGCGCGAGGTGAGATGGGATCTCAGACGATAGCTCTTTCGGTGACCGCAATTACGGCAATGATTGCGTACCGATTTGTTATTGAAAATATGTCTCCGCAAGTAGGGTATCTGATGGCATCAGATTATATTTTTATGACGTTTTTAGTCTGTTGTTGTGTGATTTTTTGCGCTAACGTTTTTGCTAAAAAAATCTCTCTCTTTATTAGGTCAGTGCTTTCTGTGGTCTTGCAGGCGGTGGTCATTGTAACGTTTTTCTTCGTCGTTTGATGATAGTAAAAAAGGAGAAGATATGAAGAAATTATTTCTGTTCATGCTTTTGTTGAGTCCACTTCCATTTTTTGCAACAGGCCGTTTTGATACAATAGACGATTTAGAGCGTTATGTGCAAACGCTTCCCGACAATCCACAAGCAGATAATGATGATTGGGTTGATCCTGATTTTACCTCTTTTTACAAATCGCTTGAGCCTAATTTTTTTAAATCAATTTTTATTGACCTTGGGTTAATGGAGCTACCGTTTAATGTAATGCGACTGAGAGAACCGTTGTTGCGAGGGATAAAAAGCGCCCGACAAAAAATTACAGAACGCCCGTTTATGCGTACGATCACCGTTTCTCAAGAGACAAAATTTGTTTTTTTTGGAGATCTTCATGCGGCAATTAAATCGTTTGTTCGGTCGCTGAGACAGCTTGAAAAAGAGGGTTTTATTGACAGGCAATTTGCCGTACGAGGTGATTCAACCTACCTTGTTTTCTTAGGGGATGTGATTAATCGTGGCGTGTATTCTTTTGATCTACTTGAAGTAATTCTCAAATTGATGGAGCGCAATCCTGAGCGTGTGATTTATTTGCGCGGGCACCAAGAAGCGTATTCCTATTGGAAGAGTTTTTTTGCAATGCGTGTTCCGCTCAACCGTTGGCAGCTCTTCTGGGGATCGGGAAAATCAAAGAAGACAGCGCTTGAAGATGAGATAGATGTTTTTTTTGATACATTGCCTGATGCACTCTGTCTACAATCGTTAAGCGGAGAAGAAAAAATTTATTGCGCTCATGCTCCCGTTGCCCAAGAATTGCTCAGAACAAAAGGTACTCAGGCGATGATTGCAGGGGATTTTACATCTATTGTCAAAAAATCTCCAACGGGCCTCTATTTGAATGGTTTTAATGAAGGTGTGGCTGAGTGGACGCTTCTTTCGAGTCCAGTGCCGATTTATCAAAAATTTATGAATTTTTTTAATGACTCCTTTGGAGTTCTTTCGGTAAGTGGCAAGCTTTCTGAGGGGGTTCTTACTCATTTTTATCGTGATATACGATCAAAAGAAGATTTTAAACAAAAGCGATATCAGGTTGCTCTTGGATACGAAATTGATAAAACACATCCCGAGAAGCCGGCGCTCGTGATCCCTTTGTGCACAACGCTTGTTGTAACCGGTCCGATTCGTGCGATTGGGGCTGCGTGTGGGCATGGATTTCAGGCAGCGTTAGCTCAGTTGAATGATCAAGGTGGTTGTCATGGGTGCTTTTTCAAGCCCGTAGTTTATGATGATTTTTATGATCCGCTCATTACAGTTAAAAATATTAAGAAGATTATGGAAGAGTGGAAGACTGATTTTGTTGTTACGCCTGTTGGATCACCAACTTTAACTGCCTATTTAGATCTCGTTAAAACGGGAGCTATGTCAGTCTTTTTCCCTCTGTCGGGAGGGCCTCAATTCAGAACGCCTTCGCTTACCAATATAATTCATGCACGTCGTTCTTATGTTGATGAAGTGCGCTGTCTTATAAAACATCTTATTAAAACCTATGGTGCACGTCGCTTTGCGATTGTGTATCAAAACGACGCCTTTGGCCTTCCGCTCATGAAAGCAGCACGAGAAGAGCTTAAGACTTATGGTATTACGGACCCTACAGAAGTTTCGTTCTCCCGTGATCAGATTATTTTTAAAGATGAGACGCAGAAGGTGCGACAAGCTAATCCCGAAGCAGTGGCGCTTTTCTTTGCATCGAGTAGTTTGGCAGAGAGCTTTTTAATAGAGCTCGGCGCTACTTTCCCTATAGGGAGGCATCTTTTTGCTACTTCTATTTTGGATGATGAATCATTCCGCTATGTTTTACAAGAGCGTGGTATCAAATTTACTTTTTCTTATGTTGCACCCGATGTGTTTGGCGATACACCGTTGGTAAAAGATTATCGCAAAGCGATGGACCGATTTAATTATACCTATGATAGTAACTCGTTGGATGGCTATCTCGCCGGAGCTCTTATAGGCGATGCTATCGCTCATCTCAAGCCACCCTACACGGGCAAACGTTTAATGGCCTATTTTACTGCATTCAAAAACTATCCATTTAAGGGTTTGTCATTGACGTTTGATCCACAGACGCGTTCTCTTAATTTACCAATTTGGGTCAAATCGGAGAAAGGGAAAATAGAAGTCGGAGATATCTCGGCTCCCCCTGCGTCTGTACCTGTGCCCGCGCCTGTTACAAAGAAAAATGCGAAGTAAGTAATATCCGCCCAGCCACGATCCGTCTTTTGGCGAAGAAAAAACGCCCCTACCGCTCATCCCGAGTGTTTTCATCGAAGATGAAAATGTATCGAGGGAGAATGGCGATACATTTTTTTGTATGTCCATAAAAAATGAGAGGCAAAATATCTTCCTGCCTTGCTCCCTCGATACATTTTCCTACGGAAAATACTCGGGATGAGCGGCGCAGAAAAGATTCATCTTTAAGAAGCTTATTTATCGTGTATATTAGGCTTCCATCGCTCCCCCTGCGTCTGTACCTGTGCCCGCGCCTGTTACAAAGAAAAATGCGAAGTAATTTACCTAATCGGGATTACTTTAATTTTGTACCAGCCGGAACAGACTCGTCAGCGCGAACAATAGTCGGTTTGCCGTCGCTATTGGTTGCCATGAGCATCATGCCCTGTGACGTAATACCAAAAAGTTCACGGGGTTTAAGATTGAGTACAAACACAGTCTTGATACCCATGAGTTCTTCTGGTGTATAAAACTTTTTAACCCCTGCACAGATCGTGCGGAGGCCGTAGGTCCCACAGTCGACGGTGAGCTTATAAATCTTGTCGGATTTTGCTACATCTTCAACGGCGGTTATCGTGCCAACAGCTAACTCTGTTTTTATAAAATCTTCGATTGCAAGATAGTTTTGAACCGGGATTTCGGGGGTTGTCGTCATATCTGGTTTCTTTTCTTCGTATTTAGTGAACAGTGGCTCAAGAGGAGAAAGTGTAAAATCGGTATTGAATTTTCCCTCATGAAGCAGGGTAATGTAGTTGGTGCCTTCAGTAAATTCAACACCGAGAGCTTTAAAAAGTTTTTCGATTGTTGCAGGCATTACGGGCCAGAGAAGCAGTCCTATGGCTTTGATTGCATGACAGGTTGTTGAAATGACTTCAGCAAAGCGTTCAGTGTCTGTTTTGACCAATTTCCATGGTTCTTGATCGTGAAAATAGCGATTAACCGAAGCAACAAAGCGCCAAAGAACGGCATAGGCTTGATGATAATAATAACGGCTCATTTCACGTTCAAAGTCTTCAAGCATTTTATGCATGGCGTTTTGAAGTTGAACGTCTGCATCGTGGCGGTGCCAGGGCGCAGGAACGTGCGCAAGATTGTTTTTGAGCGCAAGCGTAAGCATACGGTTGACGAGGTTCCCAAAGTCATTTGCAAGATCTGTATTGATGCGATTTTCAAGGTCTTCGGTATTAAAAGAAGAGTCTTGTGAAATGGCAACATAGCGCATGAGGTAATAACGTATCGGATCGATGCCATACTGTTTTCCGAGCTCAACAGGGTCAACAACATTGCCGAGTGATTTCGACATTTTTTCGCCATTAATGCGGATCCATCCATGCACCAATAATTTACGGGGAAGAGGAAGTCCTGTTGCCATCAAGAATGCTGGCCAATAGACGGCATGAAAGCGAACGATATCTTTTCCAAGAACCTGA
Source organism: candidate division TM6 bacterium GW2011_GWE2_42_60 (assembly GCA_000996275.1). Lineage (GTDB taxonomy): Bacteria > Babelota > Babeliae > Babelales > Babelaceae > UBA12395. The sequence continues at coordinate 166,173 of LCEG01000001.1, forward strand.
AGGTCTGCCGGCCACCATGTATTAAATTCTTCCGTGCGGTTTTTGTCGCCGAATCCTATTGCGGTAAGATAATTATTAAGTGCATCGGCCCAGACGTAGGTGACGTGACTGGGATCTCCAGGGAATGGAATGCCCCAGGTAATAGTTTTACGAGAGATAGAGAGATCTTTAAGCCCATTTTCAACAAAAGAGATTACTTCGTTAAGACGTTCTGGCGGGGTGATAAAATCAGGATTTTCTTTGTAAAATTTGAGAAGGCGGTCTTGATAAGCTGAAAGTTTGAAAAAGTAACACTCTTCTGAGACCCAGCGTGCTTTGTTGCCCGACATGAGCGATACAGGTGGTTCGCCCGGTTCGCGAAATTCAAGATCTTTTTCTGTTAAAAATGCTTCTTGCGAAAGATCATACCACCCTTCGTAAGTTGCTTTGTAAATATCACCCTGTTTTTGAAGTTGCACAATCCAGTCTTGAACGGCTTTAACATGGTACTGGTCAGTTGTGCGAATAAAGTGGTTGTAGGCGATATTATATTGCTTCCATGGCTCTTTAAAAGCAGGGACAAGACTATCGACAAATGCTTGAGGTTGCATACCCATTTTTTCAGCTGCTTCGGCAACTTTCTGTCCATGTTCATCAGTGCCCGTGAGCATAAAAGTATCACATCCTTTGAGGCGATTCCAGCGCGCTGCAACGTCAGCAAGCAGTGTTGGGTAGAGTGATCCAAGGTGTGGTTTTGCATTGACGTAGTAAATAGGAGTTGTGACGTAAAATGAGCAAAGGGCGGTTGTTTTATTATTTGCCATAAGGTCCTCACGGGAAAAGCAGGATGAATAGTATCTACGTTTAAGTATAAACACTAAACAGGATGAGCGCAAAGCGAGGACCTTCGTATGGTATTTTACTTTTCTTCTATTTCTCTGGGGTCTTTCTTATTTTTTTTATTGTCGGGATTTTCTAATTCTTGTTTCTTTATGCGTTCAATCAATAGTTTTTTTAGTTCCTCAAAAACAGCAGGAGAACCTTCATAAAACTCTTTTAATCCAACGTTGTTATCTTTCCCAAGATGAAGATTTTTTATTAGAGGGCAGTTTTCGAGAATTGGTAAAAGTCCTTCAAGAGAAATTACTGATTCCGAGAGATCAAGATACTCAAGTTTTTTCAGCTTTTCCCAGTTGAGGTTTTTAAGTGGAAGAGTATCGCATGCCGTGAGGTCAAGGTACTTAAGATTGATACAGCTGTCCAAAATAGGCTGGAGACATCCTTCAACCATGAGGTTACGCGACAAATCAAGCGAAGTAAGGGTTCCTCCGAGGGAGCTCCAATTAAGGTTTTTGAGAGTAAACTTACTGTTGCAACTACACGAAAGATCCAATGTCTTAAGGTTAACGCAGCCCTGCAGTATCTTTTGCAGTGCTCCATGTTTTATATTTGCGTAGCAAATGTGCAGGCATTCTAAGCTCTTTCCTAACTTACTCCAATTAAACACTCCTGAAGGAAATGATTCCATAGAAAGAAAGAGTTTTTTAAATGAGCAATTATCCAAAATATAACGCAAGTATTCGGGCTTGATTTCTATATTAGCTCCCTCAATTCCTAATTCGAGGACAGTAAGATCTTTTAAAAGACTCAGATCGATCGTATCAAGGTTGAATTTAGAATCGGCATCACCACAAATCAGCCCTTTAAGCGATTTAAGTTGAGGACAACCTTTTCTAATTTTTTTGAGACTTTCGTTAGAAATAAGCAGATTGTTATCGAGACTGAGTGTTGTAAGGTTTTTGAAAAGAGTCCAATCGACACCAGTAGTCCAGTCAAAATCAGCCTCTTTATTGTTGTGATCGCGCTTTGGATTACTTAAGACTAATGTCGTAAGCTTTGGACAACAACGGCCGATTTTTTCAAGTTCTTTGTTTGAGAGATTTGTTGCTCCTTTTACATTGAGTATCCTAAGCTCTCTAACATTACTCCAATCAATATTTTCTAGAGAAAGCCCTCTACAGTCTCTCAAATCTAATATCTTAAGCTTTGGGCAATTAGAGAGAATCTTTTGTAAACCAGGGCCGGTAATAAATGGTCTTTTAATGCTAAGGATTGTTATTTCTTTGGCCGTGCTCCAGTCAAGATCAACGAAGTAGTCAAAGAACGCGGGGTGTTTTTTGAGGATGTTACGCATAAAGTCAGCACGTTTTTCAGGAGACATGCTTTTAAGGGTTTTGGTATGCTGGTTAATAAGCAGGACAAGTGCGTCAATATGGTCTTTTGTGAGACTTTCGCGAAAATATACGGGAAGCAGCTCTTTTATGCCTAAACTGTCTGTAGCATTTGCTATATCGTTCCAGTTAAGGTCTCCAAGGAGGAGGTGCCCGCATAGATCTAGACAGAGGTTATTGAGTTTACTGCAGTTACTCAAAATATTTTGGAGCCCCTGGGCTTGAATATTAGTTTGACCGAGATCAAAAGTTTTGAGGTGCTTAAACTTGTCCCATTCGGGGATAGAGAAGTATTTTCCGATGTTCGGATTCTCTTCAAAAGCCTTGTTTATTTCAAATGAGCGTTGAGGCTCTGCCATGGCATTAATTCCTGCAATCTTGCCTAATGCTTTTCGATCGGGATGATTTTCGTCAACGCCACCTGCACAAACCTTACATTCGTTAAGAAATACTTTAAAATCTATATTCTTGCATGCATTTAAATTTAAATTTTCTAGATTTGGAAAAAAGGGAGCCATAATACTGAATTGGGTATCATTAACAGAGCTATTCTCTAAGGAAACTTTTTTTATACGGTGCCATGTTTTCCCATTACATGCTTTCCCATTAACTGGTACAACAAAATCTTGAACTGGTGCGACAAAATCCTGAGGACGCTCAATTTTAAGAAGTTCTATGTGTGTTTTTTCCATAAACTTAGCAACATGTCTTCTTTGTTTGAATACTGTATTTTCATCCGTAGAAAATGAAGGGAGTGTTAACATGTTCGAGCGAATTTTAGGAGCTTCTATATTCCCGTTAAGGTTTGATTCGTAAAAAAGTGACTTAAAATAAGCGCTCAGTAATCGCAAGGCATACTTATCTTTTAGAGGCAAATACTGAGCAATAACGGTCCAGCAATCGTCGGGCATGTTACAGATAGGAAGTTTTTCGTTACGATATTTGGCTGCTACCAGCTGCTGCACGAGCTTTCTCTTTTTGTTGTTATCAGGGGTTTTGTTTTCAAAAGCATCCGAAAACAAACGTATTTTTTCATTTTTGCCATTGCTTGCTGTAAGCAGAAAAGGGCATGCGAGAAGGGTGATAAGGAGTATCTTCTTAATTTTCATGGTATCCATTTCTTATATTTAATTATTTTGATAGCAACTCTAATTCAATTCTTTTTTTCTTCTATTTCTCTGGAGTCTTCCTTTTTTTCTTTGGAATTCTCGATAGATTTTATTAAGTGATTTTCAAGCTCTTTAAATACCTCAGAGCCTCCTTTATAAATCCCGTCTAATCCAAAATTATCTTCAAGTTCTAGTTTGCTCAAAGACTGACAGCCTTTGAGAATTGCCAAAAGCCCTTCAACAGATACATCGTTTGCGCCAGAAATCTTGAGATGTTTCAATTTTTTTACTCTGCTCCAATCAAGACTATTGTCGAGCCGAAGGTTTGAACAGTCCTCACCAAGGAGCAATTCCTTAAGATTTGGACAACTTTTTAAAATGACTATGAGATCTGCTTTATATAAAGAAGATGATGATAAATCAAGATACTCAAGTTCTTCTAACTTACTCCAATTAAGAGCGCCAATCCCTTCTCCATCGCTGTTCTTCAGTACTAATTTTTTTAGATGAATACAATGAGACATTATTGCTTTTAGCTCATCAACGGTTGCTCCTGCATCCGAAAGATTAAGTTCTTCAAGGGTGTTTCCTACGATACTCCAATCAAAAATCCCGTCAGGAAGTAGCAGGTTGCATATAAATTTTTTGAGGGGACAATTTTTCAAAATATGATTCAACCCCGCTGCTCCAATTACGGAAAAGTCATCGGCAGAATATAATTCAAGATCGGTGATTTTGTTAAATAACTGCTTGTCAACTTCTTCAAATAACAACCCATCTTCATCGTCATCAATAAGAGTACATAACACCCCATGAAGCGAGGTGAGTTTTGGACATCCCCTTAAGATTTTTTCAATACGATCATTTGAAGAGAAATCGCTATTACCGAGGTTAAGTACTTCAAGATTTTTAAAGAGCCCCCAATCAAGATTGCGGCACCAATCAAACTTTTTTTCGTCTAATTCGGCATCCGGAGAAGAGTCTTGTCCGCTCAAAAGCAGAGTTGAAAGAAGAGGGCACCCTTTGCCTAAGTTCTTGAGTGTGGAGTTCGAAATTGTTAAACCGCCAGATAAGTCAAGCAGGGTAAGTTTTTTAGTCTTGCTCCAGTCAATTTCTTCTAAAAGAGGCTCTTTACACCCTTTTAGTTTTAAAATTTCAAGATTTGGACAATTATTGAGAATTGCTTGTAAGTTCTCAGCCGTAATCAATAAATTACTTAAATCGAGTGTAGTAAGATTTTTTGCCTTGCTCCAATCAATAGCGTTAAAAGAGAGCCCATAACTTTTTTTAAGTATGAGTTTTTGTAACCCAGGGCAATTACTTAGAATTTGGTTCAGCTCTGGAGCTGTAATAAACGTTTTTTCTAGCGTAAGTTCAACAAGGGATTTTGCATTGCGCCAGTCTATAATGTCAAAATAACGGTAAAACACGGAATTCTTCTTAAGGGCATTACGCATAAACTCAGCACGTTTCTCTGCAGGAATAGTTTTGAGGGTTGGAATTTGCTTTTGAATGAGATCAATAAAAATTTTGCGTTGTTTGTTTGTTGTGGCGTAGTAAAAACACGCTATGTTTTCTTTAAGTGCTGCGTCAAGGTCAGGCTTACCTCCTATTGTATTCCAATCAATATCTCCAAGAAGAAGTTTTTTGCAGTTGTTTAAACGGAGCGTTTTAAGCTGAGGGCATCCCTTTAAAACACTCTGAAGTTTTCCGCTGGAAACGTTTGTTTCGTTAAGATTAAGAACTTCAAGTTGTGTGAGGCTAAACCATTCGTGCAGGGAAAAATATTCTTTAAATCGTGGACTCTCTTTAGCAACTTCTTGAAGCTTGGTGATGCGCCCTGCTTCAGACAACATGTTAATCGATGATAGTCCTCTTAACTTTTCGAAATCAGGATGATTTTGATTAATCCCATTGATAGGAAGCTTACGCTCGTCAAAAAATAGTCCGGAATCAAATTTTTTACACCCCCGTAGGTTAAGGTTTTTTAGATTTGGATAGACTGAAAACAATATATTAAGCTGCATATCAGAAAGAATAGTGCCCGAAAAATCAAGGTTTTTTGTATCTAGGAACACTTTAGTAGGGCTGGCGAAATCCTTCATCCGTTTAGTCACTATTTTTTTTATGCGGGTTTTGTTTATAAAGTTAGCAACTCGCATTTTCTGCGCACATATATTGGGATTACTTGAAGAAAGCTGCGGCATTGTAAAGAGTGGTATACGAATCTTAGAACATTGATCTACCGTACCATTAGTAACTGAGTTGTAAAAAAGAGACTCAAAGTGCGAGCTTACTAATCGCAGCGAAACCTTCTCATGAGAAGGCATGTACTTGGCAATAACGGTCCAGCAATCGTCGGGCATGTTACAGATAGGAAGTTTTTCGTTACGATATTTGGCTACCACCAACTGCTGCAGAAGTTTTCTCTTTTTGTTGTTATCAGGGATTTTGTTTTCAAAAGCATCTGAAAACAATCGTATTTTTTTATTCTTATCATTGCTTGCCGCAAGCAGAAAAGGGCATGCAAAAAGAGCGACAAGAAAAATATTCTTTATATTCATTGTTTTTCATTTCTTATATATGGTTGTTTTGCGCTATTTAAAAAAATTAATTTCAATCATAACTTTAATTATGACATATTTCTATGAAAAGTCTATCATATTTTAAAGCTTTGTATTGACTCGAGTAAGAGGGTGGATGGAGTAGGTAGTTTTTGATAGTATCAAAAAGAATATTTTAGTTTATCTACCGCTTTATATGCTTTAGGTACATTGTGCCGCCTACTGCGACATATGAGCGGGAGCGGATGTGAGTGGTTTAGTTTTACCGACAGGGTGATGTATGTATTGTGTAGTGGAATCAGCGTCTGTTCTTCGTCTCATTTTTGCGGCCATTGGAGCCTTTTTTGTTTCGTGGGCGAGTTGTGCTTTTTTTATAAAAAGATTTAATCGTTGGACGCGTTCTGCGGTGCGTGAATATGTAACAGAGCTTCATAAAGCAAAAGATCAGACTCCGACAATGGGTGGGGTCCCGATGATTTTTGCAGCTATTCTAGCATTGCTTTTCTTAATGCCCTTTAAAGGGCCGCAGACATTGTTGGTTATGGGAGCACTGGTGTTTTTTGGGCTTATCGGCGGATGGGATGACTGGAAAAAAATTACCTGTAAAAAAGGAATTTCTGATCGGTCAAAATTTATTGCTCAGATTGTGGCTGCGGCAACGAGTGTAGCACTCTGGTTTTGGATGGTGCAACCGGCAACAACACTCTGGCTTCCGGGCAATTGGCATATTGAATTAGGTGCAGGGCTTTTTTTCCTCTGGGCAGTTTGGGTCATTCTTTGCACGGACAATGCAGTTAATTTTACCGATGGTCTTGATGGTCTTGCCGGGAGCCTCTTGCTGATAAACTTTGTAACCTTTGCAGTAATCGCCCTCTTTTTGGGACAGAATGAGCTTGCAGAAATTTCGGTAATTTGTGCTTCGGTTTTAGGTGGATTTTTGTGGTTTAATCTCTATCCCGCGACTGTTTTTATGGGGGACGTTGGTGCACTTGGGTTTGGAGCAGCACTCGCGCTTGTTGCCTTGATGCTCCATCGTGAATTGCTTATCCCCCTTACGGGTGGTCTTTTTGTGCTTGAGGGGGTTTCGGTAGTTGTCCAAAAAATGGGGTATCGTTTACGTAAAATACGAGTTTTTAAGATGGCGCCGATTCACCACCACTTTGAGCTTTCTGGCATGTCAGAAACAAAAATTACCGCACGTTTTGTTCTTACGACATTGATTCTATGCTTGCTCGCACTCTATCTTTTTCTGAAATAGATTTTGAGTTTACCCGATCGTAAAAACCCCCATTCGACAGGCTCCCAGCCGTCGCTAAAGCTAAGGCGGGCAGGCAGGACATGGTTCGACACCACCGCTCATCCCGAGTGTTTTTTCGAAGAAAAAATATATCGAGGGAGATAGGTGGTAAAATGATTTTGAAAACTCTCAAAAACAAAAAATTATCTACCGCTTTTCTCCCTCGATACAACCCTTCGGGTCACTCGGGATGAGCGGAGAAATAAAGTAAACTCATTACCCTGCTCATGGTGCGGGCTCGGTAAGCGGTTGTATCGAGGGCGGTAAGCCTTATTTGCGCGTTAAACAGCCTCAGTTGCTCGCTTTTTTCTGCGATATACAAGATGTACCAGTACGCCAATTGCTATCAATATGCCGTATATAAAATAAGGAAATGCCCCATAGGTGAACGCATTTACCAGTGTTGCTGCAATGAGCAATAGGCAGCTTCCTACGCTTAAAAGAGCAATAAACCGATGTTGTTTGAGGGTGCCGAAACAGAGTGTTAAAAATGCGGCAATGCTAATTGAGTAGGAGAGCGTATTTGCGCTTGCTGAAATAAGTTGAAGCGGGACAATATTGCCACGTGAGCCAATGAGATAACCGAGCATTAAAAATGCAGCGACAAAAATACAGGCAACGGGTGCATAAAAACGGTTGAGTTGCGTCAGCTGTTTTGAAAAAGGAATAGTTTTGTAGCTTGCAAGCGTTTGTAAGTTCCAAATATTGCTGTACAAAATACCGTAACTGGCTCCGAGCGCCGATGTAGCGATGCCTGCAAGAGCTCCACCAAGTAAAAGTGATGAGAGATGTGGGTAGGATCCGCTCATGCGGGATAAAATTGCAACAAATGGTTCTCTAAATGTTGAAAGATCCCTAATCATTGATCCAAGCGCGCCATAAAGTGCCAGCTGGTAAAGGGTAACAACGGTTAAAACGATTGCGTACGAAAACATAATTGCACGTGGCCCATTTTTCTCTGGGTTTTCGATACTTTTACTCAGTGAACAGCTTGCTTCAAAGCCTGCGAATGCAAAGAGAATAAAAGGGACGGTGCTTGGTAGATGAGCCCATGGATAGGTTGCATACATAAAATGCACCGGCTCAAAATACGCAAAACCGATACCAATACCGATGGCAAGTGCAATTGCTTTGAGAGAAAAAAAGAAATACTGTACGGGCCTTCCTGTTTTTACATTAAAAATGGTTAAAAGTACAAAAATCACGAGCAATAGAGCGTCAAGAAAGAATGGCGAGAGCGCTTGGAGCGAAGGGATGAGTTGCTGAGCCGTAGTGACCGATATGTGCATGCTGAGTGCGGCTGAGGCGAGTTTTCCAATGAAATAGCCCCAGCTACTGATAAAACCTGCAAGTGGATGAATGGTTGATCCAATTTCATAAAAAGTTCCGCCCGGAATCTGTGCAAGCAAAATTGAAAATGCGGCAATAAGCGGGAAGATCATGAGCCCTACAAGCGGATATGCCAGAGGGCTTAATGCGTCAGCTTGCTGGGTGAGTAAGATAACATTAATGAAGATTCCTGACCCAAGCATGATATTGAGATTGATTAAGATAGCTGCCGTAAGTGAGAGCCGGTTTAGTGCGGGCATAAAAACTCCTTATTTGGTGAACAGTTCTTTAGATATAAGGTAGAGCGCAATCGATCCAGCAACAGCAGCATTGAGACTTTCTGTGCCTCCTGGCATTGCGAGCGTTACTTTTTCATTGCAATTGTTTATCCATGCGTCTGGTAGGCCATGCGCTTCATTCCCGACAACGAGAAGGCGCGGCTTTTGAGGAAGTTGCTCAAGAGATGTGCCATCGGCTACTACAAGTGCTGTGAGTGTAACGCCTGTTTTTTCTGCATAGGCAACGACATCTTCCCACTTAGTCTGATAAATCTGTGCAAGTGCGACAGTTCCAGCAGAAGCTTGAATTGTTTTAGGGCTCCAAATATCAACACCCTCAACGACAAAAATAGCTTGGTTAAATGATGCGGCAGACCGTATAAGTGTTCCCATATTCCCTGGATCACTCACTTGGGCGAGCACAATGCCAGAACGAGGTGTTTCAGGGGGAGTAACTTTGTTGGGTATTTTGAACACGGCGACAATACCGGGCGGCGTTGCTGCTGTGCTGATTTTATTCATAACGGGAAGCGAGACGAGAATGAGCTGATCATCGACATCTAACGCTTTTCCCCATACTTCGTGTTCGTGCATAATAAAAAGATGTACAAGTTCAAATTTTTTAGTGGCGAGAAATGTTTCGCAGGCTCGTTTTCCTTCAACAAGAAAAAGCCCCTGCTTTTTGCGACCATGCGCTTCTGAAAGGGCACTGGTTGCGCGAATAATTGGATTATCTTGGGAAACAATTGAGGTCAAAGAAAGGTGTTTCATTGTTTTTTAAGGTCTCTTGAGAGTTTTTTATTTTTTGCACGCATAGCGTGTTGTGTTTGTAATAATGATTTTAGTGTACCAGTGTATGGGGCGCTCGTACAGATCACTAGATTTTGTCGTCTAGGATGTCTTGTCGATAGCGTGCCATAAGTCGGTTCATAAAATCAAGATTGTGTAGTGAAGCCAGTGTATGGGCTACGTGCTCATGTGCCTTGAAAAGATGGTGTATGTAGGCAGCTGAATATTCTTTACAGAGAGGCGCCTGAGAAATAGGTGTATGCACTGATTTCCACTGAGAACGAGTAATGTTAATAGGTCCATTTTCAGAAAACAAAATACCATGGCGAGCACATTTTGTTGGATATGAGCTATCAAACGAATCAATGCCAAGCGGGATGCCTGCAGCAAGCGACGGTTGATCTCCAATGCCCAAAAGATGCACAGGCTTTGATTCTGGAATGTGTGGCAGTACAAACGTGAGCATCTCAATCATCTCTTCTCGTGTTTTTCCTACGCTGCCACCAATTGCAAAGCCTTCAAAATCGAGCGCAGTGAGTACAGCACAGCTGTGAGCCCTTAGTTCCCGATCTACTCCGCCATGAATAACGGCAAAAAGTCCTTGGTGAAGCGGATTTTTTTTATGTTCATCAAGAGAACGCTTTTCCCACCGATGTGTTCGATCCAAGGATTTTTTAAGAGCAGTGCGATCAATGTGATAGGGAGGAAGTTCATCGAGCGGGATAATAATATCAGCGCCGAGCGCTTTTTGGATTTGAATAGATGATTCGGGCGTGAGAAGGACTTCTGCACCATCGCGATAAGATCTGAAACGAACGCCTTCTTCTGTAACCGAAAGAACAGAACCTGTCTGTTTTTTAAGCCCCTTACTCTTAAGCTCTTCGTGTACACTCCCATAGGCGAGGCTAAAAACTTGAAAGCCTCCTGAGTCGGTAATGAGAGGTGCAGTGCGGTTCATAAATGAATGAAGCCCCCCGGCTGTTTCAACGACTTGAGGTCCTGGGTGAAGAAGAAGATGGTAGGTGTTACAAAAGAGTAGCTGCGTTCCGAGTTGATTCATTGCAATAGAGTCAACTGCTTTTATAGAGGCATTGGTTGCAACAGGCACAAAGGTCGGGGTATCAATAACGCCGTGTGCAGTTGTGATGCGACCTACACGTGCACGTGATTTTTTTGATTGGTACAGAATTTCAAAATGAACCATGTAAAAGCCATCGGTTTTGTTTGTTTTATAGAAATCTATACCACATATTCTAGCAAAAAGCGGTGATTTAATAAAGCTTACGGCAAAGAGAGTGAGCGTCTGAAGAGAAAGAAAATAATCGTAACAAAAAGAATACTGTCAAATCGGTCAAGCAGGCCGCCATGTCCGGGCAGAATGGTCCCACAGTCTTTAATCTGAGCCCGTCGCTTGAGATGAGAAACAAAGAGGTCTCCCATAAGTGCCGTGATATCGATTAAAAGGATAAAGCAGGCGGTCCAGACTGGATGTGCCATAAAAAGGTGCCGTAGGGGGTTTAAAAGTACAATTAAAAAAGAAAATAAAACGCCTCCTGCAAAGCCTTCCCAGGTTTTATTTGGGCTAATTGACGGAGCGAGTTTCCATTGTCCACAACGACTGCCTATGAGATAGGCACCAACATCAAAAAGCATTGAAGAGGCAAATATGAGGAGCACAAGGTGATGATACGTTGAACTCTGGTTGAGGTAGATAAGGACCAGGAAGGGAGTGATGGGAAACCAGGGGGTTAGAATGGCGGGGCCACATTTTGGCCATTCTAAGGCTAAAATAATGCCAAGACAGGCGATTAAAAGAAGAGAGAAAAGCTCGGGATAGTGACAAGAATAAGCGAGTCCAAGAAGCAGTACGAGAGCAGCTCCCGATAAGAGTCGAGTAAAAAATTGGTTCATGAAAACCACTCCGCGTTTGGGGTAAATGCATGAGGATAGTACGAAACCTCCATGCCCAACGGACCTGAATGAACGATAGCAACGTCAAAACGGATTGATTTATCTTCAGGCCATCCAGCATGCGCGTTGTAGTGATAAGAGGCGACAATGATTTTCCGTTGTTTTGCTGGTGTTACAACCTCAGTAATATCAAAATAGAGTTGTGATCGCGTTTTGACTTCAACAAAAGCACGAACTGATTCATTTTCTACGATAACATCTATTTCTCCACCGCGGCACCGATGATTAATAGCCTTTACCGCATACCCCTGTTTTTGCAGATAACGGGCTACTTCTATTTCGCCTGAATGACCGATAAAAGCGTTTTGATTCATAGTTTTTTACAGAACGTTAAAAAATGCGTTTGAATACGTTTGAAAACGATGATGTATCTTGATCCGGTGTGAGCTCTTCTGCGGCTAAAAGAAGAAGATCTGTTGCTTGTTGAAGAAGCTCTAATTTTTGCTCAGCTGTTTTTGAAGAAAAAGCCGGTTCTTTTATAGCCGTAAGTGTATCGAGGATGTGAGTATATTTTTCTTTGCTAAGAGCGTCAGCGAGTGAAGGCAAGAGTTTGTCATGGACAAAGATAAGACGTTTTTGTGCAGCAACAAGCGTTGAAAGTCGCTCTGAATAGACATACTTTTGTAAGTAAAAGGCTGCGTGTTGGGCTTCGCTTTCAAAGAGAATGAGACGCTCTTTTTGTACAATTTTTTTGATTGCGTCTACGTATTGATTATTGTCTCCAAAACGCTCAAGATAGGCGGCTGTTTTTTCAAGGAGTGCCTTGCGCCGCGTCTGGTCTCGTCTGGCATCTGGAAGTTGTCCTGCAAGAGACTGAATGACCCGATATTCAATAAGGTCGATATCTTTGCTGCCAGGATAAAGCATGGCATATTGTTCATAAAGCATCTCTGCTTCTTCAAATGCATTGAGTTTAAATCGAATATCAGCTAATTCTCTCAAAAATAGTTCCATTGTTTCATGGTCGGGAGAGAGAGCGATCAGTTTTTCAAGAAGCGCAATAACAAGTTGATCTTTCCCGCGTTGTTTTTGATACGTAAGAACGCGTTGCGCTTCATCAAAATTCATTTCTTTGATTTTTTTGAGTGCCGCAATTTCTTCTCCGCTTTGTTGTGTTGATGCGGTTGAGGAGAGGGTGATTTTGTTTTCGGTTGCAGGCTTTTTATAGCACCCAGTGCTAAGAGTGAGTAGCGCCATAAGGAAGCAATAGACAAGAGAATGATGCGTTTTTTGATTCATATATAATTCCATGGAGTGAGAAAGCAGCCAAATCTTCTTTTACGATATTACTTTTACGATACCACAGTGATTGTTTTGGGCAAGTAAACTTCTTTTTTTATCGAAAGGGGTGTTTGCATAAATGGTTGAATTTTTTTAAAATCCTTCTTATAAGGTTTTGCTTTGGCTACGCTTTGATGATGTTAGATACGGCGACAGTTTTTGGGAGTGTGAGATGATCGAAAAATCAATAGCTCAGCTGCTTGTTGAGGCAAAAGTGATAACGCTTGAGCAGCAGGTTCTCTATGAAAAAGAGAGTAGTGCGGCAGCAATGTCTTTTGAGGCATATATTTTGTCTCATAATTTAGTGAGTGAGCGAGATGTCGCTACGGCGGTGGCGCAGAAGTTTGATCTTCCTTTTTTTGACTCTATTTCTGAAAAAATGGCGGACCCTGAGTTATTGGCGCGAGTTTCTCTCGTTTTTTTGAGGAAGCATGCCATTATCCCGGTCGTGGTGGAAGATCGTTGTTTTTTGGTAACAGCAAACCCGTTTGATTTTCAACCGATTGACGAGCTTCGTCTTTTATTGGAAGAACAAGCTCCTTTGGCCGTTGCACCACGTACCGTTATTATTGATGCGATGAATAGGTACTATCCGCTTGAAGGTACCAAGGAGATGATCGAAGAGCTTGAAGAAGAACAGGCTCTTGATGGAGGCATGGATTTTGGTGCAATAGAGGAAGAAGATATTCTCGGGATGGCGAGTGAAGCTCCCATTATAAAGTTGGTGAATCATATTCTCTATCAGGCGGTAAAGCGTGGGGCTTCCGATATTCATATTGAGCCCTCTGAAAAGGAAATCCGGGTTCGGTATCGCATTGACGGGGTTTTGTATCCTGCTCTTACACCACCTAAGCGTATTCAGGCATCGCTTTCTTCTCGTATTAAAGTGATGTCAAATTTGAATATAGCGGAAAAACGGCAGCCTCAAGATGGTCGTATTCAGATCAAAATTGCTGACCGTTCGATTGATATTCGTGTTTCAATTTTGCCCGTAACCTTTGGTGAGCGAATCGTGATGCGTCTTCTCGATAAATCAAAAACATTTGGGCATCTGAAAAAGTTGGGTTTGAGCGAGCGCGATTACCGAGTACTTTCCGATAGTATTGCGCGTCCCAATGGAATTCTTTTACTGACAGGTCCAACGGGTTCTGGTAAAACATCAACACTCTATTCTATTTTGAGTGAACTCAATACGCCTGATGTTAATATTATTACGGTTGAAGATCCTGTTGAGTATCAGATGAAGGGGATTGGGCAGGTACAGGTGAAGGAGCAAATTGGGCTCACCTTCGCAGCAGCGCTTCGTTCTATTTTACGACAAGATCCTGATATCGTTATGATCGGGGAAACGCGAGATCAAGAAACTGCTCAAATTGCTATTCAGTCTGCATTGACGGGGCATTTAGTGTTGAGTACTTTACATACCAACAGTGCTGCAGCTACGATAACACGTCTTTTGGATATGGGGATTGAGCCATTTTTGATTGCGTCAACGGTTTCAACGGTTGTTGCACAACGACTGGTCCGTCGTTTATGCGATATCTGTAAAAAACCACATACGCCTGAAAAAGAGGTTGTGCGTCGATTAGGGTTGACGCCAGAGCAGCTTCGTTCATCAACGTTCTATCAAGCGATTGGTTGTGAAGCGTGTATGAATCTTGGGTATAAAGGGCGGCTTGCTATTTTTGAAGTTATGCAGATGTCTTCTTCAATCATGCGGCTTACGCTGAGTCGTTCTGAAACATCCCAGATTCAAGAACAGGCACGGAAAGAAGGTATGACCCTTTTGGTAGAGGATGGACTTGCAAAGGTTCGTCTTGGATTAACGACTCTCGAAGAGGTTTTATCGGTTGCGTCATCAGTTTAGGGAGTGTGGGAAGCATTTTTTACGCATTTTTTTGGTCGGTACCGGAGCGCTCTTATTTGCCTGCTTGTATGTGCAAGAAGACAGAGAGCTGCGTGGTGCCGTTAAGCAATTTCTGTGCGATTTTTTTTCTAAAAGTTATTCATGCACTATGCGGGCGCGAGATGTTGAGCTTGATCTGCTTTCAGGGCATATCGAGCTCAAGGGTGTTTTTGCGTACGGCGAAAACTGGAGTTGGTTTGCTCCTTCGATGGGGGCAACGTGGTCTTGGGCGGATACCTTTTCACAGCGCGGATTTGCGCTTTCGGTTGCTTTTAAAGATGTGCGAGTGTATTCCGATGCAGATTTTTCTCGAAGAGGAATTGATATTGCTTTTATTCCCCATGTTCAGCAGTGGCTTCAGCCAACATCGTTCCCGATTAAGCTCGAAATTGCTGATTTTGCTTTAGAGGGTTGGGGGATTTTCTTTGAATCAGGCGCATCGTATTCAGATCGATTGCTGGGTGTATTGCGTTGTAGTTTGGGTGTTTCCCAAATTAATGGCGAGTGGCAAACAAAAGCCGTGATGTATGATGGGGGTATTTGGCGAGGTGAAGGGGAAATAGTACATTCGCATACGGGGAAACTTTTGTTTTGTGCGCCCTGTGACCATCTCAAACCATCGCATCTCCATTGTGTGTTGACAGCACAGGCTCAGATTTTAATTTCGCTCTTTCCTGCTTTAAAGATTTCTTTTGATTATCAATCGGGACGTTGGACTTATTCTTTGAAAAACAGTGGGGGGAAGGGGCTTTTGAGCAACCTACTCTGTTCGGGATCGGTGACTCAAAAAGAAAAGAAAAACTTAATTGAGGGACGTTTTAAGATACAGGACAATGATTTGGCGTCTTTTACGGGCCTGTATGACCAAGAAGTGCAAAAACTGAGCACTCATATTGCGGTAAAAAAGATATATGCTTTGAGTGATGCCTATTGTTTACGTGATATTGCTGCGGAAAGTTCCTGGACATTTGGTTTACGGACAGGGGCTGAGGAAGCAAACACGTGGAAGATTTCTGCTGTTCTTGAAAATAGACAGAAAGCAGCACCTAAGAAGCATCAGTCGCTACCGGTAACTCTTTATGGAACACGTGATGGCGGTATGTGGCGTACGTCATGTGCGGCCCTTGGAGAATTTTTACATATTCCAGGTGCTCTGTTTTGGCAAGGTTCGCTTGCGGGACGCCTGGGGATTGGAGTTCGGGGAATTTCGGCTTGTATCAAGCTTGAAAAAGGTCAAATTCCTCTGCCTGGAACGTATGCTGTTATCAATGGAGGAGGCTTACGAGCACGGATCGATGTGAGAAAAAAAAGGGTTCAGATTGCTCATGCATGGGTTGAAACAACGCGAGGAAGCTGCTCGGTAAAACAGGGATCAGTTGAGTGGCGTCAAAAAAAAGATGGCCGGGGCCGTACGTTTTATGCATGCCTCCCCTGGAAGGTGAAAATTTTACCATTTGGTTCTGATTCGGCACTTTCTTTGCGGGCTGTAGGGGCGGGCGCTTTAGTAATTCTACCCAATGGATCAGTTCGACTTACTGGACTTATTGCGTGTGATCAGGGTCGTCTTGAAGGCAATATTTTTTCGGCGCTCTTCATTGAGCGGTTACTCGGTCGCTTATTCTATGGAGCTGATGTCGCATTACAGCAGTCGGCGAAAAAAACGCTTGGGGCGACGGTGCGGTCTCTGCTCTCTTCAGCAGAATTTGATCTTCAGGTTGCAACAGAACAGCCGCTTGAGGTAGATGTTCCACTGCTTTCTGGTGCTTTAAAAGGGCGTCTGCATTTACAGGGAACACTTGGGTTTCCTGTAATAAAAGGATCTTTGTCATTGGTTGATGGAGTAGTTCATTTCCCCTATCGTCCTCTGTTGGTAAAACAGGGAGATATTCTCTTTGATTTACCACATCGGCCGATTCCCGATCTCCGTTTTGTTGCAGCAAGTGAGATAAAACGACACACCGTTTTTCTCAATGCGCAGGGCCCCCTTGATTACCCCTCTATTTCTCTGACATCAGATCCTCTGCTTGATGAGCGCTGTTGCGCAATGTTGTTAACCGGTGGAACGGTTGATGGGACACCGGCGCTTGCTTATTCAGCTTCGTTTAAAAAACTTATTCATGAACTCTTTTTTGCCGATGTTTTGCCTGATCCACTGTCTTGTGATGTTCCTCAAGAAGCTTCTGTTGCTGGATTGACGCTCATTCCCTACGTGGGGAGTAGTTTGCCAAAGAACGCTTCTGCGGGATCTGCTCCAGGCGGGCGTGTTGGATTGGTGGCTGAGTATGGTGACCAATGGTCGGCGGCAATTGAAAAAAATAGTGAATGTGCAACGGCTACTGCCGCTGAAATTGATTACCATCTTTCGCCCGAAAGCCTTGTTTTTGTTAATCGTGATGAGCTTGGACTCGTTGGGATTGGTGGTCAATGGTCACATCGGTGGGAGAGTTAGGAGAAAAAAAGCCCTTCTATTCAAATAAATCTCGATATGTTGTATAATGTGCAATGGGATTGCGGATTATACGGGTTTTTTAGAAAAAAGGGGATAGGATGATAATAAAACGTGATTTAATGCCATTTTTGCAAGATCTGGCGAAACAGTTTCCAGTTGTTGCCATCATGGGGCCACGCCAGTCGGGGAAAACAACGTTAGCAAAAATGACTTTCCCTGAGTATGTCTATGTTTCGTTAGAAGATCTTGATCGGCGCGCTATTGCTCAGTCGGATCCACGCGGTTTTTTGAATGCATATTCGCAGTATAAGGGTGTGATTATTGATGAAATTCAAGAGGTGCCTGAATTACTTTCGTACATGCAGGGCATTGTTGATAAAGAATATCGGCCTGGGTATTTTGTTATAACCGGATCACAGCATTTTTTGATGTATGAGAAGGTAACTCAAACACTTGCGGGCCGCATTGCATTGTTGACTCTTCTTCCACTTTCGCTCAATGAATTTAAACAGGCAGGAATATTGCCAAAAACGCTTGAAGCGCTTCTTATTAAAGGTGCTTACCCGCGACTCTATGCGCAGGATATTTCGGTACCTGTTTGGTGCGCAAACTATATCAGCACGTATATCGAAAAGGATGTGCGGCAGGTGTTGCGTGTTGCCGATATTGTTGCATTTCAGCGTTTTTTAAAGTTATGTGCAGCGCGTGTTGGTAATATTCTTAATTATGCTTCGTTAGCGCGCGATGCCGATATTAGCCCCAATACGGCAAAGGCGTGGATTTCTATTTTGGAAGCAAGTTATATTATTAAGCTTCTGCAGCCCTATTACGTAAATTTTAATAAGCGGGTTATTAAGAGCCCGAAAATCTATTTTTATGATACGGCTCTCGTCTGTTCGCTCTTGGGTATTCGTACTGAAGAAGAGTTGCAGATGCACCCCCTCAAAGGGGCGCTTTTTGAGTCGTTTGTGATGAGTGAATTTTTTAAGTACAACTACAATCGAAGCGAATTGCCGAATATCTACTTTTGGCGCGATGTGCAGGGGCATGAGATTGATGGCATTATTGAGCTGAAGTTCGAAAGCGTTATTCCTATCGAGATTAAGTCTGGGATGACAATTACCAAAGACTTCTTCAAGGGCTTGCGGGATTGGAATGATATCACCAAGCAGACGGATCTTGCTGCATATGTTGTTTATGGTGGGACAGAAAATCTAGTGCGGCAACAATATCGTGTGTTTGCTTGGAGTGATGTTCCTGCGATGCTTGATACGATCTACCAGAAAAACGAGTAAAATTTTAAATTATTTCGCTCGTACAGACCCCCATTCGACAGGCTCAGGACATGCTTCTCCCTCGATACATTTCCCCTTCGGGGAAACACTCGGGATGAGCGGGGCTGTCTTCAGGGCGAGCGATAAAATGGCTAAATCTACTTTTGCAAAAATGGGTAACTTTCAAAACCGAGTAACTGACACTCAGGTTGCGGGAGAATCCCAAAGTTTTTAAGTACCAGTTCTTGCATCGTTCTGCCGAGTGTGACAATATCCTGCGAGGTTGCCGTACCTCGATTGACGATCATATTTGCATGTTGATGCGAAACAATCGCTCCGCCGACAGCAAGTTCCCCTTTTATGCCGAGTTTATCGAGGTAGTAGGCGATAAAAATCATTTTGCGGCCATTGCTCGTGATTGTTACTTCGTTTTCGTGGAAATTGCGGAAGAAGCTGCCACACGTCCCTTGGTAGGGGTAGCGTTGGCGCCGATGGCGAATGATTTCGACATTACGGCCTTTGGCGTAAGCAGCTTCGATTTCAGAAGCTGGGCGGAGTTTGAATGTGGCATCAAAAAGCAGATGCTCCCGCTTGTGGAGGGTTGAGTAGTCGTAGCCAAAATTGAACCATTCTTTGGTGACGGGGATTAGTTCACCCGTTTTGGTATCAATGACGCGCGCAGAGACCAAAAAATCACTTAAAAAAAACTGGAAATAATGAATATTGATAAAAACTGAGCCGCCAACGGTTCCGGGAATGCCGCTTAGTTCTTCAAGTCCGCAGAGTTTGTGGTCAAGGCAGAAGGTAATGAGATCGTCCATAACGGCGCCTGCGCCGGCGGTGACGGTTGCTTCTTCTGCGCCTTGTTGGGTAATCGCAATAGTTTTGTTGTGGGGCCGTATGACCAGCCCGTTACAGCCTGCATCGCTGACGAGGAGGTTTGCACCGAGGCCGAGTAGATGAAGCGAAAGTTTATTTTCTTGGGCAAATGCAAGCGCTAAGGCAAATTCTTCTGGTGTTTCTGGTTCACAAAAATAGCGCGCTGAGCCACCGGTATTGAACCAGTTTTTATCAGCGAGTGAGATATGCTCTTGCATTGTGAAAGAGGTATGGGTCATGTTTTTTACACCAATTTGTTATGAGTGTTTCTGCCCGTATCTTTTTATTTACACAGAGGCTTCATGTACTCTCTCCGCTCGCCCTGAGCTCGTCGAATGGGTAAAGCGGTACACAACCCGCTCATCCCGAGTGTTTTCATCGAAGATGAAAAAGTATCGAAGGGAGGGAGAAGGGTCTTTGCGAGAGGATAGTCGTGCGAGCGAATAAAATACGGCTTAACTTCTACAACTCCAGTATACCTTTCTTTGAGTGATACTTCAAAGACCAGACCGTGCATGGCCTCTTGATTTTTATGCGATGAACTTGGTAGGATACGGCTGATGGAAAAAGTCTGATGTTTTTAAAGAGAAAAAGGAGCGTTGTAATGAAGCGACTTGGTTTAATTTTATGCAGCCTGCTTGTGCTGAGTGGGGTTTATAAGGTCTGTTTTGCCTCAGAAGAAGTGGATGTTCCACCACCTCCATCAGAAGAAGCACGTCAAGAATATGAACAAGAAATCAAGAAAACAGGTGCTATAACACCTATTGTAATTGCAAAAAAAGCTGATTTGATTTCGATTGATGGTATAGAAGAGCCAGATTTTGGTGCGCAGCAACAGGTGCTTCGTGCTCGATTAAATGAATATGTAGAAGCGCAAGCTTTCAGGCAACCTGTAATACTTGCTCAGCTGTACGAGGCTCTTAATATACAGAGTCAAAGTCAAGAGAAGCAGAGAGTTACTCTTGTCAAATTTATAAATGCTTATGCAAGTCGATACAAAATAGATAAAACTCTACTTTTCAAGGGAGTTGCACCTAAAAAAGTAGAGTTACAGACGGGAAAAACGAAAGGGAAGCAGAAGCCGGTTGCATTTTTCACTTTTTATTCTACATACAATGTAAATTCGCCTACCGGTATTAAGGCTGTCGAAAAAAATACTCAGAATACATTGTCTTCAGCACTTAATAAAGCGCTTGATGAGCTGTTGAAATCTAGTCCTGATTTGTCAAATGAAGCGGCTTTTAAAACAATATTTACGAATAAGATAGAAACTGCGTTAAAAGAAGCAAAAGCGACAGAAAATACTGTCAAGATCTTCTTAGCATCTGAGGATTTTAAGAAATTATTTAGGGATTCAGTTGAATATCTTAAGGATAAAAGTAAAACAGAAAAGCTTGAAATTATAGTGAAAGAAGAGTCGAAAAAACCAATCGAAGAAAAACCAATAAAAATTAAACCAGCTTTGCCAAAAAAACCGGCACCTTTAATTAATAAAAATCTTTTTCCTGACTTTGCAAAAGCACTGGATGCCGTAAAAGCCTAGTATTGTAAACAAGAGCTAAGTAGTGGCCGGATGGGTAAAAACTCCCTGTTCGGCCACTGCCATTTTGCAGTGAACAAAAATATGGTACAGTGGAGAAGTGTTTGAGAATGATTGGTTTGTGATTGAGATATTATATGATATTGGACCGATATAAAAGGGACATTCTTCGGGCTCTAAAATACCACTTTCCAGATGCAAAAATTTATCTTTTTGGTTCACGAGCCACGGGGAAAGCAAAAGAAACTTCAGATATTGATCTTGCACTTGATGCAGGGCATGAGCTTTCTTTTAGAGAAATGGGACGAGCGCAGATTACGCTTGAGCACCTAAATATTCCTTATAAAATTGATTTAGTCGATTGTTTTTCTGCAACGCCAGAGCTTAAACAATATATTGAGCGTGATAGGGTCTTATGGAGCGACTAGTTTTACGGTATGGCTCGTTATTGCAGGCTCTCAATACGCTTGAGAAGGCCTTAGAGTTAACAAAGTTGCAGTTAGATCAGGATATTTTACAGGGATTGCGTGACTCAGAGATTCAACGTTTTGAGTATTGCGTTGATGAGTTTTGGAAGTATCTTAAATTTTATTTAGAATATTATTTCGAATACGAATATGTGCTTGCTTCACCACGATTAACGCTTAGAGAATGCTTTCAGCGACAACTTATTTCAGCTGAAGAACTTGAAACGTGCTTAAATATGGTTGACGATCGAAACAGCACTTCCCATGGGTATCGATTTATTATTGCTGAGAAGATTAGGGAATCTATCCCTCCATATCTAGCAGTAATGCGTTGTGTTGTGGACCGTATTAAACCAAAAGAAAAATAATTTATTTATCTGAAGATTCGGCTGTTAATCTACCGCTCGTATGGATTCGATACATTTGCTTCGCAAACACTCACCATGAGCGGAGCAAGCCTGTTTTTATTCAATAAAGGTTTGGGTAAAAATTCCCCGTTCGGCCACTGCCATTTGCCTCATTCTCGCTTTTCTCTTATCCTTAAAAATAAAAACGCATGGGGCTTGTTTCTCCTAGAGGCAGATTGTATGAAAATTTCGGTAGCATGGTTATTTGATCATTTAGGTGCAGACTGGCACGCGTATGACATGCGCGACCTTATGGCTCGTTTAAGCGCAACAACCGCAGAAATCGACGGAGCAGAACCCGTATCATGGGCGTGGAATCAGTTTTTTATTGCTGAAGTTATCGCACGCAATGAACATGAGGTTCAGATCAAAATTGCAGAACGTAAAAAACAGTTTAAACTACCCGCGCGTTTAGATGCGGCTTTAAACGCTTTTTTCTTGGTGGTAATGACGGAAAACACTGTCCGTTGGGCAACACTAGCTGACCTTAGCGCTGGACGGGATGGATTAGTCCCGGCGCTTCTTATCTCACCAACACAACTTGAAGGCGCGTGGCGCGATGGACTTGAGCAGGATGACTGGATTATCGAAATTGATAACAAGTCTCTCACCAATCGTCCCGATTTATGGGGACATCGTGGCTTTGCGCGTGAAGTTGCAGCGCTCGTAGGCCTTAAACTTCTTCCCGAAGAACAGATTTGTGTGCAAAAGCCTATTCGCCACTACGAAAAAAAAGCACCCTATATCGATCTTTCTCCAGATTCAGCCTGTTCTCGCTTTGCCGGAATCAAAGTAACTAAGGTTACCTGTGAACCATCACGGCTTTTTTATGCACACCGTCTTGCGCGTGTTGATGCAAAGGCAATGAATACTTTGGTAGATTTTACCAACTATGTAATGCTCGATATTGGTCATCCAATGCATGTT
This sequence comes from candidate division TM6 bacterium GW2011_GWE2_42_60, assembly GCA_000996275.1. Classification (GTDB taxonomy): domain Bacteria; phylum Babelota; class Babeliae; order Babelales; family Babelaceae; genus UBA12395. The sequence goes on from LCEG01000001.1 coordinate 188,850, forward strand.
TTTGATGCAGATAAAGTTGAGGGAAGTCTTGTCGTACGTCAGGCGCGCAATGGTGAAAAACTAGCACTCCTTGATGGTGATACCGTTGAGCTTTCATCTGCAGATTGTGTTGTGGCCGATGAGCGCAAACCTCTCTCTGTTGCTGGAGTGATGGGAGGCTCTCAGAGCGCTTTTCAACAAGATACTAAAGCAATTATTCTTGAAGCAGCGCTTTTTGATGCTGCGGCTATTCGACGGACGGCGGCACGGCTTAAAAAGCGGACTGAAAGTTCGGCTCGTTTTGAAAAAAGTCTTGATCCAAACCAGAACACGGTTGCGCTTTCACGCTATTTGTGGCTTTTAGAGGCTTCGGGTGTTTCGTGCACGGTTGATGAAGCGATCTGTTCTGTAGGGCCACTTTCTGTTGAACATGAAATTTTGCTCCCACATCGTCTTTTGGTTGAGCGTCTTGGCGCAACGATTACTGAAAGCCAGGTCTGTTCTATTTTGAGCAAATTAGATTTTGGGGTTCAGGTTATTGAGAGTGGCCAGGGGTTAAGTTATTCCGTTACCGTTCCAACATTCCGGGGAACCAAAGATATTCGAATTCCTGAAGATATTATTGAAGAGGTGGCCCGCTTTTTTGGGTATGATGCAATTCCATTAGTTATGCCTGTGCGGGTTATGCGGCCCTATGATATGTCAGTAGTTCATCGCAAACGACTTGTAAAGCAGCTTTGTGCTACAGCGCTCTCTATGCGAGAAGTGCAGACCTATCCATTATTTGATGAGCGGTGGCTTAAACAACTTAATTATCAACCAGTTGGTGCACCAGCACTGTTAAATCCTGTGTCTGAGCACTGGGGAAAAATGGTCACATCGCTGATCCCTGGTATTCTCCAGGCGATAGCAACCAATGCGGTTTCAGAAAAGCGGTTGCGCTTTTTTGAACTTAATCGAGTCTGGTCGATGCCGACTGAATCTGAGATCAAAGAGCAACAGGTCTGTTCAGGAATATTTTATGAGCGTGCAGGGATCTCTTTTTATGAAGCAAAAGCGCTGCTTGAAAAACTCTTTATAGCATTGGGGCATCTGGTTGAATGGAGAAAGCCGATTGATGGAGCGCCTTTCTGGGCTGAACAGTACCGGGTAGCGGAGCTTTGGATTGGTAAAGAACGTCTTGGTTATGCGGGCATGGTTGCACAGCATCTTTTGACTGTAGCTGCTGAAGGTGAGGCTTTCGCCTTTGAATTTGATCTTGGCATGGTCTTATCCATTTTTGAGCAGAAAGAATTTGTGATACCGGGTCGCTACCAGGCGGTCTCGCTTGATATCAGTATGTTCTGCCATCGGCGTATTGCGGTTTCTGAACTTGAAGAAGCGATTGCGCTTTCAGACTCACGCATTAAGGATGTATTCTTGCTTGATGTGTTTGAAAAAGATGAGTGGCCTGACCGTCGCTCAGTTGCTTTGCGGTATGTGGTACAAGATGATACGAAGACACTTTCAAAAGAAGAAATTGATGAGGTTCAGAATGCCGTTTATGCAGCAGTTAAGCCTATGGGAGTAGAAATACGATGATCGGATATAGTATTCTTTTTAGTTCGATTTTGGGTATAGATTTGATTACCAAGCAGTTAGCGCTCTGGTATGCACCTACAACTGTATCGATTAATCGTGGTGTTTCGTGGAGTCTGTTCCATTCACATTCGGACCTTATTTTTTGGAGCGTGTCGACGCTTGTTCTTATTTTTGTACTTGCATTTGCAGGGTATACGCTTGGGCGCTTAAAACGGCATGAATTTATAGGTGCTGAAGTTATTGTGCTGGGTGGAGCTTGTGCAAATCTTTTGAGCCGCCTCTTGTATGCGGGAGTTGTTGATTTTATCGGTATTAGTGCCTATGGGTATCAGTGGCCTTTGTTGAACATTGCTGATGTGGTGATTGTTCTTGGTGTCTTCTGGATTATGATTCGGGAGTATTGGCGGCCATGAATATAAAAATTTTGGGTGCACGTGTTTGTGCACTGATCGCATCGCTTGGACCAGTTGGTTATTTGCCTTATCCAGGGACGTGCGGAACGCTCTGCGCAATTCCGCTGCTGATAGGAATGCGTCGTTATGGATATGCATTTGGGCTATCCGAAATGATTTTATTTCTTCTTTTAGCGATTGCGGCATTTTTTATTATTGATTATGCGCTTACTGTTTTGGTTGGGCATGATCCGCAAGAAATTGTTTTAGATGAGGTTGTTGGGCTTGCGGTAGCGCTCTATGGTTTGCCGTTTACACCGATTAATCTCTTGCTGGCGTTTCTTTTATTCCGTTTTTTTGACGGGCTTAAGCCGCTTGGTATTGAAGCGCTCGAAAATTTTCCTGGCGCCTTTGGGGTGATGGGGGATGATCTTGCGGCAGGGGCTATGGCGCATATGGTGATGGTTTTGATATTGCCTCTTTTGCGTTGAAAAGTGTACTCTATGCCTCATGCCTTCTTCAATAAAATACGTGGGCCGGTTGATTTTGTTTATAACGGCGTCTGCGATCTTTTAGCGCCGCCGTATTGTGTCTCATGCCATCGTTTTTTGGAAGAGCGAATACCGCTGTGCACCTCTTGTGAGCGCTTTTTAGAGCCGGTCGTATCGCTCGAAGTATCGGTAACGAGTAACTATGCTATGCGTGTCTACGCTTTAACGTCATACGATAAAGTAGTTCGGTCGTTGGTCTTGGCAAAACATTCGCGGCAACGGATTGCAAGTCGGCAGCTGGGCGAATTAGTTGCCCGTGGATGCTATTGCCCGTGGGAGCAGTTTGATTGTTTGGTACCGGTACCATTACATTGGCAGCGATATGCCGCGCGTGGGTATAATCAGGCAAAGGTTATGGCGGAGCGTATCGCTCAGGTTCGTGGAATTACTGTTTCTGATGGTGTTCGGCGTGTCCGTGCAACACGGTTTCAGGCAACGTTATCTGCTGAAGAGCGAATAGAGAATGTAATGGCAATGTCGGTACTCAAAAAAGGTTTTGCAGAGCAGTATAGAGGAAAGCATGTAGTGCTTATTGATGATGTTTTTACAACGGGCGCAACATTATGCGCTGTGGCAAAAGCGATTGCAGTAGCTAACCCAAAAACAATTTCAGCTCTTGTTGCAGCGCGGGTCGTATGAACGCTTGTCAACGCAAGGTGAAAAGTTCCTCGACAACACTACAACCTCATGGGATTTGCAGTTAAATTTGGTAAACTAAATAAAAAGGTGTCGGATAAAAGTAGAGGAGCGTGAGATGGCAGAGGCAAAGAAAAAATATATTTCGGTAGGCATTGACGATTTTAGTGAACTGATTAACGAGAACTATTATTTTGTAGATAAGAGCTTGCTTATCAAAGAAATTCTTGATTCAAAAGCAAAAGTGACGCTCTTGCCTCGTCCCCGCCGGTTTGGTAAAACTCTTAATATGTCGATGCTCCAATGTTTTTTTGAAAAAACTGATCCAACTAAACTCCGACGTCAATTATTTAATGGCCTTAATATTGAGCAGTTTGCCGACTGCATGGAGCATCAGGGGAAATATCCGGTTATCTGGCTTACATTTAAAGATGTAAAAACGGAAGAGTGGTCTGATTGCTACCGTTTATTACGCATGCAGATTATTAAAGAGTTTGAGCGGCACATATACGTTCGAGATTTTCTCTCGGATACTGAAAAAGACAGGTTTGAGCGGGTGCGGCAGGGAACCGGAGATTTGGCCGATTTTATGAGTGCTCTGCTCGACTTGTCGATGTATCTGGAGCGTGCTTATAAAGCCAAAGTCATGATTTTTATCGACGAATACGATGCGCCTATTCATGCGGCTTACCTCAAAGGTTATTACCAAGAAGTTATAGGCTTTATGCGGGGCTTTTTGGGGGCTGGATTAAAGGGGAATAGTGCTCTTAATCTTAGTGTTATGACCGGTATTTTACGTGTGGCAAAAGAGAGTATTTTTAGTGGTATTAACCATCTTGAAGTACGAACTTTTTTACAGCAAGATTATTCAGACAAGTTTGGTTTTTTGGAGTCTGAAGTAATAGCGATGCTCGATTTTTTTGGGCTCGACAATAATCTTGATGACGTGCGACGCTGGTATGATGGATACCAAAGTGGGAAACATAAAGTTTATAATCCCTGGTCGATTATTAATTTAGTTAAAAATCGGGGAGAGTACCAGACTTATTGGGTTAATACGAGCGACAACGCCCTTATTAAAGATCTACTCAAACGGTGCACACCTGAAATGAAAGAAGATCTCGAAGTGCTCATAAAGGGGGGTAGGGTAACCAAGCCGATTCAAGAAAACATTATCATGACTGATATTGAAAAGAACGATGAAGTCCTCTGGAACTTTCTGATTTTTTCGGGCTATCTGACCTTTGAGAACTATCGATTGGTAGTGGATACTAATTATGCAGAGCTTTTAATCCCCAATATTGAAGTTGGCACAACCTATAAAATATCGTTTAAAAACTGGTTCGCCGAAGGCTCCGGAATGGGTAGTTATAACCGAATGCTAGACAGTTTGGTTACGGGTGACTCTATAAAATTTAAAAAAACCTTTGAACAGTTTGCGCGCGAAAGTTTAAGCTATTTTGATATGCAGGGTGATGCGCCAGAGAATTTTTATCATGCCCTTGTTCTTGGCATGCTTTCAAGTCTTATGCAGACGCACCAAGTCCGATCAAATCGCGAAAGTGGGTATGGTCGCTATGATGTCATGATCATTCCAAATGATCGATCAAAACCTGGGACGGTGATAGAATTTAAGGCTGTGGATCTGGATGAGAAAGAAACGCTTGAAATCGCAGCTCAAAAAGCGCTCAAACAGCTTAATGATAGATTGTATGCGACGGAGCTTACTACTCTGGGCTTAACAACTATTTTAAAGTTTGGAATAGCTTTTAAGGGTAAAGAGAGCCTGGTTTTGGTTGGGTAACCTATGGAAAAATTATAGTCAACATGCGCGGATTGTATGGTTAAGCGGGTCAGGTCTGGTTTGATCGCATGCCCAATACATAAATTTTTTAGTATCTCAGTGGCAGCTTTCCGTGTTAAAACCATTTTCAAATCTCTCCTAGCTACAACATGGGTCGTATGAACGTCTTTGCAATGATTGCATTATGTGCTAAGATACGCGAGCAGTGTTTAGTGTTTTTATACTTACAGAAGGTCTAAGGAAGGACGTATGAATACAAAAGTATTTAGTTTTACTCTCCTCGTTTCAGCAATTCTCTTATTTTCAAGTTGTTCTTGGTTTAAGGGTGGTAAAAGTGGAGCAGAAGATGGTGGCGCAGCAGTAGTCAGCATCAATGGAAAAGCAGTAGTCAGTGCAAAAGAACTTGATGATGCAGTCAATGCAATCAAACAACAACAGCCAATGCTTGAGCAAGTATGGCCTATGATGCCAAAAGAAAATCTTCTTGCGATTTATGGAGAAATTGCAAAGAACTTAGGCGATGCATCAATAATGCTTGAAGAGGTGCGCGCAAAGGGTTGGGACAAGAGTGCAGAATACAAGAAAGAAATGCAACGTACCCAAGTATTAATTGAACGTGATATGGCCGTTCGTGAATTCCAAAAGCATATCTTCGACAGCATCGTTGTTGATGATAAAGATGCAGAAGATTTCTACACTAAGAACGTAATGACTGATCAGTCATTTAAACGTGCACCATTTATGACGTCACCAGAAGGTATCGAAACTTTTGCTGTGCGCGTTGAGAGCGAAGCTGCTGCAAGAGATTTAGTTGCAAAAGCACGTCAATCATCGCTCCAGCAAGCCGCTGCAGCTGCTAAAAAAGAAGTAATGCCATTGGGTGTTCTTTCTGGTCAATCAATGACGACTGATGTAGCGATCTTGCAAAAGGTCTTCTCAATGAAGTCACTTCCTTCAATCGACTTTGTACAAGGAATGGACAAGAAGTCTTTCTATGTTGTACAAGGCGTGCGTAAACAAGGTGCTCAATTTGCTCCTTACGCATCAGTGAAAGAAGATGTGAAGAAGGTTGTTGCGTCATCACGCTTCCCTGCAAAGTATCAAGAAGAACTTAAAAAACTTCATGATCAATACAAAGTAACCGTTAACAATGAGTTCCTTAACTCACTCGTTAAAAATGCTCCAGCAGCAGCCGCCGCCGGCGAAGCTGGTGAAGCTGAAGAAGTGGCCCCAGAGGTAGCTCCAGCTGCATAAATAATGAACTAGTGTTTTTTAGGGATCGGTAAAGTGAAAGCTTTGCCGATCCCTTTTTGTAAAGGGGTGGTTTGTGATTAAAAAAATAATACTTTTGACGCGAATGTTAAAAGATGGATTGGTGCATTTTTCGCTCGGACAAACCCTTCGACAGGCTCAGGGCGAGCGGCGCAATATATTTCTTGGTCTTATTAGTTTGGTGACTGTCTGCAGTTTAATGGCAGCGTCGTCGGCAGAACGGACGATTGTTGATGAAATTCGGGTGATTGCCTATCATCAAGGTGGTTCTGAGTTAATTTTGTCATCAGATATTCGGCCTTCACTTGAAGGACGTCCTCGTAGTTTACGCGATATCGTCTTACAGCGCCTTATGGTTCTTGACGCCGACTCGCTTCATATCGCGGTTACCAGTGATGATGCTGAGCGTTTTTTGGGTGAACTTCAAAAGATGAATGGAATTTCTCGTGATGCTATGCTCGAAGTTTTCCGCGAGCTTGGTTACAGTTATGAAGAGGGGCTTGAACAGCTTCGTTATCGGCAGATGATTGAGCAGATTTTGGATGTACGGGTTCGTACTAATAAGCGTTTAATAGTGCAACGGTCTGATGTTGAAGAGTACGAAAAAGAGCATCCGCTTTTTGAGGAGGCTGTGTACGTATTGCAACAGGTCTGTTTGCCTGCTCAGACAGAAGAAGAGCGTACTCATCTTGAGAAAAAAGATTTCTCACAAAAAGACCTTGCCAGCTTTGCATGGGAAGAGCCATTTGAAATTCAGGAGCACGATCTTGCTGAGGACAAACGTTTTATTGCTGATGCTCAAGAAGGAACCGTTGTTTTTCGTGATAATGTTGATGAGGGTGTTGAAATAACCCGAATGGTAAGCAAAAAAGAACGCCGTCATGTCTCTCTTGATGAGCGATTTGATGAGGTCTCAGAAGTGATTGCTCGGCAACGCTTTGAGACGTTGTTTAAAGAATATGAACGTTCGTTGCTTGAAAAAGCTTCGCTTCGCTTTAACCGTCCTGAAGACAAGATTGCGGTTCTTGGGGTGGAATCTGAGGAGAAGGCGTAAATTTGTAAGCCGCTCGCCCTGATGAGGCCTACGAGCCCCCCCGCTCATCCCGATACTTCGATACATTTTCCTGCGGAAAACACTCAGTATGAGCGGTTGTATCGAGGGAGAAGGGTTTATACGAGTGGCTGACACTCGGGTTTATTTTCAAGAAGAGGCGTAAGCTCTTCAAGTTTTTCCCGCTCAAGCTGTTGTAAAAGATAGGCCAGGCGATCAATACGGTCGCTTGGCTGTTTTTGTGCAGCAAGATATGTTTTGAGTGCTGTTTCGACCGTCATATCAACGGAAAGAACAGAGCGTGTTTGACGAAGCGGCGGTGGTTGTATCGGAAAAATCCCAACAATATGATGAGCAGATGCGCATGCTTGTTGAATAAGGCGTGTATCAACACGGTCTTTTACTCCGGCCGGGAGATGGTAGATGATTTTTATAATAGCATCAGGGAGTATCTCTTTTTTTAGTTCTGCAAGCAGTTCTTCAGTCTGGTATTCTTGGCCAGAAAGTGTTACCTCAACCTGAATAAACGTGCGGAGCGGAACCTTGATAAAGGTATACGTAGCATTTTTTTTCTCGTCATTCTCGTCAATTGAAACAAGACAAAATCCCTTTTCTTCTTTCCGTTCTCCAAAGTCGATGCGCTCGATTGAGCCAGGATAGACAATGGGCTGCAAAGGATCGGTATTGACCTGTTGATATCGGTGGAGGTGCCCGAGTGCAACATAAGAAAAAGGTGAAAGCGCTAATTGCGAAGGGAGCAAACAGGGGTCCTGCCCACAAATTGCTCGCTTTTCAGAGCCTGAAAAAAGGCCTGAGCTGACGGTAAGATGTCCAGCAAGAACAGCAGGAATTGAGGGGTCGCATTGATCTGCCAAGAGCCGAATAAGCTCGGCAACACGTGTGCTCATCTGAAGAGAGAGCTCTTGCGGAGTAATGGTCTGTGTTTTATTGAGCGCGATATATGATCGTGTTGGCCAAGGAATGCCGACAATTTGCACAGGACCACTTTTTGTCTCGAGGACGAGACGAGTTGGTTTTGCAATAACATGAAAGCCTGAGAGGGGAAGCTGCCCAAAAAGGTCGAGCGCATGAGCCTTCCCAAAACTGTTTGGGTTGTCATGGTTTCCTACTACCATAACAAGAGGGATTCGTGCGTTAAAAAGTTTGAGAAAGCAGTCGAATAAAAGTCTTTGTTGTGTGGGAGTGGGATGTGCTGTTTTATAGGCGTCGCCGCAAAAAAGGAAAAAATCTACCTTTTCTTGAACAGCGCGGTCTACGCAGGATGAAAGTGCTTTATGAAAATCAAGGAGACGGGTGTGTATTCCCGTCTCCGGATCAATTTTGCCGTAGTTTTCAACGCCAAAGTGAAAATCAGCCGTATGAACAAATCGAATCATGCGCTCGGATCTGGATTTTTCATCGTTAGTTTTTCTGTGGAGGCAAGTGGTGTTGCAATACGTGCTTTAAGTTCGCTGACAAAATGTTCTTTGTTTACTTGTCGAGTCCGAGCAAGCGCGAGCGCATCGTCTGGAACAGTATCAGTAATAACAGATCCAGCTCCAGTCATGGCGCCTTCGCCAATAGTGAGAGGAGCGACGAGTGCATTATTGCTCCCTATGAAAGCGCGATCTTTGATCGTCGTTGTATGTTTTTTGATACCATCATAATTGCAAGTAATTGTTCCAGCGCCTATATTGACGTGGCTGCCAATCTGTGCGTCACCAAGGTAGGTAAGATGTTTTGCTTTGCTTGATGCACCAATTCTGCTTCGATTCATTTCAACGAAGTTGCCAACAATTGCATTTTCCCCAATGACGCTTGCGCGGATTTGGGCAAAAGGACCAACATGAGAATGTGCATGAATAATAGTGTCGTTGATAATTGAATGAGGAAGTATTGTGACGTTATTGTGAAGCACTGAATTACTAATGTGAGAATAAGCGCCCAAGATACACCCAGATCCAATAACCGTTCCTTGAACAAGAATGCAGCCAGGAGAGATAACCGTATCGCTTCCAATAGTGACATTGATGTCAAGGTATACGTTCTGAGCAGCAATAAAACGGACGCCCTCATTCATCCAATGGGAAATAAGTTCTGAGCGTTTAATATGTTCTGCAATCCAGAGTTCTTTAAGCGTGTTAATTCCGCGAATACTATCAAAAGGGGCGAGCGACATGGCAATGGGCATCCCACATTCGCTTGCATATTGTATTAAACTGGTAATGTAAAACTCACCAGTTTTTTGATCGGGTTGAAGTAGCGGGAGCGCTTTTTCTAAGAAAGATCGCTGAAAAAGATAGATGCCAGCATTAATTTGTTGGTCTTTGTTTCTATTGCCGTTGTAGTTTTTTGCTTCGACGATCTTAATTTTTCCATCTTGTTCGACGATTCTACCGTAACCATCAGCAGCAGGGTCATTGCTATAAGAAGTAACAAAACTAATTGCAGCTCCGGCGTCTAGATGTGCTTCGACAAGGGATTCAATAATGTCTTCTGTGACCAAGGGCACATCACCGTTCATGACAAGAATGGTGTCTGCAAAAAGTACATTGCGTGCACAGGCAAGCGCATGTCCCGTTCCTAATGGTTCAGGTTGCTCAACAAAAGAGAGTTGCGAAATTTTGTGGTGAGATAAAGCCGCTTGGACAGCTTCTTTTTGGTGGCCAACAACACAAATAGTTGGAATTTGCATCGAGGCAAGCGTTTTTATTGGATAAGCGACGAGCTCTTGCCCACAGATAGGAAAACAAAGTTTGCTCTTTGTTGTTTTAAACCGCGAAGAAGAACCAGCGGCAAGAACAACCGCCTGAAGCTCGGAACGTACCATAAAATCTCCTAGGAAATAACCCGATAAAGGGGCTTGTATAGAGCATACATCAGAAAGGCTTTTGTGGCAAGTGGAGTTGTTTTGCTTTTAAAAAATAGGAAAGTCTTTATTCTAAATACATATAACGATGTTACGATCATTCTTGTTATTGAGAACGAATGCTTATGCAAAAAATATTTACATGCAGACGCCCTTGCCGCAGTTGTCGGCCCTGCTCTTCGGTGCCCGTTGTTGTTTTATTGGCTTTATTTTTATCAACCACCCTCCATGGTATGGTTGATAATCGTTACTTAGTGCCATTTTTGGATCGAAAGCCTTCAATTATAGATCGCTCTTCGGTATGTCCTTCATTTATCTGGTCTCTTCAGCCTTTTATTTTGACTGCTGATCAGGCGTATGATGCTTTGGGGGAAGAGCGTGGAATGTTTGAGTATGAGCGACCAAATTATGGTATTCGTTATCTTGACGATGCCTTAGTGCGTTCTGGGAGAACGACGGCTCCGCTTATGCGTAGCGATTGGCGTGCAGTGATATCTGAGGGGCCTTACCATCAAGAAGGGTGCCTTCAGGGTAAAGGATTGGCTCTTGATCTTTTTGTTCCCTACGGAGTGCATTGTGGCTTTGGTGCGCGAACTGCTTTTATACAGCTTGACACAGCGCTTGAGTTAGTGCGAGACGTGGAGCGTTTTGAAGGAATTATTCAGGGGCCTGGTGATGAGCGTGAACTGCAAATATTGCAGGAACAGATTCATCAAAAGCTGGGTGAGCCAAGTGCGTGTTGGAGTGGTTTTAGTCCGAGCGATACTGAGTTGTATGCAAAATTTTTCTCTATAGAAGACTATTCTTATAAGTGCCGTTGTATTGATCTAGGGCTTGCGCTTGGAGCGGTAGTTCCAACCGCCTATCGTCGAGATATCGATAATCCTGCGAGTATTCCTTGTGGGGGTGAAGGCCGGTGGGGGATTTTTGCAGAAGCCAATTTTGATGCAATTTTAAAGCAAAACCTTTGGTTTGATTTTCTTTTTAGAGTAGAAAAGCGTTTTCCAAAAACGGCAATTGAACGTATGCCGGTTGATAAAGAGCCGCAACGGTATGGTGCCTTAGTAGGTCCAGTGCGGGTTAATCCAGGATGGACAATGGTGATGTCTCCCTATCTTATGTTTGAAGGATTGCGCGCTGGATTAGGTGCGCGGCTTGGGTATACGATGGTTAAACATTGGTGTGATTCGTGGGTTGATTGTCGTCAAGATAGAAAAGTGAGTGCACAATTGGGTGAGGTGTGCAACGGGTCTGGTTGGGGGTCGGAGCGAGTAAGCTGCGGTGTCTTCTATGACTTGAGTAAGGGGCGTCGACATCATGCCTTAATGCCTGTTATTTCTTTAACGGTAGATATTCCAGTTTCTTGGTTTGCTACAGAGCGGAGTATGAGGACTTTTGGCGTGTCGTTGGCGGTTGAGTCGTATTTTTAGTGGTGTCTAGTAAATAAATGAGGGTGCCCGTGAAACAGTTTGCAAAAAGGTTTTTGCCAGCGAGAAGTTTGGCAAGTCTATTTTCGAGTGATGTTGCTATCGATTTAGGTACGGCTAATACCGTTGTGTATGTGCCTAATCGCGGTATTGTGCTGAATGAGCCGTCTGTGGTTGCAGTGCGAGTTGGAACGACAGATGTGCTTGCCGCAGGTCGTAAAGCAAAAGAAATGTTAGGCAAAACGCCTGAAAGTATTATAGCGTCGCGTCCTATGCGAGATGGTGTTATTGCGAATTTTGAATTGACTCAGAGCATGTTGCGGCATTTTATTCTTGCCGCCAACAATGGGAATCGATCGTTGTTCCGTCCACGCATGGTAATTGGAATTCCTTCTGGGATCACGCAGGTTGAAAAGCGTGCGGTAGAAGATTCTGCGCGTGAAGCTGGAGCACGAGAAGTTTATACTATTATGGAGCCAATGGCAGCTGCCATTGGAGCAGGTCTTCCTGTCCATGAACCATCAGGAAGTATGATTGTTGATATTGGTGGTGGAACTACTGAAGTCGCTGTTATAACGCTTAAAGATGTTGTTTTCTGCCGCTCGATTCGAGTTGGTGGGGATGAGATGGATTGTGCGATTGTGAGCTATGTTAAGAGAAAATACAATCTCTTAATTGGTGATCGAACGGCTGAAACCATCAAGATGCAGATTGGCACGGTTTTAGATGATGGCGATATGCAAGAGATGGAAGTTAAGGGGCGTGATTTAATTACCGGTGTTCCTAAGACGATTAAGTTGACGAGTATCGAAGTTAACGAGGCATTACTGGAAACGGTTTCGAGTATTGTTGAAGTGGTTCGTGTTGCGCTCGAAAATACTCCACCAGAGCTTTCGTCTGATCTTGTTGACCGTGGTATTATGATGGCTGGCGGTGGCTCTTTGCTTCGCGGGCTTGATAAATTGATTTCACGGGAGACGGGACTGCCTGTTACGTTGGCCCAAGATCCTTTACTTTGTGTTGTGAATGGTGCTGGCAAAGTACTCGAAAATCTCGACTTCTTCAAAGAAGCTCTGAATTAGGGCTTGCTTGGATGAAGCATAAAAAAAATAATAAGCAGCACGCCATAGAGGGGCCTAGGTTGAAAAAAAGCCTAGGCCAACATTTTTTGCGAGAACAGCATGTCGTTGATACGATGTTAGCGCGGGTGCAGCTCAACCAAGAAACGGCGGTGTTTGAAATCGGGTGTGGCGATGGATTTTTAACAAAATCGATTTTGCAGCAGCCGGTTAAAGAGCTCTGGGTTTTTGAGATTGATGAGCACTGGGCTCAGGTTGTGCGTGAGCAGTATGCAGACAAGCGATTAACGATTTTTAACGAAGATTTTCTTGTTTCTGATCTGACGCGACTTGAGCGCAATAAGTCGTGGGTTTTGCTTGCAAATTTGCCCTACAATATTACTTTTCCTATTCTATACCGGCTTGTTCAACAGGTTCATCTGTTGCGCGAGGGGGTAATTATGGTTCAGGAAGAGGTTGCTCAAAAGATTGTTGCATCTGAGGGGCGTGGGTATGGCGTTACGTCACTCTTTTTCCAGCATATTTTTGAGTGGGAATTGTTGGTTAAAATTTCGCCGAATGCATTTTTCCCGCCGCCGGCTATTTTTTCTCGGTTACTCTATTTTAAACCACGTATGGTTTTAGATCAGATTCCGGATGAAAGTGGGTTTTGGAAGTTTGCAAAAGCTTGCTTTGCGCAACCAAGACGTATGCTCCGTAATAATTTGGCGTATGCAGGTTACGATTTAAAACGCGTTCCGCAAGATCTTTTATTATTGCGTGCACAGCAGATGAGCAAGAGTGATTTAATTTCTCTTTGGAACTTGATTCGATCAGGCGAGCAGAGCTGAAAAAGTTTTAAAAAGCTGTTTTGTGTAAGAAAAAGGCCCCTGATTTTTTTTGTTTCAAGGGCCTTTTTCTTTTATGCTTTTGTGCGTGGACGAAAGATTGAGTCGCGGTATTCAGGGATTTGTCTGCTGAAAATTGCGGCCCTGCTTTGATTTGTTGTGTTGTAGAGCAAGCACTTCTTTTTCTTTCCGCCGCCGCCGTTTTTTGGGGGTTTGTTTGGTCCTGGAAAATCAATCGCTTTGACAACTGAGAGCGAGCATGAGAGAATAGAAAGGGTTAATATAATGTTTTTTATGAACATAAGATTAACAACTCCTTGGAATTTAGATTTCGATTATACATGCTTTGACAGCTAGTATATTTAAAACAAAGTGGGTGAAATGATTACACTTCCATTAAATGAAATTATTGGTTTTTTGGCAAGTCCAAAACTGCGGCTTATTGAAGCAGTTTTGTTTTTTGTACTTAAGCTATTCTTTATTTTGTGGTTATTACGCTATCGTTCCAAAAACTCAAAAAATAATCTATTTGATATTAAGGCGAGTAATATATTATTTGCTCTTTTAATCTCAGCTTCAGTTGTAGATGGTTATGTGGTATCTCTGACTTTAGACAACATAGGCTTTTTTAATATGACCGAGGCCCTTTATAATATTCTTAGCCGTCTTTGTTGGATTGCTCAGATTGCTTTTCACGTAGGGCTTTTATATTTTATCCGGCGATTATTACGTAAGTCTCTTCTGGAGGGATCTGCAAAAATTTTAACGGCGATGGGCGGGCTGTTGGTTGGCTTAGTTAGCTTGCAGTTTATACAGAATTATTGTTGGAGTGCTTCGAACGAACTTAAACTATGGCAAGTGTCTTACTTCTATATCTTGATAATGGCCATTTTTACTGTGCTTGAAGCGTATTCAGGAGTTAAAAATACAAAGACGCCTCTTCTTTTGCGTATGCAGCTTAAAATGCTTCTGATTGCTTTTATATTGCCAATTTTCCTTATGAAGTTTTGTAATCTTTGGCTATTTATTCAAACCGATAGTCTTGTGATTTTATGGCAGGCGCTTTTTAGTATGGCGACTGTTCTTCTCATTGCCGCAACCTACTACAGCGCAACGCGCTTAGTCCGCATTCGCTTCCTCAATATCAAAAATAAATCACGTGAGCCGCTTAAATATAATGCTATGGAGCTTATAAGCCCGCTCATTGATCAAATTCAACGTATTCGCGCAACGAATGAGTTCGGCTATGTTACGTGTTCATTTTTTACCCGAACGTTTGGTTGTGCAGAAGATCAGGTGAAATTGGTGATTTTCGATGACCCTTGTGACGATCATACCATGGCGTTGCAACAGAAGGTTAAGAAAGCACTTGATGCCGTGCCGCTCCTTGTTGATTTTCTTGATCAAGAGCAGTTGTTTGCACGTTCCGAGATTGAATTCTCTTGGTATCATGAAGAAGCGCTGATTTACGCAGAAGCGGTACAATTCCTTAATTTAATAGATGCGGACCTTTTTGTTCCTTGCTTTGATCAGGGTCTTTTGGTCGGTTTTATCGTGGTAGAATCGCGGGATTCTGAAGTAACCTGTTTTTCTCTTGAAGAACGGGGAATGTTAAAGATTTTTGCCAAAATGTTAGGCGCGGCTGTTCGTCAGGTGCGTCAGAAAGATTACCAAACTCTTTTGGGTGAAAAACGGCGTCTTCAGGATGATGCCCATTTCCGCCATTGTGAACTTGAACATCTGCGTGAAGGAATTTTTTCTTATACCCGTCGAGCCGTCGACCGGCAGATTGGTGTTCTTTTTTACCGACGGCGTAAATATCTTTTTGCCAATCGTGCATCTGAAATTCTTTTAGGTTGCGATCCAAATAGCCAGCGGGGGCATCCGGTTGCTGAGGCACTTGCTAAGTTAGTTGATTATACCCTTCAGTCAAAACAATTTTCTTCGACGATAGTGACACTGCATCGTGACATGCAACTTGCTTTGACAACGTTTCCTGGTGAAAATGAGCATGAAGTAATTATCATTGCAACACGTCCTGAATTGTCTGATCTTATCGCGTTTCAGGAGAGTATGATTAAAGATCCTTCGCAATGGGATTATCTTTTGTACCTCGAAACAACCGAAAAAGGACGTCGAATCAATGAGTTAATTCCTGGTGTAGGCGCAACGCTTGTACAACTTAAAATTACCCTCCTTCGTCTTGTCTTTGGACGAAGTTCCGTATTTTTGAACACGACGAGTGGAGATCGCAAAGCACTCGTACTTTTGCTGCATGAAGCGAGTTTACGTACACAATTATATACGTTATCGCTCAATGAACGGGAACATGGTCAAGAAGTTGCAGCCCGCATCTTTGGCCTATCGGCCCTTTTTTCTGAAGAAACGGGTGCAACGCCACTGTTGGTTCAGCTTGAAAAAGATGCAACGTTGATGATTGAAAATATTCAGTATCTTTCGGCCGAAACTCAAAAACGATTGGCAGAGTTTATACGGCTTGGTGCATTTAAACGTGTGGGAAGTTCTTTTTTAGTAGCGAGTGATGCTCGTATTATCTGTTCAAGTGACCGTTCACTCGAAGCTTTAGTGCAGGATGGACTTATTATTCCTGAATTGTATCAGATGCTTACGGCGACAAGCTTTACGATCCCACGACCTTCACAACTACCGTATGAAGAATTTTGTAGCACGGTTGACAGTATTGCACAGCTTTTCTTGACGACGGCTTCTTTGAAAAAAGTACTCGGTTTAACTGAACGCGAAAGAAAGCAGCTTTTGAAAGAAGATATTCCTTCTTTTGATCTTCTTAAAAAACGTGTCTATGGACTCTTGCATCTCAAAGCAGTATCACAGCAGGTTGAGCTTGAGGGTGAATTAGTAGATGCCTATGATGAAGAGCTTAATCGGATGGTATTGATGGGTGCTCGGGCGCTTAAAGATCGGGAAACACTCGTCTATCTTTGGGATAAGTTTAAGTGTCAGGCAAAAATAGCCTCTATTTTAGGGGTGAATAAATCGTCGGTTAGTCGTCGTTGTAAAATGTTTGGAATTGAATCGATTTCAGTAAAGGGGCAAAAAGAATGATTGCTAGTCTTATTGCGTTTGCCGGGGCACTGGTCTTTGTCTGTTTTGCGATTGTAGTTCAGAGTTTTATTTCGATGGCAACGCCGGTAGGACCATGGATTGAACCGATTGTTGCTCTTTTTATGCTTTTGGTGGTGAGGAGCGTGCTTCTTTTTTCAAAGCGTATTGAAGCTGCACAAGGTTCACGCGTTGCGTGCTTAGTAACGGTCGCTTCAGGGGTTGGTGGCGCGGTTGCAACAGCATTTGGATTTTCATTTCCAACACTCTATTTTCTTGATAAGACACTCTTTAATTCATGGATGGCGTCTCCGTATCTTGTAGCATTTTTCGCTTTTGGTATTACTATTGTTTGCGGTGCGTTAGCATTTTTCTTGGTGCACTATCTTGAAGAAAAAACATTGAATGACCCGGCGATGCCCTTCCCTATTGGGCAGATGGTTGGCCGTGTTCTTTCTGTTGCGCAAGAGATTAGACATTCGGTGATGTTGGTAATCGGCTTTGTGTCGACTTTTATTTTTTCGATGGTGCAGTGGATTTGGCAGCTGCTACCTCAAACAATCTCATTTTTTTCCGGCGCCACAATTTCTTTGTTCCGGCTTCCTGCTCTTGCTATTCAGACTAACTTAGTCTTAGTTTTTTTAGCAATTGGATTTATTGCAGGGTCATTGTTGGTTGTTCCATTGATTGTTGGTATTCTCTCAAAAATTATTCTTTTAGAACCGCTTCAAAAACTCTTTTTTCCTCAGATGCTTTTTAAAACATTTTTAATTGCATTTGCAGGGGGCATTATGTTGCAAGAGGCTCTCTTGAGTCTCTTGAAGTTACCACCGCTTGTTTTGGGCGGTATGCGCTGGGTAATCGCATGGTGGAAGCGTGATCGGACAGCAGAAAAAGGTGATGCAACAACCGTAGATTCTGTAAAAGCAGGAATACGTTCATTTTGGTGGGTTGTTCTTGTCTTTGGGGTAGGGATCGCCTATTTTTCTTATTACGGTTTCTCGATTCCTTCACAATTTTATCTCTATCTTTTTACCATTGTTTGTGTGCAACAGGCGCTGGTGATTGGGGGGAAAGCGGGGATGGCTCCGATGGGGCGCTATGCTACCTTTGTGATGCTTCCGGGGCTTTTATTATTTCATTATTCTCATACGCAAGCGATGATGGTTTCGTTGTTTGTCTGGTTGGTCGGTATGCTTACCGTCGATCTTTTCTTCGGGCGTGTTGCAGGGCGTATGGTAAAGATTGATCGACGATCAATTATTATGTTTCAAGCTATAGGGCTTGTTTTGAGTGCATTGCTGGTTGGACCAGTCTGTTGGCTTTTGATTAATGCTTTTGGACTTGATTCTCCTGAGCTTTGTGCACAACGCGCACAGGCACGTGCACTCTTGGTAACCGCTTGGCAGTTTGATCCGATAGTTTTGCTTTTGGGTGCGGCCTTTGGATTCATTCTACAACGCCTCAAAATTAATCCGATACTTGTTTTTACCGGATTGGTGATTGCAGAACAGTTCTCGCTTTTATTAATTGCAGGTGGGGTTCTTGCCCTCTTGGTACGAGATCGTGCTGAATGGGAGCCGTTCTGGTCTGGTGTTTTTGCCGCCGGGTCGCTTGCGATGCTTATCAAAGTATTTGTCTAATACTTTTTTGTTCTTGATAAAATCATAGACAGCTCTGTAGCCAAATTTGTACAGTAACAAAGAAGAAGCAAGTCGGCTTTACAGAGGGGGTTTTCTATGAATGGATGGAGTCGTGTTCGGCTAGTATTTTATCTTATGGGCCTTTATATTAAGCTGTTTTTTCAGATGGTGCGTGGGCTTTGGATTGTCTCTAAATTACCTCATCCCATAGTGACCTTTTTCGGGGGAAGGCGGCTGACAAAAGAATGTGTTTATGCCGAGCAGGCATTTGAGCTTGCGCGGCGCCTTTCGGAGTGTAAAATATCAGTTATTACGGGTGGTGGTCCTGGCCTTATGGAAGCTGCTAATTGTGGGGCAGCGGCGGCAAAAGATGGTGCATCAAGAACGATGGGTGTTGGAGTCACTGGTGTTAACGATATGGAGCCGAAAAATCAGTGTGCAAAATATCATTTTATGACCGATTATTTTGATTTGCGAAAACATCTTTTAATAGCCTATTCTCATGCCTATGTCATCTTCCCTGGTGGGTTTGGGACGCTGGATGAGCTTTTTGAAGTGCTGACGCTTATGCAGACAAAAAAATTACCACCTATGCCAGTCGTCCTTTTTGGTTCGAGTTATTGGAAGGACCTGCTTGAATGGGTTGACGAAGCTGTTGGGCTTGGGCTTGTAACGCCTGAACACGCGGCTCTCATTTTTGTCACCGATAACATTGATGAAGCAGAGAAAGCTCTCGTTGATTTCTGTTCTTCGCCTCAGTGTGATAAATGGAAACACCGCGGCTCTATTTAATCTGCTACTTATTCTTCGAGGAGAGCATGCCCTTCAATGAGCTTTTGATAGTAAGGTGAACGCTTGTGGAGCTCGTGACGGTCATAAAAAATAAGGCTACTGCTTTCGTTAATAAGGCAAAAGTCGAGAATTTTATGGGCATCTTCAAGGGTTTTGAGCCGGTGCGCAATAACGAGTGTTAGGCTGGTTTTTGCGAGGTCGTCTATAAGGTCCGTAATCTTTTGTTCACTTACTTCGTCAAGGCTACTCGTGGGCTCGTCAATCAAAATAAGTGAAGGTTTGTACGTTTTTGCACGGAGGTAGAGGTTTGCAAAATTAAGACGCTGCCTTTGCCCACCTGAAAGGGTGAATCCACCTTCTCCAATCATGGTATCAAGTCCTTTTTTCTCTTTAAAAAGAAACCAAAGCCCGACAGAATCAAGAAGATCGATGAGTACTTGGTCGGAATAGGCGTGGTCGGCGGGGAGTCCGAACGTAATATTATATCTGAGGGCGCCAAACACATTGGTTGCAATTTGGCCTTGCAGCGCTATAAGTCGCTGTCTTTGGCTATCATTAATTTGGTAAATGTCGCATCCATTGATAAGAATATGCCCACCTGATGGTTTGAGTTGCCCACCGATTAACGAGAGAAAAGTTGTTTTACCAATACCAGAGGGGCCGATGATGCCAAAGAGTTTATTGGTTGCACTGCGTGGGATGGCTAGTTGAAGTGAGATATCTTTTAAAAGAGGCTTCCCTTCAATATACGAGGCAGATGCATGGTCAACAATAAGACTGATAGGGTCAGTAACGCACATTTGACTACTGAGCTCTGCTCCGCGTTCATTGGCAAGTACCGGATATGTTTGAGCGCCATAGGTGCGAATATAGGTGTAGAAGTCAGTTATTTTTCGGTAGGCTGAAACTGCTTCTGTAACGTATTTGTCTATCTTAAGAAGTGGATGAGTGCTTCGTAGGATCATGACTAAAAGTGCGAGCGCTGTTGCGGAAGTAAGTGCTCCTGATTTGATCATCGAAATTAAAAGAGCCGCAATACATCCAATGGCGACAATATAGATAAAAACAAAGAATCCGCGTAGCAGGCGATAGGTCATAAAAAAGGTTGTTGAAGAGCGCATAACCGCAAGATAGCCATCGTTAAGCTGTTTTTCTACCTGATCACTTGCAAATGATGAGCGAATAAATTGAACGCGTGAAATTGACTCTGTTCCGACATGGTTTGCCCGGTCATCATCACGATTTGCCTGAAGTTCGTAGGGTTTAGTGACGAGAGTGATAACAGTGCTAAAAAGAAGCGCTAGAAAGACGATAACAGCTCCTACTGCAAGCCCTAGTTGTGTATTGTAAGAAAGTACTGACGCTATTGTTGTAATAAGAATGATCGTCAGAGGAACAAGGTCATCAAGCAACTTTTTTACCAATTTAAAATAGGCTTCAGTGGTTCTTCGTATTTTCCCCATGCTGACGCCACTTGAATGGGTAGCATGTGCCGTTGGGTCGATGATGAGAAGAGCACGAGAGGCACTGTAGCGGAAGCTTTCTACTGTTTGTGCATGTAATCGGGTAATAATGGGTCTGATGATGAACCAGCTGACTACCTCTTCGAGAAGATAGGGCGACAGAACAAGCACAAGAAAAGATATGCTTGCACGATCGAGCGCTTTGCCGATTAAAAGAGGGAAGATAGTGTCGAGAATTTCGTATACAAGGGTCGAAAGCAGAATGACAACAATCATCCCCTTTTGTGCCCATAAAATTGACCACCATGGTTTTGAAAAATCTATCGTAATTAATGATACTGCTTGTGCTGGTTTTGAGACCCAGCGTTTAAAAAATCCCATAAAAAGCCTTTCGGATTAACTATGTATTATACTATCCCATTCTGTAGCTCTAATTTCAAGACTTTCTTATCTATTTTTCCTGTTGCAGTCTGAGGAAGCGTGGTGCGAATAAAAATCCGATGCGGTACCTTGTAGGGAGCAAGATGTTCGCGACAGTACTGTTTGAGCGTTGTTTCAGGGTCAGCGAGTTCTTGCGAGAGGGTGACAAATGCAACGGGTGTTTCGGTCTCTTCTTTTTTGAATCCAACGACTGCTGCAAAAACGACAGCAGGGTGTTGAGCAAGTAACCCTTCTATTTCTTGGGGATAGATATTGATCCCTTTGTGGACAATAAGATCTTTCTCTCGCCCTGCAAGGACGAGGCATCCGTCTTTGGAAAGGTACCCTAGGTCGCCGGTATTGAGCCATCCATCAACTAATACTTTCTGCGTTGCCTCTGGCGCGTTATAGTACCCCAGCATGAGATTGTCGCCTTGGACCCAAATTGTTCCAATTTGAGCGTTTGTGTCACGAATAGCAACGGTAATGCCATAGAGCGGCACTCCAACGGCGTGTGGCCTGGCGCAGGTGTCTGTAAGATTGACTGCAATGAGTGGTGCGGACTCGGTAAGCCCATAGCCATTAACAATGCGTCGTCCGTACAGTAGCTCAAATCCAAGGCGCGTTGGTTCATGCAGTGCATCGCCCCCCGAAACAAAAAGTCGCACTGATGAAAAATCAAGATTTTTCATGAGGCAGAAGAGGCCAAATAGCTGCGGGATGCCAAGGACAATAGTTGGTTTTTTTGCAAGGCCCTCTTTAATAGCTTTTCGATTGATCCGTGGCACGACAATGGTAGCAATTCCTAAGATAATGGTGCACCAGACGGCAACGTTTTGCATGTAGCTGTGGAAAAGAGGCAATATTGCAAAAATTCGTTCATGGTCATCAAGCGCGAAGGTAGCTATACCCTGCAGGCAGTTGGTCATAATCGCTTTCCCGCTAAGCATGACGCCTTTGGGCATGCCCGTTGTGCCCGATGTGTAGAGAATGACCGTGCAGGCGTCGAGAGCAGGATGCGGTATAGAAAAAGTGAGATCAAGCTGCGCATCACGTGTGCTAAGATCTTCGATGCTCATGAGCATGTCGGTACTAAAAGCGGCTTCTGCGCAAGCGGCTTCAATTTTTGAGCGTAGGGTTTGAGAAACGAGAATGAGCGTAGGTTGTGCGTCTTTGACAATATAGGTGAGTTCTTTTTCATGTAAAAATACGTTAAGTGGTGCAACAATGGCTCCCGTCATCCAGGCGGCATGGTAGGCGCGATAAAAATTACTGCTATTTTCGTAAAGAATAAGGACATGGTCTCCGGGTTTAACCCCCTTTTTTTGAAGTTGCTTTGCAAGTGCTACTGCCTGGGTAAAAAGCTCTTTGAATGAGAGTTCTTCTGCTTCGTAAAGCAGTGCAGTGCGATTGGGCCAGAGCGTTGCGGCGCGTTTTAAGAGGGTGCTTGGATGTATAAGATTGCCCTGGGGGCTGAGAGAGCGGACAAGCGCTTCAAATCTTTTTTTGTAGATCTGCTTGTAATTCTTCATGATATACTCTTTATCAAGAGAGGGTTTGAAAATAGTTTGTTGTCCTCAGTGTAAAAGAGGTGTGAGGGTATTATGAATAGATTGCCGGATGGATTTTTGGTGGCGATTGAGGGCCTTGATGGAGCGGGTAAAACGACACTCGCGCAAGCTTTGGTAGAACGGCTTGAAAAAGAAGGCTTTTTAGTTCTTCTTACGCGCCAGCCAGGAGGAACCTCTTTTGGTGAAAAAATTCGACGGCTGCTCCATGACGCCGAAAAACGACCAGTGCCATTGGCGGAGTATCTTCTTTTTGCTGCTGATCGTGCAGAGCATATGGAGACTACTGTTCTTCCTGCATTGCGTGAAGGAAAAATTGTTATTTCTGACCGTATGAGCGATTCTTCTCTCGCTTACCAGGGGTATGGGAGTGGGGTTGATAAAGATTTTATTGGTTTAGTAAACGCAAAAGCGCTTCAGGGTAGAAAAGCTGACTTGACGATCTATGTTCGCCTGGCTCCCGAAGCAGTTCAGACCCGTATTGGAGCACGAGGCAAAGAAAAGACTTCGTTTGAGCGTGAGCATGGTCTGTTTTTTGCTCGTGTTGCAGAGGGTTTTGATATGTTGTACAGAGAGCCAAGATCTAATCTTTGTGTTCTCGATGCGATGTTAGCCCCGACTGTTTTGGCAGAACAAGCATATGCTGCCTTAGATGCATTGCTGCATAAGCAACTTCATGAATCGCGTGATCGGTAATGGTTTTTTTATCTTCCCAACACCAAACTACTCATCAGGTAACTCTTTTTATCGGGGGTGCGACCGCACAAAAAGCCCTTTTTGATGAACTTTGTCGACTGGTTCTTGTTGATGAAACAGACGCGACCCTGCGTCAGTTAGTGCACGAGCATAAACATCCTCAAGTTCGGTGGGTTGAGCGTTCTGGAGGGGCGTATAAACGGGACGACTTGGAAGAAGTTTTTACAGAAAGTTCTGCACGAAGAGGCGAGCGTGAGCGGCTTGTTTTTGTGTTTGATCGTGCTGACCTTTTGACAGAAAGTTGCGCGAACAGTCTCCTAAAACTGGTTGAAGAACCCCCCGGAGGGGTCTTTTTTCTCTTCTTGGCATCGCGACGTGAATTTGTGATCCCCACAATCGTCTCTCGATCGGTTATATTTGAGTTTTCTGGTGAATGTGTAGCGGTAGGACATGGATTGGTGGCGCTTTTTAAAAATCCCCAGATTGCAACGCACGCAGATCTTACTCGCGTTCTTGAGGCTGAACCTCTTTCTGAACATGAAACAAAACAGGTGCTCGATACGCTTTTAGTCTATTGGCAAGACTCTTTTAAAACGGCCCTTGAACAGCATGATCTTGAAAAACAATCTCAGGCTGAGCGCATGCTCAAGTTGTTTGCATACGGTCTTGACCGGATTCCTATGCCGGGTGGGGCAAAATTTTTCTGGAGAACACTCTTTCTTTTCTTAGAGAAAAAGTGACAGCGCTGTGTTTTCTATTTGAATTTAGTATTTGACAAAGTCTTGTTTTTTCCGCATAATTATAAAGTATAAAATTATAGTGTGTGTTAAAGTGCTTAAAATAATTGATCAAGTGGAGTTTTTCATATGATATTTTTAAAATTCAAAAGATTTTTTTTGTTAAGTGCAGTTGCCTGTTGTGCTGCTGTTTCTTTAACAGTTGCGGCGAGCAATGTCCCAGTGCCGCCTGTTCACAAGCAAATGGCTGATGAAGTTGCGCTTAGATGCTCTTTAGATCAGCTTTTTGAAACTATTCTTGAGTGGAAGGCCCAGGGTAAGCCATTTGACAATGGGGCGATTGGTGCGTTGCTTGAAAGTGCTTTTGAACACTGGAACCGGATCCAAACTAAATTTATTAATGCGGGCTGGTACCAAAATTTAATGCCACAGGCATGTGGGGCTATTTCAGAAAAATTTGATGAGCTTTTCAAGCTCTTATTACAAGAAAAAAATAGTCAGCACTATGTTGAACAGGTTGTTAAATTACGCTCTATGATTGAGCAGCTTATGTTGAATGTTCAAGATAGAGTTTCTGGTTTTTCAGAGCTCAGTAAGCCTTCCAGCAATGTGCAAAAGCCAATATTTACAACAACATTTTCGCAAGAAGTGTTAAAGCAAAGCAAAACTACTGAGGCAAAAATGGCTGATTTTCTTCTGAAATTGACGAAAAACTTTGACCAGAATGAGCTTGATTTTAAGACGTTAATGACGAAAGGGGTTACATCTTTTTGTGAAAAAATTGAGTGTCCTGAGTATAGAAAAATTTTATTGAAATCAATTTTGAAGAGTGAATTAGATTTATTTTCAGGTCAAGTGGTGCATTTTCTATGTATGATAACTGATGCTTTGCATCTGAGAGATTTTTATCGCGAAAAAGAATTTGAGATTTTATTGACTAAGATCTTTGAAGAAAATAAAAAATGGTTTAAGTCTTGGGCTCTAAAGATTTCGGATATACTCACTCGTGATATATTTTTTCTTGTGCGCGAATCCGATGGTGTAGTGATGCAGCCCACTGACCAAGAAGCCCGGGATTATGACATTGAAAAAGCAGCTGAATCAATTAATAAGCTTGAAGAACAATTTAAGAAGTATGGTCACTCGTTTAGCGTGCCAAAAGGTTATGTACATATTGTTAACGAAGCATCAATATTGATAAAGGTGTGTCGCGAAAATCTTGGCAAACTCACACCAACGTGGGCTGGCTCAGTGGGTACATTTTTTGGATTGAGCAAAAAACTTTCTACCGAAGAAGAGCTTGTGATACGTAAAAAGTTAGTGATAAATCTTTATAAACTCTTAGCGTATGCTGAGTATGCTAAATATCTGCCTGTTTTTGATACACACTACTTTGAGACTCAATTAAATGTACAGGTGAATGATTTTATTAGTAAAATACCTCACCCTCGGGATATTTGCAAAACGTACGCAGACACATGTGGTAGTCCGGCGCTTTATGTAGTTAAAAAAGAGCGTTTGGCGCTGTATAAAGATCGTATCAATCAAATTGAATATATTGTAGAAATACAAGATAAGATGCTAGAAAATTTACCGGAAGATCAAAACGCAGAACATGTGCTTATGCGCAAAGCGGTATCCAAAGCATCTACGCATTTGTACGAATGCAAGAGACTTGTTGAGCAGTACAATTCTTTTGTTTGTTCAACGGGAAAAATTGACGATTTACAAAAAATGTTTGATATCTGTGAAGCACAGCTAGATCGATCGTTTGTATTGCTTAAGCAAGCTTCTTGTGAGTTTGGAAGGCCTATTTTTACGGCAAACTTGTGCGCTCCACGAAAATCATATAAAGATGTTGAACCAGAGATGGTTTTAAATCAGCAAAAATTTGGTGTGGTCGGGAAAAAATCTGCATTTTCGCTATGGATACTCGATCCTTGTATTGTAAATCCGTTCATTACTCACGTAAAAAATATGGCTGCAGGAAAAATTGATGAGGTAATTCAACAAACACTTGGGGTTGGTGGTTTTGACGATACTGCGCAGGAAATTATCAAAAAACTTAAAGCTATTCCTGATGCAACTTTGAGGAGTATTGGCAGGGGATTGAGGTGGAGAGAAAGTTCAGTAACTTCTTTTGCGGCGTCATTATTAAATTATAAGGTGTCTCGATGGTTTGTGCGTGCAGTGTTGCCTGATACGATTTCGTATCTTGAGTATTTGGATAATGCAGGGCTTGATGTGCAGCAAGTTGTCGGTTTATTGAACCAGTTCTCTGCTCTGACGCTTGGTAAAATATCAACTAATGACCTGATTTCCCAGATGATTGAACAGCCTGCTTGCTTTAAATTGTACTTAAAGCATATTGTGTTGAAATGGCAAAATAAGTTTGATGGTTTAAAGCCAAATTCGGTAAGTTCGCTTTCTCAGACAAAGAAAGACAAATTATATCGTAAAGCAACTGAGACTTATTTTCCAGATGTAGAACCTCGTATTGTTATGGATAAAAAGGGAGTTGTGGATAAATGGTTGTTAGCAAAAACTCTTTCAACCGGGATGGGGGTTCCACAGGTGAGCAAAAAAACATTTGAAATGTGGAAGAGTTTTGCCAAAGAATCAGAGCACCTATTGCCTCTTACTTCATTGCAAGGTGTTAGAAATAATTGTTTTGCGACCAGTCTTAAGTCTTATTTAACAAGTCATCTTATGGGTCTTATCAAAATGGTGCCTGTGCAGGATGATCAAGACGCCTGGGCGAAGCGTATAACTAACGCTGATGTTGCCGCCCTCAACAATGCACGAAAGAGTATTTCTTTGGAATTAAACAACCTTAAAAATCAGAAAAAAACGCTTGATGGATCATACTCCTGGTACCACTATCTTTGGTTCCCCAGTTTGATTTCTTATTGGAAACAAGATTCGTTACTGCAGTTAAACAAACAGTCGCTTTCTCTACAGAAAAAACTGTGCGTACATGCAATAGCGCTTTCTAATGTTAACAAGATGTTTGCCGCATACGAGAAGGTCGGTTTAAAAGGTGAGCAACAAAAAGATGTCAATCGTATGCCACAAGTTGGCAACAAAACTAAAAAAAAGCTTTATCTGCAGTGAAGATTTAGCGGCCATTGCGCTTCAATTTTTAAAAGCGGTGAAGATGAAAAAATAAAACTTTCATTCTCACCGCTTTTTTTATAAAATCCTTCTCAGGCCGAGCGCATGCTCAAGTTGTTTACGTATGGACTTGACCGGCTTCTTTTCTTAGGGAAAATGTGATAGCGCTGTGTTTTCTATTTGAATTTGGCATTTGACAAAGTCTTGTTTTTCCCCTATAATTACAGAGTATAAAATTATAGTGTGTGCTAAAGTGCTTAAAATAATTGATCAAGTGGAGTTTTTCATATGATATTTTTAAAATTCAAAAGACTTTCTCTGTGGGCAATGCTGGCTTGTGGGGTGGGTAGTTTTTTGTCCGTGTTTGCGATGCAAGAGTCTGAAGTCATTAACCGTATTGGCGATGATACAAAAGAGTTGCATACATTGCTTACACAGACCTTTGATGCTTTGTGTAAAGATGATAGGCCTGCAGCTAATAAAACAATGAAAGAAGCCTCTGCCTGTTGGAATCGAATGCAGACGGTTTTGCTTTCTTCGTATAGGTATTCGATGCCTATGGATAATGCCTGCAAACAGATTTCATCAATGTTTGTATTGAAAGATTCGATGCCGCTTAAAGTAAGTATAAAGGAAGTTTTGCAGCTTCGTGAGTCCATCAAGCTGTTTCTGTGTAATGTGCAGAATAATGTGGGCGAAAACCCTAAATTGGTTTTGGTTAAAAAAGATGATTTTAAGCCAAAGACGTTCAAAGAGCTTTATGAAGAAAAATGCAAAGAAGTAGTCACGAAGAACAAAGGCGAGCGCGATAAGCGGATTCTTAAGTTTAAAGAAGAGCGTACAAAAGAAATACATAAGAAAAAAGATGTTATTGAGAAAAAAATAGATGAATTTTTAAATGAAATAACGGTTTCTGATGAGCATAAGGAAGAGATTCGAAAGCTTGTGAAAGAAAAACTTATCCTATTGCAGGAAGAAGTAGAAGACTTTTATGGGCCTATTAAGTTGCCCCACCCGGGCGAAGGTGACAAAAAGTTAAAATCTTTACTGCAAAAAGATTTTGATGAAAAGTATAAGCAATTATTAAAAGCAGATGGTCTTGAACTCGACTTCTACGGAAGTTTCTATTTCCCTAAAGATGCGTTGCCAGCGGTGAATGAGGGGAACGATAATTGTCGCTTGAATATACAAGAGGCAGCGTCTCATTTTAATATCCTTGAACAAAAAATAAAAAATTTGCGCGATTTCAAAAACCAAGAGCAAGAGAAACACTTGATTAGCCTTTTAGGTGTAGCAATGGAATCGCTTGAAAAGTGTCATGATTGTTTGGCTCAGCTGAATCCAGGTACGGGCAATTGGCTTTTAACAAAGATTGGTTATTTAAAAGCAGATGTTCTCTCTGAGTGTAAGGCGCGTGCTCGTTTTGAAGCGCATTATAATCGCTTGCTGGCCATTGAAAAACTCTTGTTTGGTAGTGAAA
Organism: candidate division TM6 bacterium GW2011_GWE2_42_60; assembly: GCA_000996275.1. Classification (GTDB taxonomy): domain Bacteria; phylum Babelota; class Babeliae; order Babelales; family Babelaceae; genus UBA12395. Next base: position 217,312 of record LCEG01000001.1, read on the forward strand.
AGGTTATTTCTGACTCGATGCTTGAATTTTTTTCACCAGAAAAGATGTTTGATGTTTTTGTTGAGCTACGAGATAGTGAGCGAAAGACTATTGCGCATAACCTGAGAAAAAAATGGCAAGACGAGTGGTTGAGTAAAAAAGATAAGCTTAAAGGCGATCAAGAGTACATTGATGGATGGGAAAAAAATCTCGGAAAAATTAACTGCCCGGCCTTTGCAGGTGAGTATGCTTACTTAAAACATGCTCAACAACAGGCGCAAAATCACTTTGATAAGTGCAAGGTCATTGCCAATAAATACAATAATCCAAATTTTTTAACAGGGTTTTTTACAGAAGGTGCATATTTGGAAGACCAAGAACGTTTTAACATTGCGTGTGCACGTGGGAATTTTAAAGATTTATCAGAATACGACCAAAAAATATTTGCTGATGAATATGAGCAAATGAATAAATGGTTGGCATATCGTGATGAGAAGCTTCTCTTGGTCGATCTGCTTGGGGAATGTGATAAGGAGCACCGAGTTAGCCTTTTGGAATTTGTTGAAAGATTTAATTTAAAGCCGAATCGTTTACAAGAACTTAAAGCAACGCTTAAAAAAGGCGTCGATATGTTTTTTGAGAATGAGAAGCTTGGCTCATTGATTCCTCGAGCTGTTGGTCTTGTGTCTTTATGTCGAGAGTCCACTCTAGTTTCTCAAGCTTTAAAAAAAGGATGGTTTTGCTCATGGTTAGGCTCTCTGGTACTTCCGCAATATCCAGCAGGGTTTGAACTTTTTATTAATGGTGGCTTGACGCTTGATCAAGCCCTAGATCTGATCAATGCGATTATTAATTCTACCGAGGTTGGCAAGGTTCTTTTTAGAATTGGTGCCCAAAATCTTGTTACTTGTCCTGATACGCTTAAAAAGTATTGTTATATGTGTATTGATGCGATTGGGGCGGGTGTTAATACACTTGAGAATCTGCAGTTAGCCGACTTATTAAAAGAGCTTGCAAATAAAAACATAATTTCTCCCTTATTGCAAAAGACAACGAAGTTTCTTACCACTGTTAATGAGACAAGTACTGATCTGCACACTAACTGCGAAACAGTTGTTCCGAATATTAAAAAAACAGCAAATACGGTAATCGAGGTGACAAATCACTTGCCTAATGTAGTGGTTTGGGGCCCTGGAATGGGATTGCAGTCTGTGCATGAATCAAAAGCACTTGGATGGGCCGCATGGCTTGCTAGTTTTAATTTGCCTTATGATGTCATTGCAAAAATAAGCCCAGAAATGGGGACACGGCTTAAGGCGGTTGTTGATTATGGGCTTACTCCCGAACAAGCGCTTAAGTTGATACGAGTGGTTATTGATTCGAACAGCATTGGGAAAGCACTTTTTGAGATTTTTGAACAAAAGATGCGGCAGAAGCCAGAAGTAATAAAAGGTTATTTTACTGCGATAATAAGCCTTATGGAAACGTTGGCGACTGGAACACTCGGTGGCGCTGACAAGGTTGCACTTCTATTGAAAAATAAGATTGAAGAGTATGAACCTTTTATGGACACATTAAAATGGACATTTTCTGTTGGTAGTTTTTCTCCAAAAATCCGTCAGAAGTTTGCAGAAGAACTGGCTCAGAAATTTATTACACAGGTGCCGCAGCCGTACAAAAAAACAAATCCAGAAAAGCGACCTATTCCTGAAGAAATTAACGCTGATGCGCTTAAATATAAATTAGATGTTGCTAGTCTTATAAATAAAGCTGATCAAGAGGCAAATGCATTGAAGAATGCTAGCTCAAACCAAAATGTCAGCGAAGAAATTTATGAGAAGCATTACACACACTGTTTCTCAACTCAATGTATGCAAGTAGCAGATAAGCTTAAAAAAGAAGAATTATTGTTACAGCAGTCTATAGACCAGATAAAAAATCCACTTGACCCTATGACCAAAAAACAGGAAGAAGGGCTCAAACAAGTGCGTGAAACGAGAGCTACGCTTGCGAATTCAATGCGCTGGTACAAGTATCTCTGGTTGCCAGGTGTGCTTGCGTATTGGAAAAAAGATTCAGAATTAGAGAGGCTTGAACAGCGATGGGCATGGAATTTGGCCTCTGAGACACAATCTATTTTGGAAAAAATACGAGAACAGAGAAGAGAGTTAAATATGCCGATGATAGACAAGTTGTATCGACTTGTGGAATCGGCGGGAAATTCGACCGTGCGTTTTTTGAAAGACCAGGTTTCATTCGACTATTTTTCCACGCTTATTCAAGGGAAGTCCCTTGCAGAAAAAGAGAAGGTCGAGAAAAAAGAGAGTCCGGCCATTAAGGAATTTTCTCTGCGTTGGTATCACTGTCTTTGGTTGCCAAATGTATTTGCAAAAGTTCAAGATGCTGCATTGAAAAAAGACGAGTCTAAATTTAGCAAGCGAATAATCGAGTTTAATACAAGAGCATCATACGCAAAAGACCAAGTTGAAATACAAAAAGAGCTCCTACAACAAAAAATGCTTGCATTGAAGCTTTCGCAAAAAAGATGGCGAGAATATGCCACGAGCTTGCAGAATAGTCAAAAAACGCTTCTGCTGTAGTGAAGATCTCGCGATAATCGCGTTGCAATTTTTAAAAACAGGCGAGGATGAAAAGATAAAACTTTCATCCTCGCCTGTTTTTTATAAAATCCTCAAATCTCTAGAACAGAGCCGTTGCTTTTTGGGATAATTCTCCTACACTGAAAATGAAAGTTAGGTTTTTTTCTGCAACCAAAAAGGCTGTGAAAATGGCATTTTCTTCAATGAAAGATCTTTTGGGGTCTGTACTTACAACCAAAGGAAATTGGCAAATTCGTCTTATGAAAGATTGGCCGCTGATCGTCGGTGACCTCCAGGTGCATATGCGTCTTGAACGTGTCTTAGGGAACGTTCTTGTTGTTGGCGTCTACGATTCGCATTGGCTCCATGAGCTCTCCATGCTCTCACCAATGGTGGTACAGACGATTAATGACCATCTTGGCGGTGCATTTGTGACTCGTATACGCTTTATTGTGGTTGAACGAAAAGAAAAAAAGTCTGAGCAACCCGCAAGTCGAGAACGGGAGCTGAGTATGCCAGAAGTAGCGATGAATTCTCGACAGGAATATGTATTGCGATCGGTTAAAGATGTTCAGCTTCAAAAAGTTCTTGAAAAAGTTTTTTATCGTTGTGTTGTGTAGCATTTTGCTTGGAGCAATCATCATTGGGATTATCTCTTTTGTGGTGATGCGAAAAGCAAAAACAGAGACACAGCAAAATGGAAGTATCTGTTGTGTTGCCGGTAAATCAGGCGGACATCTTATCCCTGCCCTTACGCTTGCGCGTCGGTATCGTGAAGAACACCCTAACGCACATGTTCTCTTCTTTTCAACAGATACGCCTCTTGATAAGAATATTGTGCAAAAGGCGGGATTTGTGAACGAGCATATTACTTTTGCATTGGGTAATGTTCCGCGCTGGGATTTTTGGAATTGGCCAAAATATTTTTGGAATTTAAGTAAAGTTTCGTGGTACGCATGGCGTGCTCTTTTAAAAGCGCGGCCCGAAAAAGTAATGACCACTGGAGGCTTTATCTCTTTACCGATTGGGATTATATCGAGGACCCTTGGAATTCCTATTTATCTCTATGAGTTGAATGCAGTACCTGGAAAAGCGGCAACTGTTTTGAGTATTTTTGCAACCAAAACGTTTGTCTGTTTTGATGAAGCATTTTCTAAATTTCCTCGATCTGCTCGAGTAATACGTGGCACATATCCCTTGCGTTTTGATGCAAACGACCGTTTGACCAAAGAAGAAGCGCGTGTGCGACTTGGTATAGAAAATGCGGATCGCGTTATGCTGGTGATTGGTGGATCTCAGGGGTCGTTTTTTATTAATACGATAATGCCAGAGGTGATTGCGGGGCTTGCTTTATCTAAAAAAATTATGGTGATGCATCAGACGGGAGAGAGTGATGTAACTCGTGTTCGGGATCTTTATCGAGAACGGGGCATACAGGCTCTTGTCTTTGCTTATCGTGAAGATATGGCTGTTCTCTATTCTGCTGCAGATTGTGTTATTTCACGAGCTGGTGCAGGCTCTCTTTTTGAATTACTCTTTTTTGAGAAACCTTCAATTATTGTACCTTTGGAGACACTGATTACTGATCATCAACTGGATAATGCACAGGCGATGGCCGAGCAGTATCCAGCGTTTTTCTCAGTCTTTAGACAGGCTGATCTTGAACGGTCAACTCAAGGTTTTGCGCGGAAATTAAGTACGTTGCTTTCTTGAATTTTGGTGCTGCTTCTATGCTTCGATACATTTTCCTACGGAAAACACTCAGCATGAGCGGTGGGAGCGAATTTACTTTCACCGCTCATCCAGGCGTTTTAATGCACCATCCGCTCATCCCGAGTATTTTTACCATTCTTGAACTTCAAAGTTAATCTTTAGTAAAAATGTATCGAGGGAGAAATGCGGCTCAAGTTTTTTGTTTCTCAAGGTCGACAAAATCACTTTATCACCTCGCCTCCCTCGATACATTTCCTCCTGTGTCGGAAACACTCGGGATGAGCGGTAGAGAACAGTAATAAATTCGCCCTATCCGCTCATGGTGAGCGAGTTTACCCTGAGTGACCCGAAGGGTTGTATCGAAGGGAATCTATAAGAGCGGTAATTTATTTTGTGAGGAGTGGAATTGCGTCCGCAGCGCCTTCACGAGATGGAGCCCCACTAAAGCGATTAACCCAGATGCGTGAAAGTTGTGGATCGAAATAGAAGGTCTTTTTTGGATTTTCGATAAAGTAGTTGAAATCGAGCCATAGTGGTAGTGCGTGCCAAGCCGAAAAAATTCTATGTTCCATTGGTTCGTTGTCGTCGCGTCCTAAATAGACGACGGAGGTATGTGTTGGGGTGCAGCCTGCAAACCAACAGGTCCTATTGTCATTGGTTGTTCCTGTTTTTCCGGCGGTGTCTCCACGAATCCAATGTTCTGGCATACGCTCTCTGAGTCGAGCGGAGACGAGTCTGAGTACTTGGAGCATTTGACTTGCGGTGCTCCAATCAATAACGGTATCTGAGTGGGCATAATATTTCCATATTTTCTGTCCCCATTCATCTTTAATCCATTCAATTGCATGAGGTTCGGTGTAAACGCCTTTGTTGGGATAAACGGCAAAATAAGCTGCAGCCTGGAGGGGTGTGCACTCGGTACAGCCAAGCGCTAACGATGGGTAGGGAGGGAATGGGCCGGGGAGATGGAATTTTTGTGCACATTCACTGATGCGTTCGGCACCAAGCTTAAAGAAAAGTTTTACGGGAATAATGTTATTGGATACCGTTACCGCGTGAGCAAATGTCATGGTCCCAATAAAATCTTTAGAGACGTTTTGTGGTGCCCAGGTGCCAATGACAAGCGGTTCATCTTTTTCGGTGTCTTGCATGGTGCTCCCATTGAGGAGTGCCGTGGTGTAAATAATCGGTTTGAACATAGAGCCCATCTGGCGTGTTGCTTGAGTTGCTTTATTGTACTGAGATACCATAAAATCATATCCGCCCACAAGCGCTTTAATGCCTGCGGTAGCGTTGTCGATGCAAACGAGAGCACCATCGAGTTTTGGCTCGACTGAGCGAAGATGTTTTATATGTTCTTTAAATACCTGATCAGCCTTTTCTTGTGCTTTTCGGTTGAGCGTTGTTTGGATGATGAGGCCGCCTGTGTAGAGTGTTTTACGATCAAATTGTTCCTCGAGCATGCGACGAAGCCATTCACGGAAATGAGGGGCAAGAGCACTTGAAGGTTCGTGTCGAATATTGAGTGGTTCTTGGAGTGCGGCGTCGTATTGCTGTTTTGTTATTGTTTTGCGATTAAGCATGCTCCTTAAGACGACTTCTCGGCGCCCTTTTGCGATTTCTTCGTGTGTAATAGGAGAATAACGTTCTGGGCTTGGAAGTAGACCGGTTAGAAGTGCGCTTTGTGCAATCGAAAGATCTTTTGCTTCGATACCCCAAAACCGTTTTGCTGCTGCTTGAATGCCGTAAATGCCAGTGCCGAAGTAGACGTTGTTAAGGTATGCTTCAAGAATTTGTTCTTTAGAAAATTGCTGTTCAATGAGCAGAGACAAGACCTGCTCGCGAATCTTACGCCACAAAGTTCGCTCTTTGCTGACAAAAAGGAGCCGTACGAGTTGTTGGGTGATGGTACTGGCGCCTTGAGCAAAGCGATGTTGTCGGAGATTTGTTTTAATGGCCCGTAAAATGCCACGGAGGGAGATGCCATGATGTATAAAAAACTCTTGGTCTTCTGAGGTCAGAAAAGCTTCAATAGTAAGACGAGAGAGGCTAGAAAGAGAAATCGGTTCCTTGCGCTCAAGTTGGAAACGGCCCCATTCTTTACCCTCATCGTCAAGAAGAATGCTTGGATGTCCTGCGGCTCCTTGTTCGAGGGCAGAGAGGTCAAGCCAACGATTGGTTGTAAAAAAAAGAAAAACGCCGCAAAAAAGACCGATACCTGAAAAAAGTAAAAGAAAAAGGAGCAACCGTATTCGACTCATGGTACTCTTATCACTAACGGGGGTTAAAAATTGAAAAAATGAACAGGCTCTATACCTGGAAAGTATAACACAAGTGAAAAAGTACGTCTTTATGCGTGGGCTTTTCTTCTATTTTCTCTTTGCTGTAGCTCTTTTTGCAGAAGTTCTTGCGATTGGCTTTACTGGCTCCTGGCATCTCTCTTTTGTACGGGTTGGGTTTATAGCTTGTCTCGTGAGTAATGAGCTGGGTGTAGTGCGAGCACTGTTTGGACTGGTCACTGTCCTGGTAAGTTCTTTTTTTCAGGGAGTTTCATTGGTCTCTACCTTGCTTTACTATGGAGGAGCTGCTCTCATTTGGCAGCCGCTTGATGGGGTCGTGAGTCGCACCTCATTTGCGCATGCTTTTATGGGAACATTGCTTATGTTGGGAGCAATGCTTATTGAGGGGGCTCTTTTTTGGACTCCTTTTTCGGCGTGTGCTACTATATTATTAGTGCCACTTTTGGTACAATTAAGATACAAGGTATGAAGAGCAATCGCGCACAGCTTTTTATTAAGCTGTGTGAGGAAAGTCCGGACTCCTAATAAGATGGATGCCTGGGGATGACTCAGGGGGGCGCAAGCCCATGGAAAGTGCCACAGAAAATAACCGCCATCATGTTCTTTGATGAATTTGTTGGTAAGGGTGAAAACGTGCGGTAAGAGCGCACGACTTTGCGCCAGTAATGGCCAAGGGGGGTAAACCCCGTCCGGAGCAAGACCAAACAGCGTTATTCGGTCTCTTATTCCGCCATGGGAAGCGTAAGCTTTTTGTGGGAAATGAACGCGGGTAGGTTGCAAAGATACATGGTTGCTGCGTGCCTTTGGCACAGACAGAATCCGGCTTACTGAGTACCTTGTTTATATTTTTGAGGTGAGTTGATGAAAACAGGCCTTCTATTGGTTCCTTTTGTTTTTTTTCTCGTTGGTTTTTATGGTGCTTCGCTTTTAGTGAGGCAGTCGCCATTTCCAGCGCCTTCGCTGGTTGGGTTGCCGGTTGTTGATGCGATTGCAGTGCTTTCTGAGCGAGAGCTCAATGTACGTATTCGTGCGCAGCAAGAACGTGCGGATCTTATTCCGGGAACAGTTATTGAGCAAACTCCGCGGCCTGGGCAGCAGGTTAAACCTCATCAATCGGTTTTTCTCGTGGTGGTTCGTCAGCCAAAAAAAGCGACAATGCCTTCTTTTATGGGGAGTACGGTTGCTGAGGCTCAGCAGCGTGCAGAAGAAATTCGTCTTAAGGTAAAAGTGTGGCGTATTGCTGATATTGCTCCTCGGGATACGGTTATCGCGCAGTGGCCTCATCCGGGCAAAGAGCTTGAGGGGCGGCAGGCTGTTTTGTATGTTTCGACTGGTTCAAAAGCTTTTGTGCGAATTGTACCCGATTTTAGAGGTATGGGTCTTAAAGAGGTAGTAAATTATCTTGCGCAAGACGGTATCAAAACCGTGCAAACAGTGACTGGTGCCGGTACTTTTATTACGGCACAAAAGCCATTGCCAGGCTCATTGGTTGATCTCTCAAAACCACTTTCTGTGCAGCTTCAGGCATAAAGCGGCTATTTTAAACGCTGAATGAGTTTATTGATGAGAAGATACATCTTTTGGTAGTATTCAGGAATTTCTTTATAGAGTATGCTTGCAAATTCTTCTCGATAAACATGGGATGTTGTATTGCGAGCGTCAAGCATGAGTAGGAAAGCTTCAACCTCTTCCTCTGAGAGTATGGTTGCCGTATAGCATGCACGGAAAACTGGTTTTGGTGATGCTACATGTATTCCTTCAACTTTTTCGAGATAGTCTTTTACGACTTTCCAGAGGAGATCGGTGCAGTATTCAAATCGTTGAATGAGGGAGTCGCGATATTCTTCAAAGCGTTCTTCATCATACGAAAGACTGGCTTTGTGTTTTGAGACAGCTTTTTCGAGTGTAGCGAGTGCTGCTTCAAATGTTTGAATTTTACGTTTTAGTGTCTCCATATGATACCTTCTTGTTTTATTGAGTCTTGAAATGTTTTTGGAAGATCATAAAAATCAGAGAGATCAACAGGAATAGGGATATTGAGATCTTCTTCAATATCGAGTCGCAATAGAGCTATTCGTCCATCGGTTATTTTTTGACCACAGTCAATCGTAATATCAATATCAGACCCTTGATGGGCAGTTTTTTTTGCACGAGATCCGAAAAGAATAATCTTCCCCTCTGGGATATATTTGCTGATTATCTGGAGGAGTAAAATATAATATTTAGGGTTGATATCGCCGATATCGTTTCTATGCATGTTCTTTTTCGATTGTTATGTGAGCATCATAGTTTTCTAACTACACTCTAAGCAATGGCATTAAAATCGTCAAAGTTTTAGCGGTTAACAATTTGTTCTAGAGAGCTTCTTCTTGCCCGTAACACGTATTGACAAATATAGAAATAAATGTAAAATAATAGAGAAATTAAAATAATATGTTTTTTAAAAGAGTTGCTATGAAAAAATATATAAAATTACTGTCAGTGGTAAGTAGTTTTAGCTTTTTGCTTGCCGCATCAGATCAATCATCTTTGACGGCTGTGGTGCATTATCAGAGTGAAAGTTCTGGGAATGAAGCGTTGGTAGTAGATGAAAACCCGGTGACACAGGATATTTTTTTGCCGATCGATCAAAAAATAAACATGATTAACGGTCGTTTTGATACGATTACGGAGAAATGGCTTAACTCAGACTCGTCCTTTGAACAGGACAAAAAAATAATGAATCTTTTTTCTGCATTGCAGGATAAGAATCCCTATGGCTTTTATCGAATGGTTGTGGCTTTAATACAATCAAAACCTCTCAGTGCCGAGGAGGTTATTTTGACTTTAGAAGGTCTTTTGCATCTACCAAAGCCTATTTTTGAAAAAATTAACAATTTTAGCGTAGAACTTCCTTTGTATAATGAGTACAAGCCTACGTTTAAGATATGGCGAGACGTTGCTTTGCCAAAGATGTTTGAGGCGTTTATTGCATATATTAATGAAAAAACACCGGGCGAAATGTGTTTTGAAGAAAAGCAAAATGAAGAAAAACAAGAATCGTTGAACGAAGACAAAACAGTTGCTAAAAGGGCTATAGAGAGGCAGAAATTAGCAAACTTGCAGAGCCGTGAAAGAGCCATAAAACTGATGCAGTCCTATAAAGCACAACTTGATTGTTTATCGGATGATACATTAAGTCTTTATTTTGATGTGAATGTTGGGCTTAGATTTTTTGTAGACAAAAAAAATCAAAAAACAGTCCTTTCTTTGTGCGTTGAAGCGTTTGAAAAAAACAATCCATTGTTTAAGCCTTTGAATTCAAAGGTGATAGAAAAAATGGATGCTTTATGTGCATTTTTTCTTCAGGAACTAAAGGAGTTGAAAAACAGAACTTCGTCTCAAACGCTTTTTTCAATACGTGATGATGAGAGAGTGATATGCGGTAAATGGATACTTCCGTTTGAGCAAAATTTTTTTGTCGACAAAACAGCAGTAGCGAAAAATTCTATAAAGGCTCTTGATGCCTTGCAAATTGGACTTACGATCTTGGACAAGGTAGCAATAGAAAATAATCCTCAACCACAGACTAATAAGAGCATAAGACAAATACATCAGCGTACTGAAAAATTGATCAAACAGCTTACGCTCCTTAAAAACGAATTGCCAACAGTGTTTTTACAGTATATGAGGGGAGTTCATCCCTTTATTTTTACACCAGCTATGGCCTTTGCGCCTTATAAAGAAAAATTACATCCCCAGTTCTTTGTAAAAATTGACAATGAAATAGCAGACCCGATAAAAGCATTTTTTGAATCGGCATCTGAAGAGGTAGCCGTTTTGCTAAGTCAAAAAGAATTAGAGCCACAAAAAAAGATAGTAATAACTAAAGATCTCGCCTATAAGTATAGAAAACTGAATGGCGGAATTAAGAGGAAATGGATTAATCCTCGCGAGCTTTAACCTCACACCCTTCAAATACCTGGAACGTTGTTTCAGGATCTTTCCACGCGTCAGCAGAAAGCCCTGCTTTGAGAGCAAGGTGCTGAAGTGTTGTTTCTAAACTCCAGCCCTGTTCTGTTGCCACCTGCGGAAGAAAGACGGCGCTTGCACGTTGCTTTTCAAGAATAATCCCCTGTTTTCCAAGCTCAATTTTTTTCCAATCTTTGACCACAAAAGGTGGCTCAAGGATTGAAATATCGATGGCAAGTTCCGAAAGTTCTGATCTGGTAACCGGCGAAAAACGGCTATCATGAAAGGCTGCTGCCCTGCTCATTTCTTGTACCGTAAGCATGAGTGGCTCTTGGGTGGTTATATGCCCAATACATCCGCGCAAATCCCCCGATTCTTTTTTGGTGAGTGTGACAAATGCACCTGCTTGTGCAGTAAGCGCTTGGCTTTTGATTGGAAGTAATAGCGCGTCTGCGACTCTTTCTTTTTGTGGCATACATTGGTTTTCTATGCTTCTGCGTGCAAGCGTAAGGAGTGCTTTTTTTTCATAGGCAGTCAATCGGTCGCAGAGGGCGAGTGTAGAACTTTTTTCTTTTGTAAAAATAATGCCCGCATAGCTGACGCTTTGGAGAGCGTCTTTATCAGCAACTGTTTCTTGATCATGTTCTCTTTGTGGAGACGTGTAATAACAGGTGAGCCGCGATTCAACTGGTTGGAATACCTTTTTTTTGATTAAGGCGAGTACTATTTTGAGCGGTTCTTTACCACAGACAGTAGCGCCTGTTTCTTGCATTACCGTATTAAAATCTTGGAGTGACTGATGGACAAGAGACTCGATAACTGCCGAGTCTATTTGGCGTACTTGGTCGAGAATATGAGTAGTGAATTTTTGATAGCCAAAAGAAGCGCCATGGTGAACAAAATCAGTACTGATTACGATAAGGGTCCGGTCGTTAATGAGCGGACGCAAACTCTCAACAATTGAATCAAGATGAGCGGGCGTAACTTCCCCTACAATAAGTGGAATGAGTTTGAAGTGAGCAATTGTTTTCTGTAAAAATGGCAGCTGTACTTCGAGCGAGTGTTCTTGCGCATAGACTCTTGTAACCGCGTTTTCTTGGTGAAAAGAGGGGTTTCTCCTTAATGCTTTAAGCGCAGGCTTATCGAGAGGGATATCTCCCAAGGCCGTGCGATAGGTAGAAAACGACGGAAGTGCAATGCCTTTAAAGGAGAGGTGGTGGCTGGGTGCAATAACAATAACGCGGGTAAAATGGCGATTACGGTCGCCATTTTTTGAAAGTAACGTGCGGTAGACTGTTGCCGCGCAGAGACCAGAATAACGGTATCCAGCATGAGGCGCGATAAGAATCTGCAACAAGTTGGGGTTAGTAACTACTCCAAAGCGCTGAGCCGCTTCACTGAAATACTGGTCCAGAGTAGCGTTGAGTTCAACATGATCTTGTGGGTACCAGTCAGATGAAAGCGAAGAAATAAAGATTGGATTGGTGACTGTTCTGTTTGGTGAGCAGGTGGTAGAGCAGTTGATCAATAAAGAACTAAATAAAAGACTTAATAAAGAACTAAATAAAAAACGAAGATGCATAAATTATTCCTCTCCTTTTTGATTTTTTTGATTACTGCTTGTCTACCGTTTGTCTATTGGAAGAAGCTGAGCCATTTTTGTATGGCGACTGATTTTCTAAAGTGTTCTTGTTTTGTAAGAAGTTTAAGCTGTTTGAGCGGGGCTTTTTCGTCGAGCTCTTTTATTTTTTTAGTTAAAATGATGCGTGCAAACTCTATTTTTTCTTGGAAGAGTTTTTTATCCTTTTCATCGCCATAATTATAAACAAAGGAGGCTTCTATAAGAGCGTCAGCAATATGAAATTCGATAAAAGGAATATCTTTCCCTATTTTTACCCAGAGAGGAAATTCGGCTCCCGTTGAGTTTTTATAGTTGGTATCTTTTTCAAATTTTCGTGCAGCAAGAGCAGCGAAATAACGAATTGGGTCATTGGTTAGGGTATTAAAATCTTCGGGGATTCGGAGGGAACCATCAGTGTCTTTGAGATAGGTGTACTGGTGTTTTTGTGCCCATTCCCAAAAAAAGTTTGTGCCCGGCGCTGGATAATAGATGTCTTCGATTTTGACGGGGATAGTTTTTGCTTTGACTTTAAAAGAGGCAAGAGCGCTGTGATGGCCATCTATAAGGTAGAAAAGAGGAGTTTTTTCTTCCGAATCTATATTTGTTGCAATGACAGGGAGGGCATCTTTGGTTGAGAAGATACTTTGCCCATTGTCGTATTTAAAGGTAGAAAACTCTTTATTAGTATCACCCTGTTTGATTGCTTTTGTTACTTTGTCATTTACGTTTTCTGATGAGTAACGAACTTGTGTTGGTCGTAATTGGGAAAGATTAACAAATAAAATATCAACATTATTGATGGGGAAAAATAAATTAACTGAACAAATAAGAGGTGTTAAGAAAATGAGCTTTGCACAGTATTTCATGAATTGGGTTCCCTGAAAAAAGGGTAAAAGTAGCATACTCTTCTTCGCGTAGCCTATCAGAGTCTTGATGGGTGTCAATAAATCGATCCTTGTTATTGTTTCTTTTGACGGTCTCTTTTTTATATCTTTATCTTTGATAGGTCTGTTTATCTGAATAAGAACCGATACTAAGAAAGGTGTTATGAGTACGATTCAAACGCCTCGTTTACAAATTCGTTTGTTAACAAAGCGTGATGCCCCGAACCTCCACGAGGCAGTTGTTGAGACTATGGAGCAGCTTCTTCCCTGGATGTCGTGGGCAGAATCATACAGAACAGGAGGCGTTGAAGTAGCTGAGAAATTTATTGAGAATGCTTTTTTGGATGCACAAAAAGAATCTGAATGGCATTTTGGTTTATGGGCGCAAGAAAAGTTAATAGGGGTTGTTGCGTTAATGCGGTTTGATCGCCATAACCAATCTATCGAAATTGGCTATTGGTGCCGCACCTCTGAGCAGAAAAAAGGCTTTGTTACTGAGGCAGTAAATGCATTAACTCGCTTTGCGTGTGAAAACCTAGCGGTTAAACGCGTCATTCTTGTGTGTCGCAATGAAAATGTAAAAAGCGCAGCTGTTGCAGAACGCTTGCAGTTTATACTCGAGCAGGTTGGTCCCTATGAGGGGGATACAAACCCTCAGGCAACATACCGCTTCTATGTTCATGAGAAAAATAGAGAGATGCCTGCACTGATTGTATCTTGGGCCTAACGATGATTTTCAGAGCGTAAAGCGGCTAAGAGATTTTCGAGAGGGGCGTTTTTAAATATAATCGAAAAAAGAGCATCGCAGCAGGGGAGTATGATCGTATGTTTTTTTGCGTGAGCACAGATGCTTGGGAGGGTGTTGAGGCCTTCTGCGGTAAGGGTATTTTGTGCAAGTGTAGAGGCTAGATTTTTACCTTCCCCGATCATTTTACCAAGACGCATATTACGACTCTGACAACTAAAACAGGTAAGCATGAGATCGCCTATTCCGGCTGGCCCATAAAGCGTCTCTTCCCGTCCATTAAGGGCAACAAAAAGCGCTTTCAATTCTTCAAGACATCGAAGTACAAATAAAACTTGCGTATTACTTCCAAATCCAGCGCCACTGAGGAGTCCTACTCCAAGAGCGAATACATTTTTAAGAGCTCCAGAAAGCTCAACGCCGACAAGATCGTCGGTTGGGGTGACTATAAAATAGTTGTTAGCAATCAGCGGTATGAGTGTTTTGAGAGTCGATTGTGATTGTGCAGCTAGAGCAACAATAGTCGGTTCTTTTTGAGCAACCTCACGAGCAAAACTTGGTCCAGAAAGCGCAGCAACCGTTGTTTCGGGCCCAAAAACATCGCGTATAATTGCTGTAGGAAACAAGAATGTATCGTTTTCAATGCCCTTGCTGAGCGAGATCCAAAGGGTATCATCTCTTTTAAATTGGGCGCATTGGATGAGAATATCTCGCATAAAAACAATGGGGATCGCCTCAAAAATAAAAGAATTTTTTAGAGCGTCTTCGAGTGAAGTGGTTGCTTTTATTGAAGAAGGAAGCGAAATGCCAGGGAGATAAAGATGATTTACCTTTGTTGTGGTAATAGAATGAGCAACTGCATTGTTAATGCACCAGAGGGTGACTTGGTGCCCATTTTGAGCTAAAAGCGATGCGCATGCAGTTCCCCAGGCTCCATCGCCTAATACGGTTATATTCATTTACCAAATCTTCTTTTTCTTTGTACAAAGATTTCGACTGCCTGTTCAAGGTCCTCGTAGGTGATTGCTGGCCAATATTTTTCTATAAAAAGAAGCTCGCTGTAGGCGCATTCCCATGATAAGAAATTACTTAAGCGCTGTTCTCCGCTCGTGCGAATAACGAGATCTGGTGGAGGCACCCCTTTCATCCAGAGATGGGCTTCGATAGTTTGTGGGGTGATATCGGCTGGTGTAAGCTCACCGCGTGAAACTTGTTCTGCGATGGCTTTGACCGAAGCGGTAATTTCTTGTTGCCCACCGTAGCAAAAGAGAATATTGAGTTGGAGTGCTGTTCCGTTAAGTGTTTTGTTTTCTAGAGTGGTGATGGTTGGCATGAGGTCTGCAGGAATTCGGGAACGATCGCCAATAAACCTGATACAGACGCCTTTATCAATTACCTCTTGCATTTCCTCTATTCGGAGGCCTTCTTTAACAATATGAAATATGTGAGCTAACTCGTCTGGAGAGCGATTAAAGTTTTCTAAAGAAAAGGCATAGACAGACAGATAGGGAATATGCTGGTCGATGCAAAAACGGACAGCCATCTTAAGAGGATCTACGCCATGTGAGTGCCCTTCGATGCGGCTCAAACCATGTTGTTCTGCCCAGCGGCGATTGCCGTCCATCATGATCGCGAGGTGCCGTATGGTATGTATTAGTTTTTTATGACTCTTGGATTCATCTGGCCTGAGAGCGTTTTTTGGTGAAAAAAGATAGAAGAGAGAGCTCGTCATAACGATGAGACAGATACTGCTTATAAGAATAATTTTTTTCATAGTCATTATGAGATAATCCAACGATTTTTATTAAATTTTATTTTTTACACAGAGCGTTTGATGTATTTTGGGCCGTAGCCAAAAAGAGAGTTTCGATTTGATAAATGCGAACAGGGTTGCAAAAAGCATTCCAATAATGCAAGATCCTAAAGCAAAAATGAGGCGTTCACTGGCTACCACGGGAATGAGATTGTTCCACGCTAAAGCCGAGGGGATTTTGCCTGCGTAGAGCCACAAAACAGATCCGACTGCATGGCAAGCAAAGGTGCTGCCAAGTGCCGTTAAAAATATTGAGGGTTTTGGAATAAAGGCTATAATAAGCGGTATAAACCAGAAACAGGGGTAGAGTAGTGCAAACCGTCCAACCGGATGAATAATAAAAGCGATGCCACAAACGAATACCATCGCTGCGCAGAGCCCTCGTTTAAAATAGAGATAGTTTGATGAAGCAATGAGCGCTGCATAGAGCATGCCACAACTGCTTGCTAAATGTGCCGCAAGAAGTGTTTTGCAGATGGCTGCTGAAAATGAAAAATGTAGAACAAAATTCAAGAACCCCCAGAGACTCATAAGCAGTGGTCCAGCGACCATGCCAATAAGTGGGTAAAGTGATTGGTTGAACGCGAATATCCCACTGAGAGATCCCTGAATGTGAGTGATATTCCAGAAAGAAAGGAGAAATGCGAGTATGATTAAACAGATCACTTTTATACAAGTGGATGAAAAAGGTGAAAAAGAGTGATTGGTAAAAGAGGTGCGATACGGTTTTGTCATTTTTAATCCTAAAAGCATATCATGAACACTGTATAGGTGGTTGATTACAGCGTATCATAAAGTTTATATTTCTAAAATACGTGAAGTCAGTTAAATTTAGTATGTTTAAACAAGAGGTAGAATAGCATGCCAATGTGGACTTTTATCTTTATATCATTGATAGTGACGTCATTTTTGTGGGGTTTAGGGCGAGCTGAGCGCGCATGGGCGCGGAATGAGCCTGAGATTGATATACTTCGATTTCCTTCAAAGCGGGTGGCGATAGCCTTCGACATTCATGGCGTTCTCTTTTCTTTTGACGGTGGTGCTGCTGCCACGGTGACGCTTTCGTACGGCACCCTCGTAGCACTTGCGCAAAAATTTTTTGGGTTTAAGGGCTTCTTGATAAGCAGCGCTCCTGTTTTAATTCCACTCTGTTATGGGCTTGGAAAATATGGTTATTATGCTCTTTATTATGGAGTAATTCCTACGGTTGAATACCATATTTTTGGGGGCAATTTTTTTCTTTTTAGAGCTTTACGGTGGGCATGGGTTCTGCTTTCTCGTTTTTATTCCCCTTGTTCTGACGTCTTTGAATATGCGTGGTCTTTAAAAAAGCGTGGATATGTTCTTTTTATTGAGTCTGACATAGGGCCCTGGGCGTATGAAGATTTGAAAGAGCGCTATCATGAGTTCTTTGTGCGGGATGGTGTTGAGCTTTTTGATGCAGTTTTCTCTCCAGGAGGAGATTTTTTGTGCGAAGCTGTTGAAAGCGATGATCATGAACAGGTAAAATGGGTTAATAAGTCTGATGAGCGTTATTTAGACCTCTTTAAGATTGCAACCAAGTCTCGCTGGCCCGATTTAGAGAAGGTTATTCTTGTTGATAACAATGCGCGTAATTTGCGCTGCTCTTTGAGATCAACCTTTTCTGGGTTTTACATTCCGCTTCTCTTTTCTAAAATAGATAAGCTAGAAGATGACTTCAAAGAATTAGGTGTTTTTTAAGATTTTTTTAAAAAAGTGCGAAAAAGTTTTGCATTTTAAAAAAAATCGGATACGATATTAATAACTTTGAATAAGGTTGTTGATCAATTTGACCTCCATTTCCCCTGTCTTGGACTGTTCTAGTCCAGATGGGGGTTTCTTTATGGTTTTTTAGTGTAGTAAAGTCATCGAGAGAGCTTGTTATGGGTTCATATTGCTATTGATCCTCTCTTGTTTACCGGTTGTCTTCTGCGAAAGCGTTTAGATGAAAATCCCTTTTCCTCGGATGTTTCCCTTTAAAAAACAGGGACGATTTTTAAATTATATTGAAGAGCAGCAAGAAGGTTTTGCTGGTGTTGTGCGTATGTGTACACGAGCAATTTTTCAGCGCAATACGGGTATTGATGAACTTCGAGCAGGGTGGGTTACACTACCAGGAGCTCCTCATGCTAGTGAGACAGCGTCAGGTGACGATATTCCTCGTATTCAATGGATTGGCCATTCTTCTTTTTTGATTACTATTGGTGGATTTACGGTTATAACAGACCCCATTTTTGGGAGCTCTTCATGGCTTTTCCCCCGGTGGACACCGCCAGGAATTTCTCTTGATGCGCTGCCGCATATTGATGCAGTTTTAATTTCCCACAATCATTATGATCATCTTGATATTCCAAGCATTCGTTTGATTGCCAAGCGGAATCCTTTGGTTCAAATCTTTGCGCCTTGGGGTGACCGGGCATTGCTTGTTCGATCAGGTTTTTCTCGGGTGACTGAGTGCATGTGGTGGGATGATTTTTCGCTTGTACATGATGCGCTTAAGCAAAAGCTTGAGCTCTATTTTCTACCTGCCGTGCACTGGTCTCGACGTGCCTTATTTGACCGGAATCGGTCTCTCTGGGGGAGTTGGATAGTGCGAGTTGGCGAACAGGCTGTCTATTTTGCCGGAGATACCGCTTCGGGAGAGCATTTTAAAGCAATTGCTCACGAGTTTCCGTCTATTAATACAGCTCTTATGCCTGTAAGCCCCTGTGAACCACGTGCATCCATGCGCTTTGTACATCTTTCTGCTGAAGATGCCGGAGAGGCGTTTCTTGCGCTTGGTGCCCATCGGTTTGTTCCAATGCATTGGGGAACATATCACTTTGGGGAAGATCACCCTTTGGTGCCGATTCGGCGTCTTACTGCTTGGTGGGAACGCGAAAAAGAGCAGCTTTTAGACCGACAACTAGCACTTCTTAAAATAGGGGAATGTTGTGTCTGCACTCCAGCTCTACCTCAAAAAGTTGAAGAACAGCAATCTCCTCTTTATGTGCGTCCTGCTAGAGAATCAGAGCTAGCGCCTTAGCAACAGCCTCGGAAGAACTTCCCGTTGCAGGTGCTTTGAGTGCCGCTAAGTAATCTATTATCTCTTTCCATTCTCGAGCAATGGCAATATCCCGTGCGGTTATGGAGGTGTTTGTGGTGTTTTGTTGTACTGAAAAGACTTGTCCTGGATTTGCAACAAGGCTCTTATTACTTGGATTTTCAACAAGTTGTTTAACAATTTCTTTATTGCCAAGTGCGGCTGCAAGATGAATTGGGTAGAAGGTCATTTCAGCAAGTCCTGACCCTTCTGTTTTGACGGGTTGGTTTGGGTTAACGCCGAGTTTGAGGAGTAACGCAACAAGGTCGGGTGAATCTGCCTTAATGGCAAACCAGAGCGGCCGTACTAATGCTTTTTCTCTTTTTACGGGTGTTGAAAAATTAAAGCCCTGTTTTTTAAAGAGTTCGAGCTGGGGTTTGTCGATTTTACGGAGTGCAAGCGCAATTTTTTCTTCGGGGGGGAGTTTGTTGGGAAAGGCTTCTGCAAGAAAATCACCAACGTCTTCGTGATCATTTTCGTATGCGGCAAAAATAGCGGTATTGTCGGGGCCTACGAGTGCATTTTTATTCACCAGGTATTTAACGACATCAAGAAGGCCTTCCCGTGCATTTGCAACAAGTAAAGCATCATTATTGCTGTGAATATCAACTTTGGCTTTTTCAAATAATTGAATAAGTGCAATGGAGCGTGCAAGCAGAAGCGGGGTAAGCCCTGCTTTATTAGGTGTGTTCGGTTCTGCTTTATTTTTCAAGAGAAAAGCGGCTATATCAAGTTTTTTTTGTTTGACTGCTTCGTGAAGAAGCGAGTTCCCTTGGTCGTCTTTACTTGAAGGATTGAGCCCATTTTCGACAAGTTTTTTAATAGTGCTCCAATCATTTGCGGCGCGGGCGCTGGGAAGTCGGAGTTCAAGAAATGTTTTATTGCGCTTATCTGAAGCAAGTAATTCATCCGCAACATCAAGATGATTGTATTTGAGTGCTTCTTTAAGTGCTGACCCCTCGACATTCATTTTTATGCCGCGGCGGAGCAGCTCTTTGACGATTGCAAGTGAGCCGTTACGTGAGGCAAGCTCAAGAAATTTCCCCTTATCGACGTTGAGGTCAGCGCCTGTTTTTGCAATAAGCATGAAAAGATCAAAGTTCTGCGCTGTCAAAAGCAGAGGAGTTTCGCCTGCATTGTTGGTGATTGCAGTTGAAGCGCCTTTTTTAAGAAGATAATCAACCTCATCAATCTTCGCAGCTTTAAGTGCATAAAAGAGAAGGGTATTGCCATCAAAAAAGCGTCGATCAATGGGGAGCCCCAATTCTATGTTATTGCGAATGCTCTTCCAGTCGTCTTTTTTGAGTGCGTTTTCTGTTTCGACTTGGAGGATGCCGTGGTTTTTTGGATTTGGACTTTTAAGTAGATTTGCAATTGTTTGAAATCCTCCATTGAGAGCTGCTCGATAGGCATTTCCATCAGGTTGTAGTTGAATACCCTGTGTTAAAAGCCATTCGACCAGTTCTTGGTTTCCGGCGCCAGCAGCTTTTGTCAAAAGTGAGTTGCTATCGACGTGCCCGTCGGCACCAGAAAAGATAAGGAATTGAGCGATCTTTGTTTTATCTTGTTGGTAGGCGTAAAGGAGGGGTGGCGTTCCCGTTTCGTCACGTAGGTTGACGAGTGAGTTGTCTTTGCCCACAAGCTGTTGTACAAGATCAAGATTGGCTGCCTTGACGGCATCGGTAAGTGCGTTTGGATGTAAGCTTGAATAAAACCCTAGAATGAAAAAAAGCCCTAACCGGGCTAAAATTTTATACGCCTGACTTTTGATCATTACGTTACTCCTTTTTACGTATATATCGGAAGGGGCCCTTCTGTTATTGAAAGGCCCCTCGGGTTTTTTACTCGAAATAATTCTTAGTGAGGTAGGCTCGGCCAGAGTCTCCAAAGATGATAACAACGATGTCTTTTGGTGAGAGCTTTTTTGAATACTCATAGGCAGCATACGCAACAGCACCACTGGATGGACCAAGTAAGAAGCCATGTTTGTGGG
The DNA here is from genome assembly GCA_000996275.1 of candidate division TM6 bacterium GW2011_GWE2_42_60. GTDB lineage: Bacteria > Babelota > Babeliae > Babelales > Babelaceae > UBA12395. The sequence continues at coordinate 238,014 of LCEG01000001.1, forward strand.
CCATTGTTTTGAGTATTGCTATGGCATTTTCGTCGCTTACTCCAATAAATTCATCAATTGGTGCGGCTGCTACGTGGGGAGAGTCATAATCGACGCCGAGTCCTTCAAGCTGGTATGGCTGAGGGTGCCCTTTTGTCGAAAGGTAAGATGTTGCAGCGTCAACACCAACAACGACAATGTTTTTGTTCCGTTCTTTGAGATAGGATCCGGCACCACAAATGGTTCCTCCGCTTCCTGCAGCTGCAATAAAGTGTGTTATTTCACCACCCGTTTGATTCCAAATTTCGGGGCCGAGGCTGTAGTAATGAGCACGAGGGTTGTCGCGATTAAAATACTGAGCAATCATAAACGAGTTTGGGGTTTCTTTATGAATGCGAACGGCCGTGGCATAGTATCCTTCTGGATCTTCAAGATCACCAGTCGGTTTGCAAATGACGACTTTTGCACCATATGCCGCGAGTGTTGTTTTCTTTTCTTTACTTACTTTTTCAGAGACAGTAATGATAACAGGATACCCTTTTATGGCTCCAATCATTGCTGTTGCAATGCCTTGGTTTCCCGATGAAGCTTCAATAATTGTTCCGCCTGGCTTGAGTTGTCCTGTGCGTTCAGCTTCTTCTATCATAAAAGCAGCTGAGCGATCTTTTATACTGCCGGCAGGGTTAAGATATTCGAGCTTTGCGTAAATGCGAGGTGGAGTGCCAAAATTGACAGCGACAAGCGGAGTGTTTCCAATTGCGTGAATAAGACTTTCGTAATACATGCTTATCCTAAAATAAAGCAGAAAAATAGGAAAATTACGTTATTTAGTATACGGCTGTTTTTAATTGAGCGGCAAGGGGTTTTTATGAAATCATAAAAATAAGTCCAAATGAGATGAGTAGACCGTAAATAACATTGGTGTCAATTAACGTTTGCGCGATGATGCTTGTTCGCGAGATAGTTGCATATTGTTCTGGGTGATAGGCAATTTGCAAACATGCTGCGGCGGCTGTTTTCCCTGAGCCAATGCCAAGCCCGAAGGTGCACATACCAATTGAAATGGCAGCGCAAACGCAAAGAATGCCGTTAAGTAGTAGGGTTCCTGGATGTGTAAAAAGAGTAAGAATGGAAACAACCAGTGCAAAAAGTACCGGTGTTTCTATCATTGCTTGGCTTACGAATGAAAAAGAAAAAATCTGGTTGTAAGCGTGCCGATTGAGCCCAATGCTTTGACAAGAACTTCCTCCAAAGCGAGCAAGCCCAAGTGCGGGGCCGAGGGCACCCAATCCAAGTGCGATGCCACTTGCAAGAAGCCCTAACGCTTCTGGAACGGTGGTGATGCTTGCTGCATTATTTCGAATGATAAGGCTAATTAAAAAACCAAAAATAATAGGTGTCTGTTGAATTGAGAGTGTGAGAAAGAGGAGGTACATGATTTTTTGGGAAAAAAGCGGTTGTCGCGCTACAGCGGCGAGTGCATTCTTAATGGGGAGTGAGGCAGCCATTCCAATAGCACATCCGGGGATACCGAGTGCGCAGGCTATGCCGAGATGGGCAATCGCTTCAGGAAGTGAGTGGGCACCGCCCAATAATACTATGACTGCAACAATGGTAGCGAGGAGTGCCGCGGTTTCGGTAAGTGCAAGAGAGATCATGATAATCTTGCTGACGTTTTCACGCGATGCTGGTTGTTCGTTGAGCGTTTTGAGCGCTGCACGCGCTGAAGTTGCTTGTCCAACTGCGGTTCCGATGATAGGAAGCCCAGCGGTAAAAGCTATCGATAAAAAATGGATACTGGTTGTTGGATCAAACATAGTTATTGCTTTCTTTCTGAGTGAGCATGCGATGTTTCTGGTTCACTACTCTGAGTTCCCATTGAGATATAGGTTAAACTGAGAGTTGAAAATACGAATGCCTGGATAAAGGCTTCAAACAGTCCGAAGAAGAGCGTTACGATAAGATTGAGACCTGTTGCAAGAGTAAGTACCTGTATAAGTAGGGAGCTGGCTCCTGCTTGTTTAAGGAGCGTTGCAATCATTGATCCGCCAAAAATATTTCCAAAAAGTCGTAACGAAAGTGACATGAGGCTCGAAAGCTTACTTAAAAGCTCGAGGGGAAACGAAACAAGCCCGACAATAAGATTTAAAAGGCCTCTGAGTATGGCCATGATAATGGAGCCAAAGGTGAGTTTTTTTGAGGGGAAAAGAGCGAGTGGCATTTTAAAATATTCTTGAAGAAAACCGATCAGCCCATGAGCGCGCAAGGTCTCTATTTGCGTGTAAGAAAAGGCGATAATGCCAAACGCAAAGGTTGTGTAAGGATCCTTTGTTGGTTCTTCAAACCCAGGAATAATAATAAGAGAGTTGCAGATGACTAAGAAAATAAAGAGCGCTGAAACGTAATAAAAATAGCGATCTTTGACGCGGCCAAAAGCCTGATGCACCATTCCCATAAAACTGCGCAGAATCCAGATGGTAATATGCCCACCGATTGAGTCTGGTTTTCGAAGTGAAAACCGCCCTAAAAGCGCAAGTACAAGAAGCACTCCAAGAGCCGCCCAGGTATTGACGACTACTTCTTGGTTGACCGTAAAAAATGGTAGAGAAAGTCCTAATGGTGCGATAAGGTTTAATGGTTCACCATGCCCCATTATGTCCATATTCATAGAGTATACCCTCGAAAAGCAGCTCAGGTTGGGCTAAACAACCGTTTTTACCGTTGGCTAAAATACCAACGTTGAGTATACTCCTGCACCCAGGTAAACTCAAGGCTTTCATGAGGGTTTTATTAAAAAACCAGCGAAAAGACCGCAAAAAGAACTCAAAAAGAAGAGGTAAAAAAGGCAGGAAGTGTTTTTATAAAAACACTTCCTGCCCGAGAATTACTGAAGAATTACTGCAGTGGAACGTTTAACCGAGTTTTTTAATGCCGCGGTGCTTCCAATATTCGTGAACAATCGCAGTCGAACCGGTAATGACCACAAGACCATGCCGCTCATCAACGGTTGTTTTTGCAGCATCAAAGGCCTGAGCAAACGAAGCGAATGCTGTAGCTTTGATCTTCTTTGCTTTGAGGTCACTGACGACTTGCTCGACATTCCAGCATTCAAGCTCGCCATTACCAGGAGTTGCTGAGGCATTATCGATTGGGCAAATAAATGCTTGGCCAGATGTTTTTTTGAAGAAATAACGAAGTGCTTTGAGGAATTCTTCATCATGGAGCGCGTTCTTGCCGGCGCCAAGAATAAAGGTAAGCCCTTTAATTGGACGTTGGTAGTGGAAGAGACGGACACCAAGAAGGACGTTTTCAAGAGCATCGATATTATCTGCACTGTCGAGAAGGATTGAAGGCTTTTCTTTGTCTAAAAGCTCGAATTTTGCAGGGAGCGTGCTCGCTGTTTCTTTCCAGAACTGTTCAACGGTCTTCTTTGGGTTAAGTTTTGAAATGCGTTTTGCTTCGAGTGTTGGCCGACCGCGTTGTCCTTTTTGTTTAATCAAAAGACTGTCATTAACGATAGTGGCGCCATTGGCTGAAAAATGGTTCATGTAGAGCGAGGCAATACGTTCAGCCATTGCACCGCAACGGCCAAAGAGCTGTTCAAATGGATAGGCAAGCGGTGCCAATTTGCGGATAGGCATAGCCCAGATACCGCCTTGTGCAACCGTTATGTCTTCAATCATTTGAAGGTGAGTTTTCATCTGGTCGCCCGCAACAACGTGAGTTCCTTTTTTAATCACGCCTGCCATTTCAACAAGAGATTGCTCGAGAGCTTCTTGGGAAAGGTCAGTACGGGAAGGGGTAACACGGGTGATAGCGACGACTTTAGCGTGGCAGACATTGACGGGGTCAACTGTTCCGCCATTGTGAGTTTCTAGAATAACGACATCAGTTTTTTGTTCTTCACAAAAGAGCAGCGCCATCATGGTAAGGATTTCACTACTGTTACAGGACAGTTTGAGCCGTTCGACTGCATCAATAACGTTATTACCGATATCGGTAAATGATTTATTTTGAATGTAGGTGCCATTAAAAGCAATACGTTCATTGTAAGAAAGGATATGTGGTGACGAAAGTGCCCCTACAGAAAGTCCTTCTGCTTGCAATAATTTTGTTGCAAAATGGATGGTTAAACTTTTGCCATTGGTTCCGCCAACAATAATCGCGTCACGCTTTTGTGAAATACGATCAAAATGGTGGTCAAGTTGCGTCATACGTTCGAGCGTCTGCTCGTGCGCTGCAACGTTCCAGTGTTCGTTCAAGTAGGTAACAATCTCTTGGTAGCTACGCAACCGGGTCGCGGCTGAGCTCTGTTCAGAGATGCCCTTTTTAATTTGTGTGGTTTCCATCACTATAAACTCCTGCCGTGTAAATTCCATATTTTATAAATAAAGGTCTTTAATACCACAAAAAATGAGGGTTTTTATCAGCACCCTTTATCTATATTTTCATTCTCAAGACTCGTTTTCATTTAAGTCTTATTAGCATTAATTTACCAGAAAGAATAGAAATGTCAAACAATAAATAGAAGAAAGCCTTATGTTGGTTGTTAAATTTCAGAGAGAATAATATCAATAAGCCCGTGCAAGCGCTCAAATCTGTTTGCATGGGCTTATTTCATTGCATAAAAATAAATACTTTCTTATGAGGGAACACCCCACGTGAGCCATTCGGCGAGGGACGTTATTGAGCCGTTTGGTGTTACCACGGGAACTTCAATGTCTGTGTTGGGGGCGAATGGCTTCGTTTGCCCAATGGCGACGTATTTTTGCCCACAAATATTTAATCTTGAGGTCCATTTGCCAGTCGTGGCTTGTACGAGATCATATTTATAGCACTTTTTGCATTTTATTGGTAATACAGAGGATTTTGAGTCATTATTGAGAGGCATTACCAGAAGCAGTGTGGTGACGGGAGAAAATTGTGAAGCAGGTCTTGTGGCATAGACTGAAAGATACACTTCTCTCAAGAAAAACGTTGATTGTCCTGATTTTCCATTGAGTCCGACGATGAAAATATTTTTATAGTTTGGATCAAGGAAGTTTAGAGCCTCGAGTTTTGGCCACTTCCTTTTATTAATACCTTTAGCAAGTTCTTCATCATAGTTAATCCACTCTACTGTTGTTGTAGAGAGCTTGTTTTCTTTTATATATTCTTCAATTTCTTTTTTTACGTTCTGTTGGTCAATGGGGTTTTCGCCCTCAGTTGAAATAATAATCCGTAACTTCGGCGTTTTTTTGTATTTGAAGGCAAGTGCTTTTTTGAGTCCCTCTTCCCAGTCTGTTTTTTCTTGTTCTTCTGATGAGAGCTTTTTCGAGCTGGTCGAAGATGAAGCTGGTTTTTTTATTTTCTTTGCTGCAGCCCCACCAACACCCCACGTAAGCCAGTCGGCGACTGTGGAGAGTGATCCATCGCGCTTGAAGACGATGAAAGGGGTGGAATCTTGATAAACGGGTGTTGATTGGCCGATAGTTACATATTTGCTTCCGATACTATTGAATTTAAATTTAATTGAATACAGGCTATCAAAAAAACCCCTAAATATTATTTCAAAATCAGTTTTTACTTTTTCGTCTAATGGCACAACAAGCAACAGTGTTGTGTTGGGAGAAAAATCTGTTGTGCGAGTATATTTAGTGAAAGCTCCATCAGGTCTAAAAAAGATATATGACGCATCATCAGTTTTTCTGCCATACACAAAGATGTTTTTGTAAATGTTCTGGTCTGTATTTTCAAGATTGCTTAATGTAAGAAGTGGAGAGTCAGAATCATACGTTACGCTTTCAATGCCATCGAAGAGATCTTTATGTTGGTCAAGATATTTGATGACTTGATTTTTTGCCTCCTCACTGTTGTTTTTAGTGTTAGGCGTTGAGGTAATAATTAGCCGAACTTTAGGTTTTTGATTGTAGGTTAAAGAAAGAGCCTTCTCGAGGCCTTTTTCCCAGTCTACCTTTTTTTGTTCTTCTGGTGAGAGTTTTTTTGAGCTGGTCGATGACGAAGCTGGTTTTTTTACAGGTTCTTCAACAACTGTGATTTTAGTTGGTTTTACGGACTCTTTCTTGGGTTTAGTTGATTTTTTTGTTTTCTTTTCTGATTCGGCCTTAGCCTCACCAACACCCCACGTGAGCCAGTTGGCGACTGTGGAGAGTGATCCATCGCGTTTGAAAACAATAAATGGTGTGGAATCTCCATAAACGGGTGTTGATTGGCCAATGACGACATACTTGTCTCCAGAGGAATCTCCCTCAGCTTTATTAGTATAATAGTGGGTTTCTAACCCTAGGTGGATCAAGATTGAGAGCTTATCTGTCTCTTCTTCGGCTAATGGCACTATGAGCAGAAGGGTTGAGTTGGGTGAGAAGTCTGTTGCCTTTTGATAAGCCGAAAAATCTCCGTCAGACCTAAAGAAAAGATATGCTTTGTCCGAAGCTCCCCTCCCGGTAACAAAGATATTTTTATAATTGCCATCGCGCAAATTGAGCAGTTGAGCTTTTTGATCATAATTTACAATTTCGATGGGGCCCTCAAAGAGATTACCCTGCTTTGTGAGGTAGTCAGTGACTATTTTTAAGGCTGCATCGTTATGCCCAGGTGGGTTTGAAGTTACAATTAAACGGAGTTTAGGTTTTTTGCCTTCGGACAGATTGTAGGTAAATTTCTTTGCTTTTTCAAACCCTTTTGTCCAAAGATCTTGCGGGTTCGGTTCTTGAAGAAAAATCCCAATTGATGGCTTTTTTGAGCTGGTCGATGACGAAGCTGGTATTGTTGCTGGTTTTTCAACAACTTTGGTTTTAGTTGGGTTTACGAGCTCTTTCTTAGTTTGAGTTGGTTCAATTTTTTTTTCTATTTTTTCTTCAATTTTCTTGGGAATCGCTTTTGCGGGAACAAGTGGAAGCTTAAGCCAGTCTTGAAGAGTCATGTTCGATTCTTTTGCAGAGTTTCCGTCAGCAGGGTCTACTGAATAAAGAGTTAAGTCAGAGAGCTGATTATCTTTAAAAATGGCAGATGCAAGGGTGATCGTGCCCTGAAGGTCTTCTTGCGAGCGGTCCGTAAAGGATTGTGTCAGTTTGTATTCAAAAGTATCGCGCTGGAGCTTTTCTTCTAAGCTATTTTCTTGAGTAGAAAGTAAAACGAGCATTATAAGAATGGCACTTTTATCTTTGGGTGTGGTTTCAAAATCACCAAAGTAATTACGCACAGTTTCATCAAAAGTCTCTTTGTGGAAAAGCACTGGAGATGGCGTCCAATACTTTGATGTACTTATTGTCGGTTTCCATCCAGCGATCAGAATAGTTTTGTATCTTTGTTCGATTTGAAAATCTTTTGTCAGATGTTTTTTTGCTTGATCATAGTCTTCTGTGTTGACTGTTCTAAACAGCTTATCGCCTGAATTTTTATTGAGTTTTTTTAAAACCCCAGTAAGTGTGTTACGATCAAAAAGTTTTTCATCGTCACTTTGAACAATAACACGGACTGCAGGAAGACCAGGTGCCGCTTCAATGTCTTTTTTTTCGTCTTTTTTTTCTAGTATCGGGGATGATTCTTTTTGCTTCTCTTCTATTGAAAGAATCGAGGGTTGAACACGTTCAAGTGCCTTGGAAAAGTCGGTAAATTCATCTCCACAGAGAGAGAATAAGCAGAAGAGTGTGGTGAGGAGGGGTAGGTATGATAATTTTTTTAGGGGCATAGAAAACTCTCTTTTTTTGAATGGGTATGCTTCAAAATGAAATTCTAGTGAAGCCGAATCAAAAATGCAATTAATTAGAAAAGCGTAGTAAGTGGTACAGCTAAAAAGAGCGAGATAAGCCCGCCCAGGGCCAAAAATGCTCCAAATGGAAGAGGTGTTGTGCGCGTTGCTTTGCCCTGAATGAGCATGAAAACGCCGATAAGTGATCCGATACATGATGCAATAAAGAGTGAGCTCCAGAGCCCGAATGGCCCTAAAAATGCCCCGATCATTGCGAGCATCTCGGCATCACCAAGTCCCATGCCAATGCGTCCTGTGATAAGCTGCGAAAGAAATCGCACAGACCATAAGATACCGTAGCCAAGCACTGTGCCAATGAGCGAAAAAGTGAGTGAAAGCGGTAAAAGATTGAACCAGGCGCCTAGCCAGGCAAGCGGAATAAGAAAGAGTGTACAATAACGGAAAATCACCAGCTGTTCAATATCTGTTCTTAACGAGACTAAGAGCGCAGAAATAAAAACGGCGAGAAATGGAATAAAACGCAGTGGAAAAGTAATAAAAAGAAGTCCAAAACTAATGCCGCCAAGCAATTCAAGAGTTGGATAGAGCCATGAGATAGATGCTTTACAGGTACGGCATCGGCCGCGTAAAAAAATCCACGAAACTAAAGGAAGAAGCTCAAACCATCGCAATTGTCGATCGCATTGCGGACAGTGTGATCGAGGTCGCCAAAAAGGGAGATCAAAAGCAAGACGAAAAGCGACAACGTTTAAAAAAGAGCCCCAAAGAAGTCCAAATACTGCAGCGAAAACGAATAAAATGACGCTTTCATCGAGTATTAAGAACATTAGTCTTTGAGGCTTTCTATAAGGTTTTCAAGAGCCAATTGTTTGATTAACTGGTCATCATACCGAAATACAATATCCGGGGTATATCTTCCCGGAACTTCGCGAGCAATAGCCGACCTGAGCGAAGGTTTATAAAGAATAAGGTGTTGTAAAATTTTTTCAAAATGCTCTTTGCCTAATTCACTATAAAAAAGAACCGTACAGACCGTTTTCTTCGGGTTTAACTCGGCACGATTAACAAAGATCCCTTTTAAAATAGGATCATCGAGTGTCTGTTCGAGAAGAAGCTGCGAAACAACTCGTTGGAGTTGTGATTCTTTACGCGCTCTTTTGATTTCGGAAACTGATTTCATACTGGTTAAATGAGCTTGTGAGCCGCCATCCGAATCCAGTTTTGTTTAACTGCTCGCATATGACGTTTACGCCGTTTTTGTGAAGTTGGTTCAAAGTAGATAATGCGTTTCATATCGCGTACAATGCCTTCGCGTTCACTCCGTTTTTTGAGTTGCCGCATTGCGCGTTCAATATTGTGATCGTTTACCGTCACGACAAGATTTGCTCTTTTGCTCATGAAAAATGCCGCCGTCCAATCGTAAAAAAGGGTTCTAATAATTCTACCTGCTGATTAGTTTAACAAAGACAAGATGAATGTCTAGAGAGTGATGCCGTGTCTAAAAGGTTTTGCCTAAGTTTTTTGATATTATTTGTTGGCTGATATCGCCTTTTCACCGATCATCCCGCGTGACCCGGAGGGTTGTATCGAGGGAGTAGGTGATAAAAAATCAAACTTTAAGCTCAGGGTAAACTCAACCCCGCTCATGGTGACCCCTCGATACATTTTTTCTTCGAAAAAACACTCGGGGTGAGCGGACGGGCATATCGAACAATCGGGATGAGCGGTTGCGTGGAATTCGGGGTGAGCGGACGGGCATATCGAACAATCGGGATGAGCGGTTGCGTGGAATTTTGATATAAGCAAGTGCCAAGTAGTATTGGTATTAAAAACTCAATACAAACGAACCCATAACCGTTGTTGGACGATACGCATACCGCTGACGGACCGGTGCCTGCCAGAAGATTCCCAACTGAAGATTTTGCGAAATATCGTAGGTAATCGCTGAGTTTACCATAAAGGTTGAGAAGCAGCTTTCCCGCTCCATCTTGGGGATGGCAATGCTTTCGGTAACAAAATCGTCAGTGGTGATGATATCTTTTGCGGGGATATCCGCAACTCCGGCAGCCCGGGGATACCAGGCATCTTTAGGAACGGTAATTGGTTCTACGCGAATAACCTCTATGGAGTCTTTACAATGGTGCACATACCGCATCTGCACCGAAGCAGAGAAGTTGTCGAGGAAGTGATTTGCCCAGAATCCAGCGCCGGTACACCAGTTGTTGCCAGGTTCGATTGAAAGATCAGCTCTGCGGGGGAATATGCCTGCTTGCAAACAGTGCGTTGGAACGGGCCAGTTGGCATAACCTTCACGTGAAAATGCTGTGACGCCAGCATCAAAACCAATTAAAACTGTTTCTAAAAAGTTAATCGTTAATCCACCCATTAAGCCATACGAAAAGTGTCCACCATTACCAAAGGGGATGCCAAAGAGCATATTGGTCGGTTTCTTTTTGCCGGTGAAAGGGGTTGCTTCTGCAACAATAAACGGAGTGACGGTGAGCCATGGATAGCCTGATTTCTCAGGATTGTTGGGTGGGCAATTTGTTTCAAAACAGTGACGCCAATAAACGCTTAAAGTGCATGATTCAATGTCACTGTCGCAAAATGGATTGATTGAATAACCAAGAGCATCGGCCATTTTTTTAATTTTATCACAACTCATAAAAGTTTTGGAGACATCTGTTTTTTTTGCATCGCTACTTGCGCTTGATTGATCAATAAAGATAGAGGGGGATGTTTGCGCTGGGGTTACCCCTACCAGTGCAGGAGGGGACATTGGACACTGTTGTGCTTGGGCAAAGCTGAGATTGATCATAGCGCCAAAGTCGAAGCAGGAGCAGAAATCCATTTCAAAGCGTCCACCATATTTGCGGTACGAGAGCGGTACTGAAGCGACGCCGAGATTCCCATCAAATTTATTGGGGGAATAATAGGCATAATCAAAAACATTGTTGGTGTTCTCGGGGTCTACGGCGTTAATTTTTTGCGTCAACATCGATTGTATACTGACATTTGGTTTTACAAGTGTTGGATCGCCATCCTTGAACGAGGTTGATCCATCAGTTTCTTGGTAGAAAAGTCCTAAAATATTCCATTTGCCGAGCATATCGCCTAATTCAACTTCATCGGGGCTGGTCATTGATTTTGGATTTGGGGTGACGGTGAGTTGGTTGTAGTAGATTTCGTCATGATATGCCCCTGCGCGCCAGGCATTCTGCCGGAACCCAGAGAAAGAGACCCGCACGTGATAAAGCTGTTCGCAATCTTCAAAATGGGTAAACGAACCGTAGGGATTTGCTGAGGTAAAGACAGGGTAAGGGTCGATACGAGAATAGAAGCTATAGCCACACAGACGTGTCGACGCAGAAAAGAGCGGCAGCAGTGCGAGAAGCACGAGAAGAAAACGTTTTTTCATCACTATCCTTTGGCCCCTAATTGGCGAAAATCATACGCTTTTGAGTTATGGTATAACTTTTTATCAACGCGCCGTCAATCTTCGGATCGCTTTTTTTTACTTACGAAACAAAAATTCCTACTAAGCCACAGATTGCAATGAGTGCTGTTCCACCTAGTCCTGCAAGAGCAATAAATCGATAGAAAAATGACTCTGATTTGTCAAGCAAGAGTGGCACAATACTTCCTGCAAATGCAGCAGTAATACCAAGAGCGACTAAGCTAAAAAGCGTATTGATATCGTTAAAAATAAAGGTGCAGCAGATGGCGCCAAAGGCGATGAGGATAAGCGAGTTCCTGATTGATGAAAAAGGTGAATGTATAGTTATTTTTTTAATGGTTGCTGAAAAAATACTGCTGACCGCAAGGAGCATCGAATGGAGCGTTCCCGCGATGGTAATAATGATCGAGAGATCGATTCCTATTACGAGCCATTTGTAGGTTGGGAAAATAACTAACAATGCTTTTGAAAGTGGTGTTGAACTGTTTTCAAAAAGAGCTGTTGGAAGCGCAAGCAGCATGGCAGTGGTGAAAGAAAGATAGACGATTCCCGTGATAAGTACGGTCAATATAATCGCGCGAGGAATTGTTCTTTGTGGATTTTTTATGCTCGAAAAGAGTGAAGGAATTGCTTCGAACCCAAAGAAACCAAATACTACGGCTTTGATAGCAGAAAATGCGCCCCAAGCGCCATGTGGCGCAAAGGGAATAAGATTGTTAAAGTCTGCTTTTGAACTACAAAGAGCGGTTATAAGTACCAGCGGAAGAATGGTAAAAATAATTAAAATAATTTGGCTTACGTGAGTTCCTTTTGCTCCGGTAAAACAGAGTGCAGTTAATCCAGCAATTAAAATAACGCCCCAGGGTGTTGGGCTTAAAAAAGGGAGGTAGAGCGAGAGATAGCTTCCGGCTATTTTCCCTAAAAGGCCTAAGGCAACCGTAAGTCCAATAACATAAGAAAACGTTGCAATAATGCCGCCGGAATGTCCAGCCCAGAGTTTTGTGTGGGTGTAGAAAATACTTTCTGAGGGGAACTTCATTGACATGCGCGCCATAGCGAGTGCGATGCAGAGAACGGCGACAATAACAAACAGATACGAAATAATACCGGCAGGGCCTGCGAGTGTCTGGAGCGCTGCGGGAACGCCAAAAATGCCTGCGCCGATAACGGCATTGAGCCCCAAGATAGTTGCGAGAGAGACGCCCATGGTGCCGGTAGTACCGGAATTTTTTTGCATCTGATATCCTTTTTGTATCACTCGGTGAAATGGATTGTTTTTATTGTATGGGGTAAAGCATATGGCTTTTTGTCTCTATTTTCAAGCACGTGTTGTAAAAAAGGAGACCTGGTTTTTTGTAGCCACGCTTCGATTTCATGAGCACATGGCTTTTGATCGGACCCTTGATGTTGCAACGGGCGTGTTTGAGTTTTTTGTGCCTGAGGCGTATCAAGAGCGCTTTTTAATGTTTATGCAGCGCATGGAACGTGAGGGAGTCGTCTCTGAAGTGGTTCAACTCCCCAACCGTCTTTCTGTTCCGGGTGCTCTTTTTTAAGAGTGCGCAGATTTAAATTAAACATTCCATGCGTTTACGAATTTCGTGCAGCTCAAGCAGCGCGCCGAGTTCTGAAATACCAAGACCTGTAGGGGCTCCAGTAAGCGCAATACGAAGTAACGCCAAGACGTCTTTTAACGGGCGCTTTTCTTCGCGGGCTTTTTGCTTAAGCAGTTCAAGGAATTCTGGTGCGTTTGTGGCAGGATGTGACACGATGCTTTTAAAAAACATGGTATGTTCTTGTACGTGATGCAACTGTAAAAGCTCTGGAGCTGGGTGCGGTGCTTCAAAAACAAAATGCAAAAGCGAGGTAATGTCTTTCAGCGTTGTGAGCTCTGTTTTGATTGGCTCAACGAGTTGCATGAATTGCTCTGGTGTTATTTTTTCAAAAAGAGCGGGATGCGCCGCTTGCATAAGGGGATAGAGCTGTTTTGTAAGTTCGAGTGAAGGGAGCTTTGTAATCCATTTCTGATTAATCCATCGTAATTTTTCTACATCGTAACGGACCTGGCTTGCTGAACTAATATGCTCAAACGAGATATTCTGGACGAGTGCATTCATATCCATGATCTCTTCTTTGAACGAAGCGCCAATAAGCCCTAAGTAGTTGCAGATTGCTTCGGGCAAAAAACCAGCTTGGCGAAGCTCGTCAAGCGAGAATCCAAAATCACGCTTTGAAAGTTTTTTGCCTTCGGTATTGCAGAGAAGTGGCGTGTGATAAAAAATTGGAAGAGGTGCCGAAAAAGCATTATACAGAGCCGCTTGAACAGCAGTGTTGGTGAGGTGGTCTCCACCCCTGATAACGTGCGAAATTTTCATATCAACATCGTCGACAAAGTTGGCAAAAATAAAGGTAAAGCTGCCATCTTGCCGAGTGAGAGTGAAGTCAGAAAAATTACTCAAATCAAATGAGACATCTCCGTGAGAAAGGTCTTTAATCACGACCGTGGTTTGTGGTAATTTAAAGCGCCAGACAAATGGTTTTCCTGCAGCGAGTAGTGCATCAATTTCAGTTTTTGAGAGTTTGAGAGCCGCTTGGTCGTAGCGAGGAGGGAGCCCTCGTGCAATTTGACGTTGCCGTGTAATTTCGAGCTCTTCGGCGGTTTCAAAGCAGCGATAAACGAGCTCTCGCTTAATTAAATCTTCAAGATATTTTTGATAGAGCTCAGTCCGTTGTAATTGATAGTAAGGCCCTTCGGTGGGGGTGAGACCAAGCCATGCGAGGTCTTTCATAATTTGAACGCCTCCTGGATCAACGTCGCGTGAGGCGTCAGTGTCTTCTATGCGAAGAACAAAGTCGCCTTTATGTTGTTTGGCAAAAAGTGCGTTAAGAAGGGCGATGCGAACATTGCCAAGATGCATCCATCCCGTTGGCGATGGTGCAAATCGTGTACGAATTTTTTTTATTTCTGAGTCCATGCAGTCTTTCGTGAGCTTTTGGTTAAGAGGGTTATTACTTTTGATGTGGTGAAACGAATGAGGCATTAATTTTTTTAATTCCGCAACTAAAGTGTATGGTGAGGTTGATGACGCCACCGCTTTTCTCTTCAATCTCTTTTATAACACCAACGCCAAAACTTTTGTGTTGTACAGTCTGGAACGGACGCCAGGATGAACTGGCTTTTGGGCCGAGCGGTGTGTTGGGGGGAGTGGTGAATGTTGAGGTGGCACGGCTGGGGGTATATCCTTGATGATCAAGATTTTCTTTGCGTTCTTTTGAGAGCTTAAAAGGCTCGGCATCCCAGGTAAACGAGGACCGAGTGAATTTTGGAGCTTGAGGTAATGACGAAGGGTTTGAAAAAGACGAGGTGTTTCCGGTAAGCCATGTTTCGAGAAAGCGATCGGTGTTGAATGGCGCCCACTGCGAGCCGTCTTCATGGGGTGCTAGTGCTTTTGGCAGCTCTTCGATAAAGCGAGAAGCAATTTGTTGGGTGACACGTCCAAAAACATATCGTTGTTGCGCGTGCGTCATTAAGAGGCGTTCGCGTGCTCGGGTAATGCCGACGTACAAAAGTCGCCGTTCTTCTTCAAACGAGGCGGGGATATCGAGTGAGCGTGCGGTGGGGAAAAGCCCATCTTCAAGCCCTGCAAGAACGACGGTGTCAAATTCGAGCCCTTTCGCGGCATGATAGGTCATGAGTTGGAGTTGGAGCCCATCATCACGATCTGCTTTTGAGGCATGGTCTTGTACGAGTGCAACTTCATTTAAAAAAGCTTCAAGAGAAGTACAACCTCGATCTTCAGCTGCTTGGACTGCACTTGCAAGTTCTCGAACGTTTTCAATCTTTTCGAGTGCAATACTTTTGTCAAAAGCGTTGGAAAGATAAGAAAGATATTCAGTTTTTTGAACAATTAGTTCAAGGGCTGCAGTTGGAGTAGGATTGTTTTTTGCGATAAAAGAAAAGAGTTCACAGAATGCGACAAGTGAGTTCTTTTTTGCTCCCGCTATAGCGCCAGAATCAATAAGTTTTTGTGCGATTGCATTGAAAGGAAGGAGTGGCTCTTGCGACCAGACTTCGAAAAAAAGCTCTTCAAATTTTGCGCCAAGCCCACGCGTTGGTGCGTTATAAATACGTGAAAACGAGACACGGTCATAGGGGTTGACCGCAAGTCGAAGATAGGCGAGGAGATCTTTGACCTCTTGCCGCTCATAAAACTGTATTCCGCCGATAATTTTATAAGAGAGTGAGTGACGAAGCAGAGCTTCTTCAAGTGAGCGTGATTGATGATGTGAGCGATAGAGGACGGCGCAGCTTTCTCCGGGGTGAAATTTTTTCAAAAACGAGGTAAGTCGTGCAACAAGGTCTGCTTCGTGCCGGTCGGATGCCATTTTAACAAGTCGAATACGATCTTTGCCTTTTCGTTCTGACCAGAGGTTTTTTGGTAGGCGGCTTGCATTATTATTAATGACTTCATTGGCGAGTGACAAAATTGGTTGGACGGAACGGTAGTTTTGTTCGATGACGAGAGAAACGGTCTGTGGAAAATCTTTTGAAAACTCAAGAATATTGTGTACTGTTGCGCCGCGCCATGAATAAATTGATTGGTCTTCGTCGCCAACAACGCAGAGAGAATCAAGGGCAAATATGCCTTGGTTATCGCAGGTCATAAAGCGCAAAAGGGCGTGTTGGACAAGGTTTGTGTCTTGATATTCATCAACAAGGACGTGGCGAACAAAGCTTTGATAGGAAGTACGAAACGATGGGTTGTTTTTAAAGAGAGCAATTGTTTCGATCAAAAGATCATCAAAATCGAGGCAGTGGGCGAGTTTTCGCTCTTTTTCATACGTCATGCAGAGGTCTTGAATGACGGGATGGTCGATGAGTGAAAAATTAATACTTCCCGTAGCTGATTGGTTTTTTGCATTTGAAAGGGCGTGAGAGACGGCGTTCGAGGAAATTTGCTTGTTAAAGCCTGCGGCAGAAACAATTTTTTGAATAAGTTTATCTCGGTCGTCTTCATCCATAATAGTGAAATCAGGAAGTGCGAGAAGATGCCGGTTTGTTTTCAAAAGTCTCAGGCAATAAGCATGAAAAGTTCCGATAGCAGGGGTTGTTGTGGTTTGTGCAAGTTGAGCAACTCGCTCTTTCATCTCATTGGCAGCCTTATTCGTAAAAGTAAGCGCGACAATAGACGAGGGTTCTGCTTTGTGGTGGGCAATAAGATGGGCAATGCGTCGAGTGATAACGCGTGTTTTCCCTGATCCTGCGCCGGCACGCACCAAAAACACGCCTCTTCCTGGTTCGACCGCAGCACGTTGTTGTTCGTTAAGATGAGCAAGAAGAGACACTGATTGCTCGTTCATGAATCGTCTTTCATTGGGTAATGGAGGTTATGGAGGTAATGGAGGTTATAAGTGTTTTAATTGTTATGCTTTCCATGACGATAAAAATGCGATTAAGGGCGCGAGCTTTTCTTTTGAAAGGGCCGATACAACAACATGAGGTTGGTATTGAGCAAGCTCGTCTGCGAGAACTTCGGGGGTTTTTTCGACTAAATCTGCTTTGTTAAAAACATAGAGCATTGGTTTGTCGATAACGCCAAGTTCATCAAGAATTTTTTTAACGACGCGAATATGGTTTTGGTAATTGGCATCAGACAGGTCGATGACTTGGAGAAGAAGTGATGCGTACTGTAGATCTATAAGTGTTGATTTAAAAGCTTCTATGAGTTCGTGGGGAAGGTTCTGAATAAATCCAACGGTGTCTGAAATAGTTCCCCTTTTGAGCCCACCAACAAAGAGTTCTCGGGTGGTGGTATCAAGGGTTGCAAAGAGCTTGTTTTCAGCAAGAACCGTGCTTTTGGTTATTGCATTGAGAAGAGTTGATTTCCCTGCATTAGTGTAGCCAATAATTGAAACATGGGGGATGCCGAGTGTCGTGCGTCGCTTGCGCTGTGTTTCGCGAACTTTTTGCAGTTGGACCAGATCGGCGGTGAGTTTATTGATTTGCCGTTCAAGATGGCGAGCTTCAATCTCTTTTTTTGTTTCGCCGGGCCCTTTAGCCCCTTTATTACCACCCTGTTGAGAAAGTGAAATTCCCTTGCCCGCAAGACGTGTTTTTTTGTGGTGTAAAAAGGCCATTTCAACTTGCATTTTGCCTTCAGCAGTCTGGGCGCCGCGCTCAAAAATTCTGAGAATAAGGGCAGTCCGGTCAACAATAGGGGTTGAAAGCAATTCGTCTAAGTTACGTTCTTGTTGGGGGGTGAGTGGTTCTGAGATGACAACTTCTTCAATGTGATGCTTGGTGCAGAGGGCAATTATCTCTTCGAGTTTTCCTTGAGTAAAAAAGTAGGAAGAGTCAACTGACCGGAGCTTTGTTGTGTATTCTTCGTACTTAGTAATGCCGCTCGAAAGGACAAGGTTGCGAAATTCTTGAAGATAGGACTGCGAGTCGATAGAGCGATTTTGAGGGGTTTGTACGCCAATAATGAGGATTGGATGTTCATCCATAGTGCTTGTCGAAATAAGTTCTTTCATAAGGTCCTCTTAGAGCTTGTAGGGTTGTATAAAGATGCCCCTCTATCAGCTGATATGCCATAGGCACCATTGTTCATGGATAAAATAATAGTACCAGGTGAAGTGCAACGTGCAAAATATTTCAGATGCTCAACGCGCAAAATGCTAGTTTATCAAATTTTAGGAGCATGGTATAATAACTCAGATAGTTTGTGTGATCTCTTTATTTTTAGAGAAGTTTGGTCTTTGAGAGCTGCACAATTTAAGATTTTGGTTAGATGTTTGATTATACCCGATTACTACCGTGGCTAGGTCATGTTTGAGTTTTTATCCCGTTCATTTTCATCTTTTTTTTCAAAACTGGGGCGTCAAAAGACGTTGACACCTGATTTGGTAGATGAACTTTTAACAACGGTTCGCGAGAGTCTTTTGCAAGCGGATGTGCCGTTTGAAGCAGTTGAGGTCTTTTTGGCTTCTTTGAGGAATGATTTAGTTGGCGTGAAAGTTCTTCCGACGCTTCGTGCGGATGAGTTTTTGATGAAAACGGTCCATGATCAGCTATTGGCATTCTTGGGTGGAAAAGAAGAAAAAACATTGCTTGATGCAGTACCGTCTACTTTTATGGTGATGGGACTTCAGGGATCAGGTAAAACGACGACGGTTGCTAAAATAGGTTCTTTTTTAGCAGACTTTTTGCAAAAACAAAAAAAACGTAATCGCATATTAGTTGCATCGATCGACTTTTATCGGCCTGCTGCTATTGATCAGCTTGAAGTTGTTGCGGCACAAGCGGGGGTTGCTTTTTACCGTGCACAGGCTTTGGATGTCATGAGGGCTGTGCAAGAAATTGCTGACTATCGAAAAAAAGAAAATTTTGATGTTTTAATTCTTGATACTGCAGGTCGTTTGCATGTTGATGAACAGATGCTTAACGAGCTTATTCAGGTTGATAAGATAATCCGTCCTGAGGGTAAATTGCTGGTGCTTGATGCAATGACGGGTCAAGAATCGCTTCATGTAGCGCGAACATTTCAGGAGCGCATAGGGTTTCATGCTGCAGTGCTTACTAAGATGGATAGTGATACGCGGGGTGGGGCGGCGTTTTCATTCCGTTATATGTTAAAAAAACCGATTCTTTTTGTAGGGGTTGGAGAACGTATTTCTGATTTAGAGCGTTTTTATCCAGACCGTATTGTGACGCGCATGCTTGGCATGGGTGATATTGTAAGCCTTGTTGAGCGTGCGAACGACAAGATGAAGGTTCAGGAACAAGATCGCCTTGCGCAAGCAATGGCAAAAGGGCGTTTCACGCTAGATGATTTTGCTGCACAAATTGATATGATGAATAAGCTTGGGTCTTTTGGGCAGGTATTAAAATATCTTCCCGGGGCGTCTCAGCTAAAAATTTCTCCAGAAAAGCTCGAAGAGGGCGAACGGGAGATGAAGCGTTTTAGAGCTATTATAGGTTCTATGACGAGAAAAGAGCGACTGTTGCCAGCGCTTCTCGATGGGTCGCGTAAAAAGCGCGTTGCTCGAGGGGCGGGAGTTTCGGTTGCGGAAGTGAATACATTATTGGAGCGCTTCCAAGAGAGTCAGCAAATGATGAAGCAGCTGGGCAAGATGGGACGTTTTTTTAAATAACGTTTTTAAATAAATAGAGTTCATATATACCATTTTACAAGGGGTTATATTACATGGCGGTAAAAATTCGTCTTTCGCGCATTGGCAAAAAGCATGCACCATTCTATCGTATCGTTGCTGTTGATGCACGTGCGAAACGGGACGGGGAAGTATTGGAGAATTTGGGTACCTATGATCCAAAAACAAAGGCGTTTATTCAACTTCATCGCGATCGTGTTGACTACTGGTTGACTGTTGGAGCTGTTCCAAGTGAAACAGTAAAGCGTCTTTACAAGCAGTCTGAAAGTAAAGCAAGTTAATCGCTTCATACGGTGGATGAAAAATGGTTGAAAAACTTCTCGAATACCTAGTGAAGCAGCTTGTCACTCAGCCTGAATCGGTGATGGTTTCTTCAGTTGAGGCTGATGGAAAATGCACGATCCAGGTAAGAGTTGCGCAGCAAGATATAGCACGCGTCATTGGAAGCGAAGGTCGCATTCTTCGTTCTTTACGGACGATGGGCGGGGTAAGTGGTGCTCTAAAAAATAAAGAGATCGTTGTTGAAATTCTTAAATGATGAATATCTCTGTTTTAACCCTTTTCCCTGAATTGTATAAGCCTTTTTTTGAGACAAGTCTTATTAAAAAGGCGCAAGAGCGAGGCGATCTCTCATGTGATGTCGTTTCTCTTTTTGACCTTTGCGCGCCTAAAGAACGGGCAGATGCTCCAACCTTTGGGCATGGGCCTGGCCTTTTGATTCGGCCTGACATTATTGATAAGGCTGTTGAGCAACAAGAAGCTCTCAAGGGTCGTGCGTTTAAAATTTTCTTTTCTCCTCAGGGAAAAGTTTTAACGCAGCCACTTTTGCGCGACCTCTATGAAAAAATTAAGGCGCACGGAGGTGCTGAGGCTCATGGAGGTGATGGGGGTCATTGCATGCTTCTTCCTGCTCGATATGAGGGTATGGATGCGCGTGTTGAGCGGCATTATGCAGACGAGATTATTTCGCTTGGCAATTTTGTGATTATGGGCGGAGATTTACCAGCAATGATCTTTTTAGAAGGATTGTTACGGTTTGTACCGGGCGTTGTTGGCAAAAGTGAGTCGGTTGAACAAGATTCGTTTACCGGGCCTTTTGTTGATTACCCTCAGTATACAGCGCCTGTGGTCTGGAAAGGGTTAGAGGTTCCGGAGGTTTTACGTTCTGGCAATCATGCCGCTCAAGAGGAGTGGCGACAAGATCGTGCTGCTGAGGCTACGGTTAAGCGTCATTTTGATTGGGTGCGGTCATTTGAGCTCGAAGGTAAGACTAAGGAAAGGGTTTTGAATTATATTCCTCCTCACTATGCGGCGTTAATGCATACCGATGTATTGGTGCAGCAGGATGTGGTAGGGAATAGTTCTGTTACCTCAATTGATATTCATGATATTGCACGCTCTTCAAAAACCTATGGATTGCGTGGATATTTTGTAGTGACGCCTCTCGAGGATCAACAAAAAATTACTGAGCGGTTATTGCGATTTTGGCAGGAAGGGGATGGTATTGAGTACAATCCTTCTCGTCACGAGGCGGTTTCCATTGCTCGGCTTGCAAAGAATCTTGATGAAGTGATTGAATCGATTGAGCAGCGCGAGGGGGTCCGACCACTTTTGGTTGCAACTTCAGCGCGGCGGGTTGATTCGGTCAAAAATATCACGTATTATGATCAAGAGATGGTGTGGAAAACGGGGCGGCCTGTACTCTTTCTTTTTGGTACAGCGAGCGGCCTGGCTCCATCAATTTTACAACGGTGTGATTTTGTACTTGGTCCAATACGAGGTTTTTCTCGGTTTAATCATCTTTCGGTACGTTCGGCAGTGGCGATCGTGCTTGATCGATGGCTTGGGATTCAAGTAAAGCGGTAAGTTTTAAAGAGTATACAAAGATAGTTGAAAGGAATTGGCATGAGAGCCAAAGGTCTTACCAAAGAAACGCTTATGCTTTACAGCATGGCAGATCGTGGATTTGCAAAGTTTGCTGCAGGTGATGCAATTCGCATTGCACAACGCATTAAAGAAGGCGATAAAGAACGTATTCAATATTTTGAAGGCGACGTTATTGCTATTCATCGGAATGGCATGGGGTCGACCTTTACGGTTCGTCGTATAGCTTCGAACGGTGTCGCTGTTGAGCGTATTTTCCCTTTTAATTCCCCAAAAATAGAGGGAATTGAGTTTGTGCATAAGGGCGATGTTCGCCGTGCTAAGCTTTATTACATGCGTAGTCGCATTGGAAAAGCTGCTCGGGTTAAAGAACTTGTTCTTAAGCACAAAGTGCAAGAAAAAAACACAGCTGCTGCATAAAATTCTTTAAGAGGAGAGGTTTTAGTGGTGAAATGCAGAACTATGTTCTTTTGTAAGCTGGTTGCTGGCACCGTTTTACTGTGCTTTTTACCGGCATGCGACCAAGGGTTGGATCATCTTCAAGCGCGGCTTCGTCCCGCAAATTTTAACGAAGCGCGGTTGGTTGATATCTCGTTTCCTTTGGGTGTTGAGCTGCAAGAACTAAAACAAAAAGAAGAAAACAAAAGCGCCCCTGCGCGTTACTCCGTTTCGTTTGAAACAGGAGAGACGGTTGAGGCGCTTTTTTCTTTTTATCAGTCTGAGATGGAACGGTTGGGATGGCAAATGATCTCAACGTTCTGGCTCGCGGACAACTCTTTAACACTTCTTTTTGAGCGGCCGTCAAAAGTTGCTCTTATTTCTGTGGTTACTCGATCAAAGAAGCAGTTGGTTACCTGCCATGTTTCACGGCGTGGTAGCCTGTAAAGTTTAGCCTGCATTACTCTTCATCTTCATCAGCTGCAGGCGGTGTGCCAAGTTTGTCTTGGGCAGTCTGATCAAGTTTTTTGATGTCTTTCTTTGTAACTGACAACTTCTTTTCAAGATCTTTACGCTCTTGTTGTGCTTCTAAAAGTTTTGCTTGCTCTTCTTTTAATTGATTAGCAAGACTAGACTTTTCTGTTTTTGAAGTCGCTTGGTCAAGTTTTTCGGTAAGTCGGTCGATCTGATCGCTTTGTGTATTAATGATTCTACTCTGTTCTTCGAGAGAAGTTTCAAGAGTTGTGGTTCGGTCCTGAAGGTTTTTATAGGCTGTTTTTAGAGCGTTATAATTTCGTATAGTGAGGTCTGAGTTGCTGAGTCCGACAGAAAATATAGGAAACTCTGGCCCCCAATAGCTGTCATAGTACCAAGCTGGCCGATTCCATCTATAACCCCATGGTCCATAATATCCATGACGGCGTCCAATTCCAACACCTAAGCCGAATCCAGCGGCTCCCAATCCAAAACCAACTCCACCACGAGAAAATCCACCGCGGTGATAGCTAACTCTGCTACCCCCTCCACCGCCGCGTCCACCGCGATAACCGACAAGTGCAAATGGGGCTATGGTTGCAAAAATAATAGCTACAGAAAGTAATATGCTCTTGAGCGTTTTCATCTTCTATCCTTTTTTTGTTAAATAATTATTTCTATTACAATTTGATTTTAGCAGAAAAGGGGTAGTAAGCGCAAGAGTTGTGATACGATTGTGTAGCTATTTTTTACAGAGCTTTTCTGCAAGTCTGTTTATTTTTCCTGCGCCCAAAAAGAGAAGAAGATCGTTTTCTTGAACAATTGCTTTAAGTTTTGTTACAAGAGGCTCATAGTCTGGTTCCAATTCACTGAATGTCGTGGTGCCCTCTTTTCTTTTTGATGCGATGGCGAGAGCAAGCTTTTTCCCGGTGATACCTTCGATAGGAGTCTCACTTGCGGGGTGAATGTCTGTCAGAACAAGCTGTGCGATGGTTGGTGTTGAAAAAACAGTTACAAAATCATCCCATAGTTTTTCGGTTCGGGTAAAGCGATGGGGTTGGAAAACAACGACAACTTTGCCTTTTGAACGCTTTTTGGCTACTTCAAGTACGTGAGCGATCTCTGTAGGATGGTGCCCATAATCATCAAACACTTCCGCGCCCAAGAAAGTACCACGGTAGGTGAATCGCTGGTCAATACCCATAAAGCTTTCGAGCGCTTCGTTTATTTTGTGAGCCGAAATACCGAGCTCTTGTGCAACGGCAAATGCGGCGGTTGCATTGAGGAGGTTGTGTATGCCTGCAAGCGGTACGGTGAGTTGAAATGCTGTTTTGTTAATCGAGATAGTGCCGGAGGATTGTTGTTTTTCAAGTACGGGGTTTGAAAGAAC
This sequence comes from candidate division TM6 bacterium GW2011_GWE2_42_60, assembly GCA_000996275.1. Lineage (GTDB taxonomy): Bacteria > Babelota > Babeliae > Babelales > Babelaceae > UBA12395. The sequence goes on from LCEG01000001.1 coordinate 261,516, forward strand.
AACTGCTGCATCAGTGCTGAGACCATAGGTAACTACCTTTTGGTGAAGATTCTCGGGCAATTCGGTGACAAATTCTTGAGTGAGTGGCGTGTCGATGCAGACAAATGCTTTTCCATACCAGGGGAGTTTAGCGAGAAATGCCTGGAAAGTCTCTTTGAGATCAGCTTTGTCGCGGTAGGTATCAAGATGTTCAAGATCGATATTGGTGATAACCGCTATTGAAGGAAATAATTGTGTGAAAGAACGATCGCTTTCATCAGCTTCTGCAACTAAGAGATTACTTTTTCCATAATGGGCATTGGAATTCAGATTATGCATAATCCCACCAACGATCACGGTTGGATCTTGCTCTGTTTTGAGAAGTATATGCGCGATAAGGGCGGTCGTGGTTGTTTTTCCGTGTGATCCTGCTACGGCGATGGTTGTTTTTTTCTGAGTGAGTTCTGCAAGGAGGGCTGCTCGGTGAATGACCGGGATACTGCGCTTTCTTGCTGCAGCAAGTTCAGGGTTATTCTTCTGAATTGCAGTTGAGTAAACAAGTGTATCAATTGAAGAATCGTTGCATGCGGGGGTATTGTTGCCTTCAAAGATCGTGCATCCAAGGCTTACGAGATTTTGGATACTTTTTTGAGAGCAATCTGCATCGCATCCAGAAACGCGGTGGCCGAGTTGCCTGATAATTGCGGCAAGACTGCTCATGCCAATACCACCGATTCCAACAAAGTGAAAATGCATGTTTTTTTGAATCATGAGCAATCATTCCTTTGGTTTTAAGAGAGTATCTTTGTTTTTAGAATATCATAAATCTCAAAGTAACTCCCTGACTTTAATAAGATGCGCACGCAATTTTTGTAGCTGATTCTGGAGCTGATCCGATCGGCATGCAGGCGTAATTGTAGGTGAATCATCTTTTTGAGAGAGTGCTTTTTTAGCGCCCTGTATCGTGAATTTCCTTTCATAGAGTAGTTCTTGTACTTTAGAATAGAAACTAAAATCCTCTTCAGTGTAAAAGCGCTGCCCTTTTGATGAGCGAGAGGGTGATCTCTTGAACTCTTTCTCCCAAAAGCGAATCACTGATGTTTCTATGGTTATTCCCCTCTGAGAGAGTGCATTTGCAAGTTCGCCAATACGAAATGTTCGTTTTTCCATTCTCATGGGTCGAGCTCCTTTAAAAGGTGTTCTGGAATATCTGCAGAAAGTGTGTTATTCTTTCATCTATTCCAATTATCAAAAAATGGGCTCTTTTGTAAGGGATTTACGAAAAATGAACTGGCGCGATAACTTTGTACGCTTGGCGACTATATTAGTATTAGTCTGGGGACTTGAAATTATCATCTCCTGGGGAATAGGGTTTTTTATAAAACCAACGCCTCAGCAGCAAGCAGTTGAGGTGAAGTCAGGGGAGCGAATTACGACCCTTGCCGCTGCAGAAATACGAGAGCCGTTGCGCTTTGATGTTGATTTTGTTGATTATCCGACTGAATCAAAAGAGCAGCAGATTGCTGTTGCCAGCAGCCAGGCGACTCTAGGGCTCACCACCAATGGTGCTGCGATTGATCGGTATAAATCTTTGCGAGGTGGTGAGAAATCATTAACCACACTTACGCCAAGTGCTTCCTCAGAGCGTGTCCAGCGCCTCTTTATGGTTGGTTTGGATTCAATGACTCCATTCTTCTACCGTCTGGTCGAGAATAGGGTTGATGGGGATTATACGATTGTGCGGTTTGAAGGAGAGAGTCCTATTGTTCGCATTTCCAAAACCTTTAAAATTGCGCAAAAAACGTCACAGGTTGATCTTGTTTTGACGATTGAACCTATCGGACAAGCTGAACCAATTAGGCCTCGGATCTTTTTGACTGGTCCTCAGCTTGTAATGGGTTGGCAGGATCCTGTTGGGGGCCTTGTGCTCAATGAATCAGGCAAAATAGAAAAAGTTGCGGCAAAAAATATTGCAAAAACTGCATGGGTATCCCCAGGCGTTTTTGGTGTACAAGATCGCTATTTTGTCCATACTTTGGTAAAAGATCAGAACCATTTTGCGCGTCGTGGCTATTTTATGGCGCGTGATGGAGAACGCGTGACGGCTATTATTGAAGGACCGATAGTAAAAGAAAAAACAACATGGACGCTTTCATTTTATTGTGGGCCAAAAGAAGAACAATCACTCAATGCTGTTGACGCTCGATTAGAGTCACTGCTTGAGTATGGGTGGTTTTCGTGGTTTACAAAGCTCATGCTCCATCTCCTTGAATTTCTTAATCGTTACCTTCATAATTATGGGTTGGCTATCTTAGCGATCTCTTTGGCCCTTAATCTTGCAATGGTCCCTTTGAATATTAATAGTCAAAAAGGGATGGAAAAACAGAAAGAGTTTACCCGCAAGATGAAGCATGTTGAGCAGCGTTTTGCCGATGACAAAGAGCGTTTACAGGTCGAAAAATTAGAACTTATTAAAAAGTATGGCATGTTTCCTGGCATGGGAATGGGTTGTCTTCCTCTTCTTGTGCAGGTACCTATTTTTGCGGGGCTTGCAAGTGCATTGAGAAGCTCAATAGAGCTTTATCAAGCGCCATTCTTGCTTTGGATTACCGATCTTTCTGGGCCTGATACGTATTATATTTTACCGATTCTTACCGTGGTTTGTACTTATTTTTCAATGAAAACACCACAAAATGGTGGAGCCGTGCAGAATGTAACTATGATCATCATGATGTTCTTTGTGGGTTATATGATGTTAAAGCTTTCTGCCGGATTGGTGCTCTACGTATTGGTTGGAACCCTGGTTCGTCTTGTTCAAATGCGGTTTTTGAATTTCAAAAAAGCGTGATGCATGATGGACGGATTGCCAACGCTTCAAGGGCTTTTAAAGCAGTTGCAGCGTGTCCCCTACCTTGCTTCTAAAAACCTCTACCGGGTTGCGAATCATTTTTTGAGTATGACGCCTGAGCAGTTGGAACAATTTTGTCGGCAGGTGCGTGAGGCTCATGAGCGATTAATAAAGTGCCCGCGTTGTTGTGCTTGGCAAGAACAAACGGGAAATTGTCAGTTTTGTTCTTCACCAAAGCGAGATCATCGCCTGATTTGTGTTGTTGAGACCTGGTATGATCTTCATACACTCGAAAAATCAGGTGGGTATACCGGGGAGTATCATGTTTTGGGTGGAGCGCTTTCTCCACTGGATGGTATTGGAGCCGAAGACCTCAGTATAGACCGTCTTTTGCGGCGTATTGATGGTTCCTGCAATGAGATTATTTTGGCAATGAATCAGACGCCTGAAGGCGAAGCAACAGCCGCGCTGGTTGCTCGCGCTTTGCGTAATAAATCAATAAAAATTACCTGTCTTGCTCGTGGTGTTCCTGTTGGAGGGACTCTTGAATACATGGACCGTTTAACAGTGTGTAAAGCACTGTTGGAGCGTAGGGATTTTTAAAAAGGATACATAAATGAGTCTACATAAAGGGGTGTCTTTTAAAGAGCGAAGAATGCTTTTGGCGCAACGTATTCAAAAACCAATTCTTTTGTGGGGAGCGTTCGAAGATCCTCGGTGTCGGTTTTACCAAGAGAGCTCATTTTTTTATTTTACGGGGCTTTCTGAACCGGGCTTAGTCTGTTTGATTATGCCAGAGGGGAAGAGTATTCTTTTTACTCCCTCTTATGCTCAATCAAGAGCATTGTGGCTTGGAACTTCTGGAGAATACAATGCGGAGCATCTCGGTTTTGACGAGGTATGTGCGTTGGGGAATCCCGGGACAGGTTATCGCTTAGAGTCGTCTGGTCCGCTCGGACAATGGTCAGGATTGATAGAAAAAATAAGAGCACTTTTGACGAGCTCTTCTAAGATTGGGGTTTTGTCAGATACAATGTTTTTATGGCGTCTTTGTCAGCACATTCCTCATCTTGAGGCGGCAATTTTTGACATTTCTTCAGTGGTTGCCGAGTTGCGTCGATGCAAAGATGCTCATGAGATGGAAGCTCTCTTTAGGGCTGGAGAAGAGACGGTTCTCGCTCAAGAAGCTGCCGCACTTGCAATTATTTCGGGAGAATCAGAAAGTGGCGTGCGCGCAAGCGTAGAATATACTTTTATACAGCGTGGCGTTGAATGCGCCTTCCCTTCGATTGTTGCAGGAGGGCGTCGAGCTACTATCTTGCATTATGCAAATGCTGAGCATGAACTTAAAAAGGATGAGTTAGTTATTGTTGATATTGGGGCTTCGTATGGGCACTATTGTGGCGATGTTACGAGAACCTATCCGGTTTCGGGTCTGTTTTCACCGCGGCATCGTGCTGTCTATGAAATTGTCCTCAAGGCGCAGGAAGCAGCTGCAGAGAGTGCACGTCCTGGTTATTATATAAAAAACAATGCTGATCCAGAGCATTCGCTCCATCATATTGCGACGGCGGTTTTAAAAGAAGCTGGTCTTGATCAATTTTTTACTCATGGCATAGGTCACTTCTTGGGGCTCGATGTCCACGATGTGGGTGATGCTACTCAGCCATTGCAAATAGGCGATGTGATTACAATTGAGCCGGGAGTTTACCTTCCTAATGAAAATTTTGGCATCCGCATAGAAGATGACTACTGGGTTGTCAAAAATGGTGTTGTTTCTCTGACTGACCATCTTCCTAAAACAGTTTCAGGTATTGAATCTTTTATGGCGCAACTTAAAGCGCATTAACAAGATTTTTTGGCTTACGGTGTGCTATGACATGCCGTATAAACAGTATTGCTAAGGTAAGACAGAGTCCTGCCGCAAAAGCAACAGCCCAAGACATTAAGAGTGGCCATGTTGACGTTAAGCCTGTAATGAGGAGCGCAACAATGGTTCCGCATACCGCTGGTAGAGAATAGCTTATTTGGGTCTTTACGTGATCAAGATGGTTTGCGCGTGCTGCCATAGATGAAACGACAGTTGCATCAGTGATAGGAGAGAGATGTGCTCCTGCGACTGCTCCGGCAATCAATGCCCCTAAAGAAGGGTACAAGAGGGGAATCAGTGTAGGGAAAAGTGGGTACGCTCCAGAAGCGAGGGAGGTAAGTGTTTGAATGGTAAGTGGCATGAGAACTAAGATCGTTCCCCACGAAGATCCAGTTGATGCAGTAGTAACGGTAGCAAGTATAAAAATAATAACGGGTAGAAGTGCAAGTGGCAGTTGGAGCGAAATAAGGTGGGCAAGATAGCCGCCTGTATTGAGCTCTGGGCCATTAATGAGAGTACCTAAGCTAAATGCGAGAAGAAGAACAATCAGTGAGTTCTTCATAAGTGAGATTCCCCTTCCCATAGACATGAAAATGTGTATAAGGGAGGCTTGTTTTTGAAGTATGTAAAGAAGACTGGTGATGGTGAGTGTCACTACGCTTGCAAGCAAAAGGCTTGCAAGAACAGAGCTATTTTTGATGGTATCAATAAACGAGCTCGATGATCCACCAAGCAGAGCGCTCTTCCCTGTCCAGAGAATAAAAAACAGAAGCATAATAATAAACGCAGCAATAGGAATGATAAAATTCGAAAGGGACCCAGCCTTTTTTGAGTCAGGTTCTATTTTTTGGGTATTTTCTTTGCCGCCAAAAAGGTTGCCTGTTTTGAGAGCGATTTCTTCATGCTGTTTCATGGTTCCAAACGAAAGTTGGAAGAGTACAATAATTGCCGCCGAAATGATGATAAAAAGTGTATAGAAGATAAAGGGCAGTGTATGGAGGAGGGTGATGAGCGAGTCTGCATTGATGAGCCAAAGTTGTGCGCTTGTGTCAGAAACACCAGACGTCTGTAGTTGCGTTAAAATCATTGCGGCCCATGATGTAACAGGGATGATCGAGCAGAGTGGAGAGCTCATCGAATTGAGTAAAAAGGCAAGTTTGACGCGAGGAATTGAAAAAGAGTCAGAAAGAGGCCGTATAATTGATCCGGTCATGAGATTATTAAGATAGTCGTCGAGCATAAAAACACAAGAAAGAAGAAGCGAACAGCCTTCTGCAGAGCGCTTTGTGGTCACAAATTTTTTAAGATAAGATGTAGAAGCTGAAATGCCACCTGCGTGTGTCATAAGTTCAATGAGTGTTCCGAGCGCGAGGAGAAAACCAAAAAGCAACAAACTTGTCGGGTCGCTGATTACCGAGTAAATACTAGAAAATGTGCGGGTGAGGGTTGCGGTAAGTGACCAATGACTGGCAATAAATGCTGCTGAGATAATGCCAATAGAAAGCGATAGGATGACATGTCGAAAGAGCGCAGCCGTTGCAAGGACAAGTACAGGGGGGAGTATGACAAGTATTGAGTTTAAAGATTCCATAGTTTTCAGCCGGTCTTAAGGGTTGGTTGTTTAATCAATTATTGCTATTTTACCATGAGTAAAGATTTTTTTAAGAGGGCTATTTTTAGTGATTGCACGATGACCGTTTGACCAAAAATTGTGGCTGTCGTATACTGCACTATTGAGTTCCCCGTACGTTATGTAATTATGAAGTTTTAAAAAATTAAGGCGTCCCTCATGGACATGAATAAAGCATTCTTTTTAAAGGCTGAAGATCATACACCAACTTGGCATCTTATTGATGCTACCGGTAAGGTTGTCGGTCGTCTTGCAAGTGATATTGCAATTCTCTTGCGCGGTAAGCAAGATCCTTCGTTTACCCCACACACCGATGGTGGTGACTATGTCGTTGTTATCAACGCGGATAAGCTTATTCTTACTGGTGATAAATTAACTGGTAAAGAGTATGTCTGGTACACGGGCTGGAGAAGTGGTCAAAAACGCGCTACTCCTCGTGAAAAAATGGCGCGCAATCCTGAGTTTGTTTTGCAGCATTCTGTAGAAGGCATGCTTCCAAAAAATAAAATTGCTCGGCAACAGATTCGGCGTCTTAAGATTTACATGGGCAATGAGCATCCACATAAAGCTCAAATTGAAACATCAGCAGCAGCGGCGCTTTAAGAATTTACTTTAAAAAAAGGTCCTCTGAATAAGTCTTATTCAGAGGACCTTTTTTTTATGTCAAAGCGCGTTTGATGTCTTTTGAGGAGAGAAAAAAGAAGAGAAGGGTGATAAAGAGAAGAGTGATAATCATAAGAAATTCATAGGTCTCTTCTCGAAAAACGAAGTTTCCCCATTTTTCAAGTGCTAAAATAAGGAGCTGCCCTCCGTCAAGAATGGGGAGGGGGATCAGATTGAAAACGGCAAGGTTAAGACTAAGAACAGCAAGGATAAAGAAGAACGGAGCTATGCCATACTCACTATTTTTTGCAATAAGTGAAATAATGCCGATGGGGCCGATGAACCTAGCAATAGGCTTTTTAGGGTTGGGCTCTTGTGGTATTGGGAGCTTTGGCCTACGCAAAAACGCAAAAATACCGAGTGCAAACAAAAGATTAAAGATAATGCCACCCAGAAGAATGAGCGTCTTTTGATAAAAAGGCTTTGTCGCAAAGGAGATAGATTCAAAACCTTTTATTGGCTCTCTAAATCCTAAAATATCAACGTACCCACCAAGTAGCAGCAATGAAACAGAAAATCGTGTTCCAGCGAACCTTGTTTCAAAAATGCGTGGACCAAGTCCAATCGAAAATTCAGGCGCAGAAACACCAAAGAGTTTACAAAAAGTCCAATGACCGAGCTCATGGGTAATGATAATTGCTGATATACCAAGAAAGGCCCAGAGAAAACGCAGGCCGGTTGATTTTTTCATGCAGCGCCCTTTTTAGTGAGAACCAAAAAACCATTTTGAAAATGAATAAATGTCTTTGATGCTGAGCCAGAGCATGAGGAGCATAAGAAGTGCCCAGCACATATAAAAGACTATGGCCTTTGTTTTTTCGGGCAGTTGGCGTCGCAGTAGTGCTTCGACAAGAATAATAAGTATCTGGCCACCATCAAGAATTGGTAATGGAATGAGGTTAAGCGCAGCAAGGTTAACACTGATAAACGCAAGAAGCAGTAAAAAGAGAGCGAGCCCTTGATTTGCACTTTCTACGGTGGCTGAAATAATCATGAGTGGGCCACCCATGCCATCGGTGCTCCGTTTAGTAATCATGTTGGAGAATGCGGAAAAAACGCTTAAAAAGAAGCGATGAGTGAGTTTAATGCCTTCTTTTATAGCGCCTAAAAAGGGAAGGGGTTGTGTTGCTTTGAAGGCGAATGTAACGCCGAGCATGCCCCGTGTTTTTTGCTGTGGATGTTGCACGGGTGTGACGGTAAGATAGATTTTTTCGTGGGTGTCTGCAGAGATTAAAGCACCGGTTAAAGGATCTACTCCGAGTGTAGGGATAAAGCCTGTTCCGTGCTCAAAGCTTGCAGTAGGTTCTGGCGTGGCGTGTTTTTGCGGAACAGCTTGTGCGCGTTTTCTTATGATACTGAGATGGACGGGTTTATTAATATGTTCGGTAATAATTGCAGAAAGATTTCCTGGATTATTGTCGACGCGCAGCTCGTTGCCCTTGGTGCCTGCATTTTGAGAGAGGTATTCCCCTATGCCTTCCTGGCTTCCATAAATAAAATCACCGGGAAGAATGCCTGCTTTTGCTGCAGGGCCATTTGGCTCTACGGTTTTGATAAGAGTCGTTGCGTTTTCAGGGTACAGAAGTGGTGTTGCGGGGATGCCGATAGAAAAAAGAGCAATGAGCGTAAGATAACAAAAGAGCATGTTAACGATAATGCCTCCTCCAATGACAAAAAACTTTTGCCAGAGAGGTTTTTTGTTGAAAGAGCGGTGATCATCTCGAACAGCTTCTTGTTGTTCGCCCTGCCCTGGTTCATAGAGGCCTGCTATTTCTACATAGCCGCCGATAGGAAGCGCTGAGAGTGAGAATTCGGTTTCTCCAATTTTTTTGCTCCATAATTTTGGTCCGAATCCAATAGAAAAAGAAGGAGTTGAAATGTCAAAAAGTTTACAAAAGAGGAAGTGTCCTAATTCGTGGATGGCAATGAGAAATCCAATGCCAAAAATACCAATGCAAAGTAAAAAAAGTCCCTTAAGTGCGGAAAAAAGGAGCGCGAATCCCATGAAAAATCCTTAATTTGTTCTTGTAAAGAGCCATAAAGCCCGATATACTGTGATACGATAACTCTAACATAAAATAAGGCGATGACCAACTAGCCCTTTTGGAAGGTGCGGTCGAGGCTTGGTTAGTTCAAGGTTTTTCTTGAAAAATTTACCAAAAGAGTTAGAATGAGGCTGCCCCTCTAAAAGTTTTTTGTGGACTCCTGTTCACAGTAGACGAGTGTGGAAAAGAAACGGTATACCGAAGTTGTCCTAAAATTTGTTTAACTCAGGGATTTTTATAATGCCCACGATTAATCAGCTTGTCCGTTCTAATCGAACGAGACAGAAGAGTAAATCAAAAAGCCGAGCGCTGATGGGAAATCCTCAGGTGCGTGGTGTTTGTACTAGGGTGTTTACCACAACCCCTAAAAAACCAAACTCCGCTCTTCGTAAGGTTGCTCGTGTGAAGCTTGCCAATGGAATTGAAATTACAGCTTACATTGGTGGCGAAGGTCACAATTTGCAAGAACACTCAATGGTATTAGTACGCGGTGGCAGGGTAAAAGACTTGCCAGGTGTGAAGTATCATATTGTTCGAGGCGCGCTTGACGCCGCTGGTGTTGAAAATAGAAAACAGGGGCGTTCGCTGTATGGCGCCAAGAAGCCGAAAAAGAGTTGAGGGTAGCAGGGTATGGCAAGGCGTAGATCGGTAAGTTTTGTTCGGAATGTCGGGGTTGATCCACGATTTGGTTCCGAATCAATTCAAAAACTTATAAATGTCGTAATGTGGCGTGGCAAAAAAAATGTTGCCCGCGCTATTGTATATGAAGCGCTTGATGTGGTCATTAAGCGTTGTGAAGGAAGCCAAGAGAAGGCACTTGATATTTACCATCGGGCGATTGAACAGATTACTCCAGTAATTGAAGTTCGACCACGTCGTGTTGGTGGAAGTGTCTATCAGATTCCAAAAGAAGTTAATCCACAAAGAGCTCGCGCTCTAGCGCTTCGTTGGCTGATTTCTAATGCCGCTGATCGTCCTGATAAGACGATGGGTGTGCGCTTAGCTAACGAGTTGCTTGATGCTGCTGAAGGGCGTGGCGGCGCTCTCAAGAAGAAGCTAGATGTTCATAAAATGGCCGAATCAAACCGCGCCTTTTCGCATTACGCGTGGTAGGAGTAGGTTAAGATGAGTGTTCCTTTAGATCGTATTAGAAATATTGGTATTGCGGCTCATATCGATGCAGGCAAGACGACCGTTACAGAACGTGTGCTTTTTTATACGGGACTTTCACACAAGATAGGTGAAGTTCACGAAGGTGGCGCAACGACAGACTGGATGGAGCAAGAGAAAGAACGTGGTATTACCATTCAATCTGCTGCGGTAACGTGTAAGTGGCAAAACTGTCAAATCAACATTATTGATACTCCGGGTCACGTTGACTTCACTATTGAAGTTGGCCGTTCCTTGCGGGTACTTGATGGTGTTGTTGCTGTTTTCTGTGGTGTTGGCGGTGTTCAGCCGCAGACAGAAACGGTCTGGCGCCAAGCGAATCGATATCGCGTGCCGCGCATCATGTTTGTCAATAAGATGGATCGTGTTGGTGCCAACTTCCTTAAGGTAGTAGAAGAGGCTAATACCAAGTTGCATGCAAATGCTGTTGCAATGCAGCTTCCTATTGGTGAGTCTGAAAACTTTCAAGGTGTTGTCGATCTTTTAACACGCAAAAGCCTTACTTTTGGCGATGGAAACGATCGAGGAGCATCTGTCGAAGCAGGTGAAATTCCTAGCGAATTGAAGGCGCAGGTTGAAGAGTTGCGCGCATTGATGGTCGAAAAGATTTGCGAGCTCGATGACACTCTCTCGGATAAATTTATCAATGAGCAAGAAATCACCATTCCTGAACTGAAAGCAGTGTTACGTAAGGGCGTTCTCGAACGCGTTATTGTACCTGCATTCTGTGGGGCTGCTTTTAAAGATAAAGCTATTCAGCCGATGCTTGATGCGGTTGTTGATTATCTTCCTTCTCCGCTTGATATACCAAGTGTTTCGGGTGAAATTCCTCGCACGGGAAAAATGGTTGAGCGTCATGCAGATCCTAAAGATCCGCTTGCAGGTCTTGTTTTTAAAATTGCAACGGATCAGTTTGGGACGCTCTGCTTTGTTCGTATCTATTCAGGTACGTTAAAAGCAGGTTCATATGTTTTTAATTCAAGTCGCGATAATAAAGAACGGGTAAGTCGCTTAGTTCGTCTTCATGCTAACAAGCGTGAGGAAGTTGAGGAGTTGACGGCAGGTGATATCGGCGCGATCGTTGGTCTAAAAGATGTGATGACGGGCGATACTATCTGTGATGAGAATAATCCGATTGTGCTCGAAAAAATTGATGTGCCAGCTGCGGTTATATCGACTTCGGTTGAACCAAAAAGCAAATCTGACTACGAAAAGCTTACGAATGCTTTGCGCAAAATGATACAGGAAGATCCATCATTGCGGTTTACCTTTAATCGCGAGACGGGTCAAACGGTTATTAGCGGTATGGGTGAGCTTCATTTGGAAATTGTTGTAGACCGGCTTCGTCGTGAGCATAAAGTTGAGGCTGTTCAAGGCAAAATGCAAGTGGCCTTTAAAGAAACGATACAGAAGAAGGTTGATGCAGAAGGAAAATACATCAAACAATCTGGTGGTCGTGGTCAATATGGGCATGTTTGGATTCGTTTTGAGCCGCTTGAGCGTGGAAAAGGATTTGAGTTTGTTGATGAAATCGTTGGTGGATCGATTCCTCGTGAATTTATTCCCGCGGTTCAAAAGGGACTTGAAGAGGCAATCAATAATGGCATTCTCGGTGGGTATGCTGTGGTAGACGTAAGAGCTGCGCTTTATGATGGTTCTTACCATGATGTTGACTCTTCTGAAATGGCTTTCCAAATTGCAGCGTCTTTGGCGTTGAAGGAAGCTATGAGGAATGGGGATGCGTGTCTACTTGAGCCTATAATGAGTGTTGAAGTTGAAACTCCAGAAGAATACCTTGGCGATGTCATGGGTGATTTAAACTCTCGTCGCGGACGTATTCTTGGAATGGAAGAACGGCATGGCGCACAAATCGTGCATGCTGAAGTTCCCCTTGCAGAAATGTTTGGTTATTCAACAACGTTGCGTTCGATGTCAAAAGGACGTGCAACGTACACGATGGAATTTGTGACGTATCAAAAGGTCCCTAAGGCAACGCAGGACCAGATATTGAGCGCAAATGCAAAATAGGCAGTTTTTGTTTAAGTTTTTGTTTTTTTGGAGATAACGATGGCAAAAGGTGTTTTTGAACGTAAGAAGCCTCACGTAAACGTGGGAACGATTGGTCACGTTGACCATGGAAAAACAACTTTGACAGCAGCGATTACAAAAACGCTTGCTTCAAAGGGGTGGGCTGAAGAACGTCGCTTTGATCAAATTGATAATGCGCCAGAAGAGCGTGAGCGTGGTATTACCATTGCTATTTCTCATGTTGAGTATGAAACAGAGAAGCGTCACTACGCACACATCGACTGTCCTGGCCATGCTGACTATGTGAAAAACATGATCACTGGTGCAGCACAGATGGATGGCGCTATTTTGGTTGTGTCTGCGGCTGATGGTGCTATGCCTCAAACGCGTGAACACATTCTTCTAGCGAAAAACGTTGGTGTTCCTTCGTTGGTTGTCTATCTCAATAAAGTCGACATGGTTGACGATCCTGAGATGGTAGACATGGTTGAAGAAGAAATTCGCGACCTTCTTAAGAAGTACGATTTCCCTGGGGATGCAATTCCAGTGGTTCGTGGTTCAGCGCTTAAGGCGCTTGAGGGTGATCAAGGTGAACTTGGTGCTCAATCTATTATTAAATTAATGAATGCACTTGATTCCTACGTTCCAGAACCAGCACGCGAAATGGATAAACCATTTCTTATGGCTGTTGAAGGTGTTTTCAGTATCTCAGGTCGCGGAACAGTTGCGACAGGTCGTATTGAACGTGGAAGAATCAAGGTTGGTGAAGAAGTCGATCTTATTGGTTTTGGCGCAAAGGCTAAGACAACCGTAACAGGCGTTGAGATGTTTAGAAAGACTCTCAATGAAGGTCAGGCTGGTGATAACGTTGGTCTTTTATTGCGTGGTGTTGAAAAGGATGCTATCGAACGTGGTATGGTTCTTGCCAAGCCAGGGTCGGTGACTCCTCATCGCAAGTTTAAGTGCCAAGTATACGTCTTGTCGAAAGATGAAGGCGGACGTCACTCACCATTCTTTAACGGGTACCGTCCACAGTTCTATTTTAGAACAACCGATGTTACCGGCTTAGTACAGCTTCCTGCGGGACGTGAGATGGTGATGCCAGGTGATAACGTACTGTTGGAAGTTGAGTTAATTTCGCCAATCGCCATGGAAAAAGATGGACGTTTTGCGATTCGTGAAGGCGGTAGAACTGTTGGTTCTGGCGTTGTTACAGATATTTTGGATTAGTAAGGTTGGCTGCTAATGAAGAAGCAGAAAATTCGTTTGACGCTTAAGTCGTATGATCATCAATTGCTCGATAAAGCGGTCAAGCAAATTGCATTAGCTGTAAGGCGTACAGGTTCACAAATTGTGGGGCCTGTACCCCTTCCAAATAAGCAACGGTGTTTTACGGTTTTGCGATCTCCGCACATCGATAAAAAGTCTCGTGAGCAATTTGAGTTGACTACACATCGCCGCATATTGGATATTGTTGCACCTTCTGACCAGACAATGGATGCGCTCATGAAGTTGAGCATATCCTCTGGCGTAGATGTCGAGATTAAGTAGGAGTCGCTCAATGATCAACGGTCTTTGGGGCATAAAAATAGGAATGACGCAGGTCTTTTCCGATGATCATCAGGTTGTCCCGGTGACAGCCATTGATGTTTCAAATTGGTTTATTACGCAAGTAAAGACTGCGGAAAAAGATGGTTATGATGCAGTGCAGTTTGGTTTGCTTCGTCCACGGTATCGTGGACAGGCTTTCGCTGCTGAATGGATCACGTCTCCGAAGCGGTATTTTATGATCCTTCGCGAGGTTCGTGTAGTTGATGCAGCTGCACAATTTGTGATTGGACAGGAAGTGAATGCACCCGAGGTTCTTGCCAAGGGTGATGTTATCGATGCGCTTGGTATTACCATTGGTAAAGGATTCCAGGGCGTTGTTAAACGTCATGGACACAAGGGTGGCCGTGCAAGTCATGGTGATAAACTTGGTCGTGGGCCTGGATCTTTAGAAGGTTTACGGAGAAGCGGTCGTGTGCGTAAGGGGCGTAAGTTACCTGGGCACATGGGTGTGACACAGCGTGCAATTAAAAATCTTGAGGTCGTTATTGTTGATCAAGATGCGCGTGTTGTCTTCGTTAAGGGCTCAGTTCCTGGCAGGGCAGATTCAATGGTGTTTCTCAGAAAGAGTAAGTAGCTATGGTGCGTGAAACAAAAACAGGCGCTGTTACTGCCGCTGAACTTGGATTAAACGGGGTTGAACAGAATACTGTTTCTCCGGCCTGTTTTGCAGTTGCAATACGTGCGCAATTACAGAATTGGCGTCAAGGTACGGTTGCTTGTAAAGGGCGCAGTGATGTCAACAGAACAGGGAGAAAGCCTTGGAAACAAAAAGGGACTGGCCGTGCTCGTGCCGGTTCATTTAGGTCTCCAATCTGGCGTGGTGGAGGTGTGACTTTTGGTCCACAACCACGCGTAAGAACGCTTTCGGTACCAAAACAAGTGCGTCGGCTTGCTTTGCAGCAATTGCTGTTAAGTAAGGTTAATGATGGACGCGTCTTTGTACTTCCCATTACGTGGACTGATGAAAAACCAAAGACATCAACGGCATGTCGGGCGCTTAAAGCTCTTGGTTTTGAAGACAAGAAGGTAATTCTTTTTGTAGATATGCACGATTATCGCACACAAGCATCATTTGCTAATGTGCCTAACGTGCGGATGCTTTTCTTTGATCAACCAAATGCTTATGACCTCTCAAATGGCTCATATTGGCTCTATTTAGAACAAGATGATAAGCTTTTTAAAGAAATGGTAGGCGCATGGATTTAAGTATTTATAACATTATTCGTGGCCCACGAGTAACACACAAAGCATATGATTTGAATCAAAAATTCCAGCAGTTAGTTTTGGACATTCATCCAAAGGCTAATAAAGGAATGGTCAAAGAGGCTTTGAAGAAGTTATTCAATGTTGAGGCTGCGAACGTGCGCATTGTGGTTCGTAAAGGACGTCGACGTCGGTCGGGACGCTTTGTTATTCAAGGATCTCTTAATAAAAAAGCTATTGTGACGTTGAAAGAAGGACATGCGGTTAACCTTGGCGTTGATGCTCCTGCTGTTTATGCAGCAGAAGAGGCAGCAAAGGGACCTCAGTTCGATATGGGCGGCGTTAAAGGGTAAACATGGCTATTATAAGAAGAAAACCGAGAAACTCATCGTTGCGATTTCAGTCATATGTTGATTCGCGAGATATTACAAAAAAGTCGCCAGAGCGTAGTCTGACTAAAGGTCTTCGTAAAACTGGTGGTCGTAATACCTATGGTCGTATTACCGTTCGCCATCGTGGCGGAGGTGCTCGTCAGCTTTATCGTATGATCGATTTTGAACGTGCAGTTCGTGATCTTCCTGGTAAGGTAACGGCTGTTGAGTATGATCCAAATCGTAATGTACGTATTGCGCTTATTGTGTATCCATCGGGTCAAAAGCGGTATGTGTTGCTTCCTCAAGGGATTGTAGTTGGTTCCTCGATTGAAGCGGGCGAATCGGTAGAAGCTCGCGTAGGAAATGCATTGCCTTTGCGTAATATTCCAGTTGGTTTTATGGTGCACAATGTGGAACTTAAGCCAGGTGCTGGAGGCCAATTAGCTCGCAGTGCTGGTGCTTCGATTCAGTTGATTGCTCGTGAAGATCGATACGCTAAGTTAAAAATGCCTTCTGGTGAAGTTCGTATGGTCCATGAAGATTGTTGGGCAACCGTTGGGGTGCTTGGCAATGCTGACCATAAAAACATTTCGATTGGTAAGGCCGGTCGGACTCGTCATCTTGGTATTCGTCCAACGGTACGTGGTATGGCTATGAACCCTGTCGATCACCCAATGGGTGGTGGAGAAGGACGTTCTAAGTCTGGTAAAAGACCACAGTCACCATGGGGTAAGGATGCTAAGGGTACTAAGACCAGAAGACGTAAGAGTTCATTGATATTGAAGAGAAGAAAGTAGTGCGGGGTACTTAATAATGACTCGATCTGCAAAAAAAGGCCCGTTTGTTGATGACTCGCTTATGACAAAAGTTGAGCGAGTAAAATCAAGCGGTAAGCGCGAAGTGATAAAAACATGGTCCCGTCGGAGCATGGTAGTTCCTGATTTTGTAGGACTTACCATTGCAGTACACGATGGAAGAAAATTTGTGCCTGTTTTTATGACCGAGAATATGGTAGGACATCGGTTGGGTGAATTTGCACCAACGAGAACATTTAGAATGCATAGCGGTCAGCGTAAAGAGGCTACCGGAGGCGGAGCTTCTGCTGCTCCTGCCGCAGCGAAATAGGTGTGGGTATGAGTATGCGTTTTGTCGCAAAAACAAAGTATGTGTGGTACTCCCCTTACAAATTGAGACCACTTGCGGATATTATCCGCGGAAAAGGTGCAGTTGATGCACTTAAGTGGTTGTCTATGTATGGGACAAGCCGTTCAGTAGCCCTTCAAAAAACATTGGCTTCTGCGGTTGCAAATGCTCATGATCGTGAACAGGTAAAGCCTGCTGATCTTAAGGTATGTGAAGTACGTATTGATCAGGGTCCTGTCCGTCGGTATTTTAAACCCGGCGCACAGGGA
The DNA here is from genome assembly GCA_000996275.1 of candidate division TM6 bacterium GW2011_GWE2_42_60. GTDB lineage: Bacteria > Babelota > Babeliae > Babelales > Babelaceae > UBA12395. The sequence goes on from LCEG01000001.1 coordinate 278,349, forward strand.
CGTGCGATGCCTCAGCGTAAGCGGCAGTGCCATATAACAGTGATTGTTGAATCAAAGAAGATTAAAGAGGCCTAGTGTGGGACAAAAGGTTAACCCAATAGGGTTTAGAATAGGTGGTGGAAAGCTTCCTCATTCGTCACGGTGGTTTGCTCGTCAGACATCCTATGCCCAGCTACTAGCAGATGATCTTGCTGTGCGTGATTATGCTAACAAGTATCTTGCGAATGCAGAGCTTGGTAAGGTTGAGATTGAACGGGCGGGTGATGTTATGCGCGTCATACTTCATTCGGCACGTCCTGGCGTAGTAATTGGTAAAAAAGGCCAAGAGATTGAGACACTTCGTCAAAAAATGTCAAAGCTTTTAAAAGGTGTAAGTGTTGAGGTTTCTGTTCAAGAAATCAAGAAGCCTGAACTTGCAGCACGTGTTGTTGCAGCAAGTATTGCTGAGCAGTTGAAGAAGCGGGTGAGCTTTAAAAAAGTTACTCGTAAGGCAGCAGCAGATGCAATGCGGGCGGGTGCGCGTGGAATTAAAATTCGCGTAAAAGGTCGTTTGGGTGGAGCTGAAATTGCGCGTGAAGAATGGGTTCGGTTAGGATCTGTGCCTCTTCATACATTGCGTGCAAATATCGATTACCATTTGGGCGAAGCGCTTACTACCTATGGCATTATCGGGGTGAAGGTTTGGATCTACACAGGCGATTACAGCGTCTCGGAAGCTAAATAGGGTGCTATTATGTTGATGCCAAAAAAAATTCGCTATAGAAAAGTGCAACGCGGAACACTTAAGGGTCGTTCAAAGGGAGCACGCGAGGTCTATTTTGGAGAATTCGGACTTCAAGCAATTGATCCAGGCTGGGTAACCGCTCAGCAAATTGAATCAGTTCGCGTGACGCTTACTCGAAAACTCAAGAAAGTAGGTCAAGTATTTTTGCGTGTTTTCCCTGATAAGCCTGTTACTAAAAAACCTGCCGAAACTCGAATGGGTAAAGGTAAGGGTGCAGTTGAGCTTTGGGTTTCGCCGGTCAAGCGTGGACGTGTAATGTTTGAAATTTCTGGTCTAGAAGAAGCTGAAGCAAAAAAAGTTTTGCATATGGCTGCTTGTAAACTTCCTATTAGAACACGCATTGTAAAACGTGAAACACCACTTGCTCAGCCAGTAGTTGCACAGTCAGTTGACAAACCCGTTGTTGGAGCTGATCATGATCAAAAATGAAGAATTGAAGAAAATGACTCAAGAGCAGCTTGCGGTTAAAGCGGAAGAGTTGCGTCGCGACTTGTTCCAGCTCCGTTTGCGTATTGCAACATCGCCAGTCAAGTCATTTTCTTCTGATCAGAAGAAAATGAAACGGACAATAGCACGCGTTTTGACGCATATGAATCGAAATTAATGGGGAGGGACTATGACAAATAAGACGGAAAATAATCCCAAGAGGACCATGGTTGGAGCAGTAATCTCCGATAAAATGGAAAAAACCATCGTGGTCAAGGTTCCACGTTCTTACATACATCCGATCTACGGAAAGGTTGTTCGTACGGATAAGACCTATAAAGTTCATGATGAAAAAGAACTTTCTGGGGTTGGAGACAAGGTGGAGATTTACGAAGGTCCACATATATCAAAAACAAAATATATGTACTTGTTGCGCGTTCTTGAATCCGCAACAGTAAAGTAGTTTGGTGGTTGGAACGTTATGGCTATTCAAAAAGAATCGTATCTGAAGGCAGCTGACAATTCGGGAGCTCTCGAGTTACAGTGCATCCACCTTATTGGTGGATCTAAGAAGAAAAAAGCGTACATTGGTGATATGATCAAATGTGCGGTAAAAAAAGCTGTTCCTGGTGCGACAGTTAAAAAAAGTGATGTAATCACTGCCGTTATCGTGAGAACAGTAAAAGAATATCGTCGTGAAGATGGTAGTTATATACGGTTTGGCGATAATGCTGCGGTTATTATAAAGTCACTTGATGACCAAACACCAATTGGAACACGTATTTTCGGTCCAATTGCACGTGAATTGCGTCAACTTGGATTCTCTAAAATTGTTTCTTTAGCACCAGAAGTGCTTTAAGGTGATACTATGCATGTAAAAAAAAATGATATGGTTTTAGTAATCGCTGGTAATGATAAAGGGAAAAAGGGCGCTGTTATTGATATTTTGCCTGAAAAGGGTAAAATAAAAGTACAGAATGTTGCTATCGCTACGCGGCACAAGAATAAGTCTTCTCGTAGTGGTGGTGCAAAACCGGGAATAACAAAACAAGAGCGTTGGATAGATTCATCCAATGTCAAAAAAATCTAAGAAGTGCACACATGTGCACTCTTTGATTGAGTTTAATAAGGTTTATTATGGCTAAGGCTCAAGCTACGACAGAAGGCGGAAATCGCCTGAAAGTTTTTTACAACACAACGGTGCGTCCTAACCTGCAGGAAACACTTGGGTTAAAAAATATAATGCAGGTACCGAAGGTTTCTAAGGTCGTCATAAATGTTGGCGTCAAAGAAGCAGTAGGCGACAGTAAAGAACTTCAATTTGTTACGAAAGTAGTTGAAGCAATTGCTGGGCAATTACCAATTAAAACCGCTGCGCGCAAATCGATTGCAGGTTTTAAAATTCGTGAAGGCATGCAAATTGGCGTCTGTGTAACACTACGCGGTGCTCGTATGTATGCATTTTTGGATAAATTAATTAATTTGTCGTTGCCGAAGGTCCGTGATTTTCAGGGTGTGCCACAAAAGCTTGATAGACAAGGGAATTATAACCTTGGTATTAAGGAGTGGAACATCTTCCCTGAAGCTGAAGCGGCTGGTGCAAGTGAGAAGATTCGCGGCTTGAATGTAACAATCTGTACGACAACGCAAAGTGACGAGCAGGCATATGCTCTTCTTAAAGAACTTGGAATGCCGTTTGTTAAACAGACAAGTAAGGTGCGTTAATGGCTAGAAAAGCATTAGTTGAAAAAAATAACAAGATACCAGTTACTTCGGTAAAACACAGAAATCGGTGTTCACGCTGTGGTCGTGCGCGCGGTTATATGGGTTTTTTCAAGTTGTGTCGTCTCTGTTTTCGTAACCTCGCAATGAATGGATTATTGCCTGGTGTGAAAAAGTTGAGCTGGTAGATGGTACGAGGATTGCGATGTCAGTAGATACAATAGGAAATTTCCTAACAACTATACGAAATGCAGTTGAGCGTTCAAAGCGCTCGGTTTCGGTTCCGTATTCCAGCATGGTTTTGCGCATATCAGAAGTTCTGAAGCGTGAAGGTTTTATTCGTGATTTCTCTGTTATTCAGGAAGAAGGGTGTTCTTTTAAGACGCTTCAAGTTTTCTTGAAATATATGGATGGAGAATCAGTTATTCATGAAATTGATCGTGTAAGTACCCCTGGCCGTCGTATGTACGAAGGTGCTTCAAAGTTGCGTCGTGTTGTGAGTGGCCTTGGTGTTGCGATTGTAACAACAAGTGTTGGCATTATGACCGACAAAGAAGCGCGTCAGCGTGGTATTGGCGGTGAAGTTTTATGCACGGTGTGGTAAGGGGCTGATAGCATGTCAAAAATTGGAAGAAAACCAATAGAGCTTGGTGCTGTAAAGGTTCAGATAGACGGGCAAATGGTTCATTTTAAGGGAAAAAACGCAGAAGGTGACCATTTGGTTCCTGATGTTATTAAGCCTGAATTTGAAGGTGATTGCCTGGTGCTTAAACAGGCTCTTAAAACAAGTGACACCAATCGGTTGTGGGGTCTTCATCGCGCGTTGCTTTCGAATAAAATCGTGGGCGCTGGCGAGGGATTCAAGAAACAAGTAAAGATTGTGGGGCTTGGTTTTAAGGCCATTAAAAAAGGACCTGGTCTTGAGTTTTCTTTGGGTTATAGCCATAAGATAGATTTTCCGTTGCCTAAAGATGTTACGGTTGAAATTGATAAAACAGGACAAGGGTTGGCCTTCTGGTCAAACAATAAAGAATTATTGGGCCTTGTGTGTAGCAAAATAGTTGCATTACGTCCACCAGAGCCTTACAAGGGAACCGGTGTGTTCCGTGAAGGCGATGTGATAATACGTAAAGCTGGTAAAGCGAAGGCATAGAATATTTTGGGCGGAGTTGAGCAGTGTCATTAGAAAGAAAAGTGGCTCAGAGTGCGCGGCGCCGTGCGTTGCGAGTACGTGGGAAATTCAAAACAATTGGCAATACATTGCCACGTGTTTCGGTTTTCCGGAGTTCACAGCATATGTATGCACAGGTAATTGATGATCAAGCGCAGCGTACATTGGTAAGTTGTTCATCGCTTGAGTTTGAGGTTTCTGGTGATAAGAAAACTGTTGCTAAGGCGATAGGACTCGAGCTTGCAAAACGTGCATTAGAAAAAAAAATCGATGCAGCTGTTTTTGATCGTGGTCAATTTTTATATCATGGTCGGGTAAAAGCACTTGCGGATGGTCTGCGTGAAGGCGGAATGCGCATCTAATGAGAAATGATAAGTGGGAATAAATAGGATGTCAGAGACAACGTTTATAGACTTGGTAGTGAGCGTAAGACGCGTGACCAAAGTTACAAAAGGTGGAAAGCAATTTTCGTTTTCTGCATTTGTAGTTTCTGGTGATGGCAAAGGCAAGGTTGGAATTGGGCTTGGTAAGAGCCGCGATGTTGCTTCTGCAATTGCTAAAGCTACAGTAAGAGCACATAAAGATTTGTTCAATGTGCCATTACGTGGGAAAACAATTCCTTATATGGTTACTGGGCACCATGGAGCGAGCAACGTAGTTCTGTGCCCGGCATCAAAAGGAACAGGTTTAATTGCTGGTGGTGCCGTACGTGCCGTACTTAAGGCAGTTGGTGCTGTTGATATACTTGCAAAATCGATTGGTCCTTCTGGATGCGGTCAGAATTTGGTAAAAGCAACATTAAACGCGCTTGCAAAATTAAGATCTGCTTCTCATATTGCTCATTTGAGAGGTAAAACAGTTGAAGAAATAACAAAGGGTAGCCATGGTTCTGTCGCTTGACAATCGAGTTGGTCTTGTAAAAAAAAGAAAGCGTGTTGGTCGTGGCGGTAGTCGCGGAGGCACGTCTAGTCGGGGTATGAAGGGACAAAAGAGTCGCTCTGGCGGTGGTGTTGGTGTACTTTTTGAAGGCGGTCAAATGCCTTTAGCTCGTCGTATGCCAAAGCGCGGCTTTTGCAATACATTTTTCAAAACGCCGATTGCAATCGTCAATCTTGATCAATTAAATTATTTTTTTGAAGACGGTACTGAAGTAACGCGTGAAGCATTGGTCGGTTCTGGTCTGTTGAGTGTGCGTAACTCAGGTAATGTTAAGATCCTTGGAAAAGGAAGTCTTGAGAAAAACCTGAAAGTTCATGCAAATGCATTCAGCAAGTCCGCAGCTGAAGCGATTGTGAAGTGCGGTGGTGAGGTGCACGTAGTAGCCTAGGAGAGGGGGAGAATCGTGATTCTGCTCAGGAACTTTAAGAATATTTTCTTAATCCCGGAACTGTTGAAAAAGTTGCTTTTTACACTTGGGGTTATTGTTGTTTTTCGCATAGGCTCGTTTATTCCTGTTGTAGGAATAAACGTTCCATTGCTTGCTAGTTTTATGGATCGAGCTGGGGCTGCAGGAGGCCTTTTGGGATACCTAGATGTTATCTCTGGAGGTAGTCTACAGCGGTGTACGCTTTTTGCGCTCGGTATCGGTCCCTATATTTCATCATCGATTATTATGCAGTTAATGAGTATGACGGTGCCATACTTTGAGCGCATGATAAAAGAAGGTGACTATGGATATAAACTGCTTAACCAGTACACGCGATACCTAACGTTTGCCTTAAGCGTAATGTATAGTTTAACATATGCTACTTTTCTTGAGCGTGCAGGCTTGGTGTTGAATCCAGGCATGTCCTTTAGAATAGTATTTGTGCTTTCGTTAACGCTTGGGTCGATGTTTGTTATGTGGCTTGGTGAGCAGATTTCTATGATGGGTGTAGGGAATGGAAGCTCGATGCTGATTTTTTCAGGTATTGTAGCACACTTCCCCGATTACTTTATCAAGACGTATGTTGCAGTTGAGAACGGGAATATGCATCTTTTTGTAGCACTGTTTGTGTTGCTTTTCTTTATGGCTGTTACGGCTTGCATTGTATTTCTTGAAAAGGGTGATCGTAAAATTCCTGTGCAATATGCGCGGCGTGTTGTTGGTCGAAAAGTATATGGGGGGCAGTCCACCTATATACCTTTTAAGATTAATACTGCCGGTGTTATGCCTGCGATTTTTGCACAATCTATCTTGCAAGTTCCACTCTTCCTGCTTCAAATGTTGGCAGGACGTTTTCTAATTGCAAAAACCATGCTTGAGCATTTTACTTATACGGGTTTCCTTTTTAATCTCTTTCAGTTTGCTCTGATTGTATTCTTTACCTTCTTTTATACAGAGTTGGTTTATAATCCAGACAAGCTTTCTGACCAGATGAAAAAGAATGGCGGATTTATTCCGGGTATTCGCCCAGGGAAAAGCACAGCAGATTATTTCTATTACATATTAACGCGAGTCGGCCTGGTGGGAGCACTCTATCTTGGGATGCTTTCGATTATGCCAAACGTGTTATTAATGATAGTGCCTGGATTGCCTTTCTATATTGGCGGAACTTCGTTGTTGATCGTGGTTGGTGTTGCGCTTGAGTTTGCGTCTCAGGTTGAGTCATATCTTATTGAGCGTAACTACAAGGGCTTTTTAACAACAGGTCAGATGAAGAATAGGATTGCATGAACGCACAAAAGAAATCAATAATAATTTTCATGGGGCCTCCGGGTGCGGGAAAAGGGTCTATTGCTCAGTTGTGCGTTGATCGGCTTGGATGGAAGCAAGTTTCGCTTGGTAATCTCTGTCGGTTAAGAGCCGCTGAGAACTCGGAAGAGTGCAAGCAAATAGCTTTTTTTATCAAATCTGGTAAATTAGTACCTGATGACTTGATTCTCTCGACGGTGCGTTCTTGGCTTGAGGAATATGCCCATACATTTACTGTATTGATACTTGATGGGTTTCCTCGTACCTTGGTGCAAGCCGAGGCATTTCAAAAGATGTTGCAAACGGTCGATCAATTGGCTTCTATTGAGCTTAAATTGATTGTTCTTGAAATACCTGATGAAAAAGTCACACAGCGGCTGATGTCTCGGTTAATGTGTTCGAATAAGTCGTGTGGGGCAACCTACTCTTCACTTGAGCGGACTTTGCAACCAGAGATTGAGGGGGTTTGTGATCGATGTGGCAGTGCGCTTGTAGTTCGTACCGATGATACATTGGAAGCGATTGCGGAGCGGTTGCGCATTTATCATGAGCATGCTGAAAGAATGATCGCGTTTTATCAAGCGCAGGGTGTTGCTCTGCATAAGATAAATGTTGATCGTTCACTTGAAAATATTTTTGATGATATTAAACAGAAGTTAGAGGTCTAGTATTTTATGATACCGATAAAAGGTAAAAGAGCGCTTATTTTGATGCAGGGTGCGGGTGCGCGTCTTGCAGAGCTTTTTGCTGGTTTGTCGGCGGTCATAAAACCAGGAATCTCTACGCTTGAAATTGATCAATGGATTGAGAACGAGTTGGCTCGACGTCAGCTCGTATCTCAGTCAAAAGGGTATCATGGATATCGACATGCAAGTTGCATATCGATAAATGACGTGCTTGTGCATGGCATTCCTTCTGCGCGAATAAAAGTGCGCGAGAATGATCTTGTGAAAGTTGACATTTGTGCTGCATGGAAGGGTTATTGCGCTGATAGTGCACGGTGTTTTTTGATGGAAGCAGCGAGTAAGGAAGCAAGGGCTCTTGTTAATGCAGCCGAGGAAGCGCTTAATCGAGGTATTGAAGCAGCGTTAGCTGGTGGACATCTGCATGATATTTCTTCAGTGATTCAGCAGTCTACAGAGTCAAAGGGGTACGGTGTTGTGCGCGATTTTTGTGGCCATGGTATTGGTCATAAGATGCATGAAGAGCCGGAGATTCCTAACTTTGGGAAGGCGGGCACTGGTCCAGTTTTGAAGTCGGGGATGGCGCTTGCGCTTGAGCCAATGATCACGGCTGGGGGATATCAAGTAGCGGTAGAAGCGGATGGATGGACAGTCCGCACTGTTGATGGGAGCTTAGCTGCGCATATAGAGGATACTGTTATTATCACAGATAACGGTCCAGAGGTGATTACGCGGTAACAGATATGGTATTTGAGAAGAAAAGCAAAGACGACGTTATTCGCATGGACGGTGTAGTCAAAGAGACTCTCCCGAATGCGATGTTCCGAGTTGAGATAGAGGGTGGGCATATAGTATTGGGGCATGTTTCGGGAAAGATGCGTATGAATTATATTCGCATTTTACCTGGAGACAAGGTTGCTCTAGAGCTTTCTCCTTATGACTTAACGCGTGGGCGTATTGTTCTGCGTTATAAGAAGTATTGAGATAGCAATGTTATGGGTCCGATGAACGGGTGAAGGTTATATTATGAAAGTAAGAACATCGGTAAAGAAAATATGTCGCAATTGCACAATTGTACGGCGTAATGGAATTGTTCGCATTTTATGCAAAGCAAATCCACGGCATAAGCAACGGCAGGGCTAAGATATATAAAGACTATTGGATCTTAAGAAACGGACCAAAAGGACGATATGGCAAGAATACAGGGTGTTGACCTTCCTAACGACAAGCGCATAGAGTACGCGCTTCCTTATGTTTTTGGCATAGGGTTGGTGACGGCTCAGCGCATTTTAAGCAAACTTAAGATAGATTTCTCTAGGCGCGTCAGGGAACTGAGCGAAGGTGAGGTCACTTCTATCGCACGTGAAGTTGCTGAAAATTATGTTACTGAAGGTGATCTTCGTAAAGAAATTCGTGAGAACATCAAGCGGCTCCAAGATTCGGGAACGTATCGAGGGCTTCGGCATAAGCGTGGGCTTCCTGTTCGTGGACAACGAACAAAGACCAATGCGCGGACCCGAAAAGGACCTCGTGGTGCAGCGGTTGCATTGAAGCGTAAGGTAACTAAGAAGTAATCTGAGATAAGGACGTCATGGCATGGCCTACGTTAAAAAGTCAAAAAAATCGCGGCGTCTTGTTGAGACGGCGATTGTACATATAAAGTCGAGCTTTAATAATACGCTTGCTTCTGTAACAACGCTTGAAGGCGATGTATTGTTACGGTGCAGTGCGGGCCGGCTTAGTTTTAAGGGGTCCCGTAAGGGAACTCCATTTGCTGGCTCTCAAATTGGTGCGCATCTTGCAAAAGAAATGACGCCATTTGGGGTTAAGACAGTTGAGGTTAATTTGCAGGGGCCGGGATCTGGAAGAGATTCGGTTGTGCGTGCATTACAAGCAAGTGGATTTACTATTTCCGTGCTTCGTGATGTCACCCCGTTACCTCATAATGGATGTCGTGCACCTAAGAAACGGCGCATGTAAACGTGTGTACGTAGAATTGATATTTTCTTGTTGAGAGAAGAGCTGGATGGAACGGAAAACAAAAGAAGCTAACCGCAAAGAAGAGCGGAAGCAAAAAGGTATTGTAACCAAACGTGCAACAAAGTTGACTGAATACGGTCGGCAGTTGCTTGAAAAGCAAAAGCTAAAAGAAACATACGGGATGCGTGAGCGTCAGTTTAAACGTTTCTTTGCTCTAGCGCGCCGTAGTCAGGATGCAACAGGGGAAATGCTTTTGTGTTTACTCGAAAGACGTCTTGATAACGTAGTGTATCGGCTTAAATTGTCGACCACTCGTCCACAGGCTCGTCAAGTTGTTGTTCATGGGCATATTTTGGTCAATGGCCGCAAGGTCTCTGCGCCATCGTATCTTGTGAAAGTTAATGACGAGATTGCCTGGTGTGAAGCTTCTGTTAAAAAAGAAGCCTTCGTTAAGGATGTTGCTGAAAAGCGTGGCGCTGCAAGCGCTAAGGTTCCTGACTGGCTTGAACAGGATAAAAAAGGTCATCGTGGCAAGGTTCTTCGGTTCCCTGTCCGTGATGAGAGCCAGTTGCAGGTAAACGAAAACTCGATTGTCGAGTTGTATTCGAAATAAATAGTGTGTGATAGCGTTACAATGCGCTCTCATCGAGTTAAGAGGATGCGGGAGGTTTGATGGATAAAAAGACGTATCGGCCTTTAACGATCCCGAAGTTGGGTTGGGATTCTAAGACGCTTACAGCGTCTTTCGGCCAATTAACGGCACAGCCGTTAGAACCTGGGTTTGGTATTACTTTAGGAAATGCGCTTCGGCGAATTCTCCTGGGTGGTATTGAGGGTTCCGCAGTAACCGCGGTGATTATTAAAGGCGTCAATAACGAATTCTCCGTTTTGCCGGGTGTGGTTGAAGATGCCATGCAGGTGATTCTGAATATAAAAGAGATTGTAGTTTGCAATAAGACGGGTCAACCGGGCAAGATGCGTCTTTTGGTGCAGGGTGAGGCTGCAGCGACGGTTGGTGATATTGTTGCTGATGAGCACTTAGAGCTCTTGAATAAAGAGCATGTAATTGCTCAAGTTGCGGCTGGTGGTTCGCTCGACATAGAATTTTATGTTGAGACGGGTCGCGGTTATCAACCTGCGCAGTGGCCAATTGGACAGGCGCTTCAGTCAGACAACCGTATCTACCTTGACGCGATGTTCTCGCCAGTGCTCAAAGTTGCATACGATGTTCAAAAAACACGTGTTGGTGGCACAATTGACTATGATAAATTGGTTCTCTCTGTCTTTACGGATGGTACAGAAACACCGGTTGATGTAGTTAATTACGCCGTCTCTGTTTTGAGAACGCAGCTCGAGCATTTTCTTACTTCAACAGAGATTCCTTTTAATGAGATCTCTGCTGTTGATATAGAAAGTGTTGAAGATGTTTTACAGGATGAAGGCGAAGAGCTTGTTCAAGGACTTCGTGTTGATCTCCTCGTAAAACCTATTGATGCACTAGAGTTTTCTGTTCGTGCCCATAATTGTCTTATTAATGCTGGTGTCACGCGTGTTATTGATCTCGTAAATTTAACAGAAGATGAGCTCCAAAAAATTAAAAATTTTGGACGTAAATCTTTTGAAGAAGTTAAAGAAGGTCTTAAGCAGTATGGCTTAACACTCGGCATGAACCTTAATGAGGCTGATTTACTAAAACTAAAAGACAAGGCGAAAGAGTAAAGATCGTGAAACATCAAAAGTCTATCAAGAAGCTGAATCTTGCTGCGCCTCATCGGCGTGCACTTTTGCGAAACCAAGTAATTTCATTGATTTTAAATGGCAGTCTCACCACAACTAAGGCTCGCGCCAAAGAAGTGAAGCGGCTGGCAGAAAAGATGGTAACATTGGCTCGTGGCGGCAATACGTTTAATAACCGTCGTCGCGCCAAGGAGTTGTTGCCTTATAAAGAAGAAGCTCTTGTAAAGCTCTTCACGGAAATTGCTCCGCAATATGTAACACGGCCTGGGGGCTATACGCGACTCTATCTTTTAGGGCGTCGTATGAGCGATACAGCCGAAATGGCACGGCTTGAGTGGGTAGTATAACGCGTTCTTCGTGTTATGTGACCAATCAGGTTGCGCACAGCAGTTAAGAGTGAGCCCCGCGCAAGGGGCTCTCTCCACTGTAAAAAGAGAGAAGTAAAAAATTTGTGGAGACAGGACTTCCTCAATAACAAATCAAGCATAGCGTAAGATCTCATCCAGAGCCACTAATCTTGATTTCATCAAACCAAAACTCATGCTTCTAAGAGCTTTGATAGCATCTTCTACACAACTATACTTTGAATCAATTCGCTCTAATTGAGCAATAGAATAAGCAAGCAATACTGCCGCAGTATGATTATTTTGTTTTTCGAAACTTCTCGAAGCGCAATCTTGCAAACCAAGCAATTGCTTGGTTGTTCTAAAAAATTTTTCGATAGGCCATCGTTCTTTGTAATTTTGTACATGCACTGCGGGTTTGGCTTTGTAAGTGGCAATTTGGTAAACAATCATTTCATCACCATGCTTATTTATACGTCTCTGCGCAGTTATAAAGATCAAAAGATTGTGCCACGTCGCCTGTATCGTACATCCAAGCCTTCTGCCTTTTGGAATAAGCGTCTTTATTTCGCTAATTTTTATAGTGTTTCCCTTGTAGATTATGCGTCGATTTTTGTGCATACGCATTTCTATTTTTATTCGATTTTTTACGCACCAATCAATCAAAGCAGTTGTGGCAAATGCACCATCAGCAACCAAAGTAATAGAGGACTCTGAGAAGTTTTCGTGGATATCAGGATATATTCGCTGAACAGATTGCAACCAAGTTTCATCGTTTTCAGACGCCAACTCCTTTGGCAATGCAAATTTACATTCCCACGGGAATGCCACATTACCGCACGAAACCATCACAACAAACCATCGATACCCATTCACACACATACCCAAAATTCCATCGTACAATTTCCATGTACCTTCCATGCAAGTTGCAAACATCTTTCTCAAAATAGAGTGATCAAAAAGTACTTTGATGTTTTTTTTCTTTCCCAAAGTTTTTATGGCTATTGATTTTGCTATAGCAAGACTTTGCGTTGCCTCTGGCAGAGCTCGTGAAACCGTATCTCCGTTCTTTTTAATAGAGCGCCCCATATTTTCGAAAGTTTTTTTCCCTGTAGAAAAAATTAAAAGATGTGGGTAAAGTAGATTTATGCTTATCTTTAGCATGACGCTCTCTTCTTTGTTGATTGCTTTGTAAATATCAACTTAGGAGAGCGTTTTTGTATTCAAATGTCAATCTAGATGCGATCTTTCAAGCTTCTGAGGAAGTCCTGTGGAGAGCCATCAAATTGAGGAGGAAGAGGCGATGGAAAATGGTTTTGAACGTCAGCAAAGCAGGAACTGCAGAATTGGTGTATTTTTTTTCGTATGTTTAATCAGTAATTTTTTAATCTGTTCTATTATGCTCGGTACAGGGCAGAGTCAAGCAGTTGATGTTCTCGTGCTTGGTGGTGGACCTGCCGGTTTATCTGCAGGCATGCATCTTGCCGATGCACATATTCCATCAGTTGTTCTTACAGGCCCTGAACCAGGTGGTCTCTTAACGCATGCTGCAAAAGTAGAGAATTGGCCGGGAATTCTTGCAGAGAGTGGAATTGCTATTATGCAGCGGCTTATTGAGCAAGTGCAGGCTCATGGAGCGCAGCTTGTCTATGACAGTGCAGTACGTCTTGATTTGACTCAGCGTCCATTTGTTATTGAAACTGCTGATTCGGGAATATTCACTGCCAATGCTCTTATCATTGCGCTGGGCTCTTCTCCTCGTAAACTGAATATTCCAGGTGAAGCAACCTATTGGGGTAAAGGGGTTTCTTCATGTGCACTTTGTGATGCATTTGCTTACGTAGACCGTGAAGTGGTTGTTGTTGGTGGCGGTGATTCTGCCGTTGATCAGGCCATTCATTTAGCTGATTATGCGAGAAAAGTAACGGTATTTGTACGAAGTAAAGATATGCGTGCAAAACCGGTAAGAATCCGTGAATTACTGAAAAAAGTTACTATAGTCTACAATAAACAGATGCTTGAAGTGATCGGCAATGGGCAGCAGGTGACGGGAATCAAAATAAAAGATCGGCATTCAGGCGTTGAAGAAATTTTTCCAACAGATGGCGTTTTCTTGGCTATTGGGCATGAACCAAATACCTGGCTTATAAAAGATGCAATAACATTATCTCACGATGGGCATATTCTGGCTGACTTTGAAACGATGCAAACAAATATTCCAGGCGTTTTTGCTGCGGGAGACATTGTTGCAGGTTCGTACCGTCAGGTTCCTGTTGCGGTTGGTGATGCGATTAAAGCGGCTGGTAAGGCGATTGATTTTATACGATATCAAGATGCAGCGTAATTTTTTATCCCTGTTCAAAAACTGAAACAATACTCCCATCAGCTTCTTTTTGTACAAAGAAGTTGGTGGGAAATTGACTTTTCATACTTGGTAAGTGTGAGACAATAATAATTTTTTCAAAATCATCCTGAATATCATAGATGGCATCCATGAGGTGTGTGAGCCCTTCTTCGTCTTGGGAGCCAAATCCTTCATCAATAATAAGCGTCTGCAACGATGTGCCCGAGCGGCGTGCAAGAAATTTCGAAATAGCGATACGCAATGCAAAATCGATTCTGAATGCTTCGCCTCCCGAAAAAAGTTCATAGGGGCGAATGCCCATAGTGTCAGAAATTTTTATATCGAGAGTCTCTTTTGTGCCACCGCTTTTTAAATCTCTGACTGATTCAAACATAACGTGCGCTTGATTGTCAGTCAGCTTACTCAGCAGCACATTGGCTTCGTGTTCAATTTCTGGAATAGTGTTTTCGATCAGCAATGCTTGAATACCATTTTTTCCAAGAGCTGAAGCAAGGAGCTGATAGTCATCAAGAAGTTGTTCAAATCGTGCGAGCTTTTTTTGATATTGTACAAGAATTTCTCTTTTTTCCGTGATCTGTTTAAGCTGTTGTTCGAGTGCGCCTTGTTCTTGGACAAGCGGAAGTTTTTGCTCAGCATACGTTGTCAAAGTCTCTTTCAGTGCACGGCATTCTGTTTCGTTATACTGAAGTTCTTCTGTGATGAGAGCAATTTTTTTTCTGCATTCATAGACATTTTTTTGTATATTTTTTTTGTCCTTGAGCTCGCTGCTTATTGTCTTTATCTGCTCCCTACGGTCCGTTTGACGTGTAATGTCATCAGACAGAACGCGCAAGACTTCTTGTTGCTCTCGCAGTTTTGTGCGCTTCTCTTTAAGGGATTTTATTTCTTCTGAGTCATAAATTGTGGCATCAAGTTTCTCTTGTAAAGCAGCACGTAGTTGTTCAAGTGTTTTAATTTCTGGATGATTTTCGAGTGTGTATTGCTGTTGTGCCGTGAATGCTTCGAGTTCTTTTCTTGCTTGTGTGTGCTGACAAAGAGCTTGTTCATGAGTATTTTGGGCGGTCTGGAGTGCAGCATTTTGTGCGCTTAATTCTTGTTGTAAAAAGAGAAGTTCTTGTTCGATCGCGGCCAATCGGCTTTCGAGTGCAGCACTATGAGCCTGTTTTTGTATCCGCTCTTTTTGTTGCGATTCTTTTTTTCTATTTTCTTCTGCAAGTATTTTTGTAAGGTGTTTGAGTCGTCTTATTTGATGTGAAAGAAGATGTGCCTTCTCTACAAGCTGTAATTCGAGCGTCTCTTTTAATTCTTGAGCAAGTGGTTGGGAACAGAGCGGGCAGGTTGAGAGAAGATTTTGTAGATGGTTTTGTTGTGTCTGAATATCATCAAATAACTGTTTTTTTGTAGCGAGGCGCGAAAGCCACTGCTGTTGAATGTCTGTATTTTTTTGAAGAGTGTGTGCGCGGTCTGGCTCGTGTGAGAGCTGTTTTTTACAGGAATCAAGTTCATGCTCGCCACTTGATCTGAGGGTTGTTTTTTTTGTAATTTCTTGTGACAACAGAATGCTGTGTTGATTGATTTTGTGTATCTGCTCAGTGAGGTCACGCACCTTTTTTTCTGAATCGGTAACATGTTGCAGAAGTATTGTCTGTTCTTTAATAAAGGCTGCTTGAGCCTTTTCTCGTAATTGAGAAATGTGGCTTGAGTAAGTAAAAAACTGTTCTTTATCTGTAAGATATTGAGTCTGTAACTGTTCAAGTTTTTCAATTTTTTTTTCAAGATCTTCAGCGAGCAATTGATTTTGTTTGAATGTCGCGGCGTGCCGTTTATTGCGATGAGCGCTGCGCCAGCTTGCAATCAGTGCTTTTAATTCGAGTTCTTTTTTTTGTTGGGCAAATGCTGTTTGCTCAAGAGAATTTTGGAGAACGCGTAACTCGCTCAGCTGTTCAAGTTTTTGTGTGCGCTCTTGCTCTCTTTGTATAAGAATGTTTTTGCAGTCTTGTTCGCGTGTGGTAAGAGTGGCGAGTGCCAGAGCGAGATCTTGCGCATGGTGTGTGAGTTGAAGCTCTTGAGCACATTCTTGTTCGAGTGTCTGACTTTGTATGCGTACGAGGTCGACTTCTCTGTTGCCTGCGCGATAATGTTCTACCGCATATGACCGAAGTGTTTCAAAACGATCAAGTCCGAGCATCGCCGCAAGAATCTCTTTGCGCTCTTTGGGAGCCCGTTTAGAAAATTCATCTGATTGACCCTGGCGTAGAAAAATTGAATTGGTGCACGCTTCGTAATCGAGCCCAAGAATGGCGATAATGCGTTCTTGTGTTGCACGTATTGTTTTTTCGGTGAGTGCGGTAAAGCAGTTGGTGCTTTTATTTAAAACACCGAATTGCAGCTCCTGTTGGGGTTTTTTATTCGTAATAAAAGTGAGCTCGCGTGTGACACGGTAGTGTTCATTGTTGCAAAGAAAATCGAGAGAGACCATCATGTGCGATTGCCCAAGCCGTACGAGAAGATCATCTGAGCGGGTGATGCCGGCGACTTTGCGTGCCTGGCCCCAGAGTGCCCAGGTAAGAGCATCAAGGAGTGCGGACTTGCCATGGCCGTTTTTTCCGGTGAGACAGATGAGGCGATAGGGCTCAAAGTTGATGGTCTGTGTTGTTGCTCCGTAGCTTAAAAAATTTCTGAGTCGCAGTTGCAGTGGTATCACGTGCTTTTATTTTCCTCTTATAAAAATACCCCCTACTACTGTATCGTAAGTAGGGGGTAAAAAGAAGACTTCTCTAAGTAGTATTTAGACTATTTTTCCCAGTGCTATTACAAAGTCTGTGAATTTCGCTTGATTTATCAATGAAATGGTCTGAGTGACAAGATCTTCAGCGAACGCTGCGTGTGCAAAAAGTCCTGCTTTTGTTATGCTCCAGTTTTGATCAATGCCTTCAAATGTTTTTTTAATTGTTTCTATTCCGTCTTTGAGAGCAGCTTCTTTGAAAGGCTGTAAAAACTCTTTTATATTAAATTTTTCTTTTTTAATTTGATTGGCGAGAGCTGTGATAACGCTCTTTGTTTTTGTGTATAAATTGGATGTGTCGTTTTTTAATGAGACGAGCGTTTGAAGCAAGCTATTTGCTTGGGTATCTTCCACTGTAACTATAGGGAATAGTTTTGGAATAAGTTCAGAGAGTATCCTTTGTGCATCATTAGTATTATATAATTCCCAGGCATCATCCTCACTTATTGTCCCCGTAGAAAGAATGTTGGTAACATAACTTTCGAATTCATCTGCGGTTTTTTGTAGAAAATCAATCTGTTTCTTTTGTGCGTCTGCACAGGTGAGATTTTGGTAGAATGGAGACGGATCCTCCTTGTTTTTATTGATCTTGATTATGGTGATACTATTTTTAAATTGAGGTTCTTTTTCATCAATTGTATCAGGAGCAATAAGTATGTTGGGAGTATCTTTATAGTGGGCGCAAAGCCAAAAAAAGATCAGTTCAAGACCTTCGGTCTCTTTATCTTTACCACCAATATCAATACCGTAGATGAAATTGGGTTTTAAATCTTTATTGGTTTCTATAAACTCTTGTGCGCTGAGACTGCAGGTAGAGCAGAAGCTTTTTTCTGAGCACTGACTCTGAATAAGTGTGCAGAGTTTTTCAAGAAGCCCTTTTTGCCAGGTTTGATTGCACGTCGGTTCGATAAGATAAAAATTGAGTGTCTTTTTTTTTAAATTGATTTTTTTTTGTTTTGCTTCTGTGAATAATGTATGGAGAATCATGAGATCTTGGTACAGGCCGCCACCGGCAAAACTGACCAAAGAAAGAGTGTCTTGTTGTTTCCATACGTTTGTGAGAATTGATACGACTCGATGTTCGAGTATTCTGCGGACACTCACGAACCCGGGGATACGAGTAAGGACACACTCAGGTGAGTTGCATTCCCAAAAACCGGAGAAATCTAATTTATATTTTTTTTGTAGAGATTCGAGCATTTCCTTTTGATTTGCAGGATCAATTTCTCCTTGGGGAAGTGGTCGAATCATGATGTGATTGGGATTTTGATCTTGTTCTCTCGCATTAATTTGCAATGGCGATACAAGAGTAAGGGCGCAAAGCCCCAGAAAAAAGTGTTTTATCAACTGCTTCACTGGATTCTCCTTTTTGAAAAATTTCTACTTTTGTGCTTTTGCCTTCCGTCGTTTTTTTTGCAGGGCAATAAAATAATCTTCGAGTGTCGGATGTTTTATTTCAATATCAGCATAGGTAATGGAGCGTTTATTGAGTTTTAGGAGCGTTGATGCAATTTCTTGTGCTCCGACTTCGAGTTCAATCCACGCCTGATCGATAACAAAGGGAATATTGTTTTCTTTTGCAAATGCAGCGCATGCTTCTACCTGATCACCCATCAAGAGCCAGAGCTTTGTATTGTGTACACTTCGCGCAAGTTGTTCTGGTGTGCTTGCAATACTAATCTTCCCCTCTTCCATAACAATGATTCGATCGCAGAGTTCGGTCATGTCGAGCATATTATGTGAGGTGATAATAAACGACTTTCCTTTTTCACGTTGGTCATTAATAAAATTGCGTATGGTATGCGCAATATCAACATCCAGTGATGCCGTTGGTTCGTCGAGCAATACAATTTGTGGGCTGTGTAAAAATGCTTTTGCGATAATAATGCGTGTTGTTTCTCCTGCAGAAAGGCCTGTTGCAAGACGGTCGCGCATCGACAGCATGCCAAGTTTTTCAAGCAGTGCATTAATACGATAGTCTCTGGTTTTTCGATCAAGGCCGTAGAGCCTACCAAAAATATCAAGATTTCGATAAATAGAAAGGCGGCTTGGGAGTCGTGCAAAGGCAGTTGCCGAACCTACCTGTTGCATGATTTCACTACGATGTTTGAAAAAGTTTTTACCAAAATAGGTGATTGACCCAGACGAAGGAGTTAAAAGGCCCAAGAGCATTGAAATGGTGGTTGTTTTACCTGCGCCATTGGCACCGAGAATGCCGAGCGTTTCTCCAGGTGCGACATGGAAAGACACCTTCTCAACGGCCATGCGTGGCGACCCTCTGTATTGTTTGGTCAATTTATCGACGGTGAGTACGTTTTTCATGAGGAGCTCCTAATCGCAAAGACGGGCAAGGCCCTTACGTTTACTGTAAGAAAATGCTGCAGCAAAGCAGAGGAGAACAATGCCAAGGAAGAGGCAGTTTGTTGCAAAGCTATAAAAAAGTCTTTCCCAAATTTCTCTTGTCGCAATGATCGTATTGCCTTGTCTTTCAATTAAAAGAGCTACTGCATCAAACGTATGATGGAAGGGTAATGATTTTGCTATGACTTGTAGCCATGCGGGAAGGACTTCGATTGGGTAAAAGACGCCGCTAAAGAGAGAAAAGCCCCAGCTGACCATCCATGCGAGTGACTGCACGGAGGAGCCACTCATTAACAAAAAGCAGGTGCAGAAAATACCGATAGCAAGTCCCGACATGAGTGAAAGAAGAAAGAGTGGGATAATCCACCATCCAAGGACGAGTAAATTGAATCCAAATATTGCCCAGGTACAGACAATGCAAAAGATAATAAGAAAAACGTTTACAATGGCACCATCAAGAAAGGTTGCTAAAACCCACTCTCCAAGTTTGAGCGGTGTTGCAAAGAGGTTGAGAATATTTGAGGCCCAAAATTCTTCAAGCAAATCGAGTGAGACACAGAGATTTGCTCGGTTGACGACTTGCCAGAGAATAATGTTTGAAAGAAGCGCCATTGTTTTTATAGTGGGTGAACCGGTGCTCATGCCGATACTGAGATATCCGAACACGAGAATATCCATAAAGGGCCAATAAAAAGTTGAGGAGAGTTTATTAAAATCGGTGGGGAATTGGATAAGATGCCTAAAAGTTGTGCCCCAGATACGGCGCCATGAAAGGATCATAGTGGTTTCCTTGCAAAGATGTTGTTTAAATGCGGGTAAGACTGTATTACTATATTTATAGCACAAAATGGTGTTTTTAAAAAGGGTTGTACTATGCGTATAGCAATTAATGGATTTGGTCGGATTGGTCGGGCACTTCTTCGTGTTTTACTTGAAGAGAGAGTTGGAGGTAATGGAGGGGTTGAGGTTGTTGCCATTAATATTGGGACATTGGACCCTGCACTTGTTGCCCATACCTTTAAATATGATACCACGATGGGTGTTTTTAAGGGATCGGTTTCTGTTTCTGGCAATGTTTTGACAATTGGATCGCATAAAATTTTATTGTTTGCAGAACTTTCTGCAGAATCTTTACCGTGGCGTCATCACTCGATTGATTGGGTTGTTGAGTGTTCGGGGCATTATACAAAATCTGAAGATGCGTATCAGCATATTCGTGCGGGCGCAAAAAAAGTATTGATTAGTGCGCCGGCGACGGGTGCTGATTGTACTATTATTCCGGGTGTGAATAATCAACTTTTTGATGCCAAGAACCATCTTATTGTTTCATTAGGCAGTTGTACGTCGAATGCGCTTTTACCGATGCTCAAAGTGATTCATGAAGCATGTGGGATTAAGCGTGCATTTGTGGTGACAACGCATGCGTATACAAATACGCAGGCTCTCTTGGACGGCGGTGCTTCTTCTTCCAAAGATCTTCGTAAGCATCGCGCGGCGCCTTTGAATATTATTCCGTCATCGACGGGAGCTGATCGTATGGTGGGTGAAGTTTTACCAGCGCTCCAGGGGCGTGTTTCTGCTTTGGCGATACGGGTTCCTGTTTCGAATGTTTCGTTACTTGAAGTTACGTGGACTGCAGAGCGCGCCATGTCGACTGAGAGTATTTTGGCGGCGTTTGATAGTGCGGCGTCTAAGGGCGCGTTGCAGGGGATTTTGTCGACGACTGATGAACAGCTTGTCTCATCTGATTATTTGCAAAATCCATCGTCGGTGATTATTGATAAACCGCTCTGTTCTGTGCGTGAAGATATGGGTACGGCATTTGGCTGGTATGATAATGAATGGGGATATAGTTGCCGCTTGCGGGATTTTTTGGTCTCTGTGCAGTAGATTTGTGCATGAGATGGTTTTGATTATTATTGATCTAGAGTGAGAATTCTTTCTCGCCGCTCGCTCTGCGGTATATTGGGCCGTGTAAGCGTAAGAATTTCTCGCCGCTCGCCTTGAGGAGGCCGATAGGCCGTCTCGAACGGGTTTTGCGAGCGGATAGGTACCAAAACACAGATGAATGGTATTGTTCCGCTCATCCCGATGGTTCGATACATTTTCCTACGGAAAACACTCACCATGAGCGGCTGTATCGAGGGAGAAGACGGTAAAATAGGCACCAAAATACAGATGAATTGGCTTGCTCCGCTCACCCTGAGTGTTTTGGCGATAGCCAAAATGTATCGAATGGGTATGAGCGGTAGCTTAACTGTCGAATATTTTAAACACAGAAACGGGTCTTGGAGAATAATTCACAAGACCCGTTTCTTAAAAACTTATGCAGAGTTATTTTATAACTTCAGCAGAGGTTTCACCTTTTTTGCAACAGTTTGAGCATGTATTGCAGCATGATTTCTTTTTGCAATCGCAGCTCAATTTATCACCACGTTCTTTTTTGCAGCATTTTTTGCATGAGCAGTCTTTTTTGCAGCATTCTTTTTTCACAACTGGCTTCTTCTCTTTTTTGCAGCAGCCACATGATGATTTTTTGCAGCATTCTTTTTTCACAACTGGCTTCTTCTCTTTTTTGCAGCAGCCACATTTATTTTCACTCTTTTCTGTATCTGTTGCAAAGATCATGCCGGTTGACAAAAAGGCGACCGCAAGTAATGCGAGTAATGCGCGTTTCATAGTCCTTCTCCTTAGGAAAGGATAGATTGATAATATTGGGTAAACGTCATCATTTGACGCATACCACTTTTTCTCTACTTCAAGTATCTCATGAAAAGATTTCAAATCGCAATATTTTGATAAAGAAGATTGTGCGGCGCTCTGTTTGGCGACTAAAAAAGGCGGGCATGCGCCGTTTTTATTGAATGTAAATTTGTTACGCTGGAGCGATTTCATTCATTGCCTTTGCAAAGTCGGTCATTACGGTATCTTCTTCTTCCACTGCGCCCTTTTCCACTTCTTTTTTTACGAGCTCAGGTTTTACTTCAGCTGGTTTCTCTGCTTTTTTTTCTTCTTTTACGGGCTCAGATTTTACTTCAGCTTTTTTTTGTTCTTCGAGAGCTCTTTGCTCATCTAATTTTTTCTTTTCTTCAGCGAGTTTTTTTTCTTCTTCAATTATTTTTACAATGACATTTGTTTTTAATGCCTCAGAGACTTTGTTTTTGATTTCTGCGGGGAGTGTTGTAATTTTTGCAGCTTCTTCAATATCTTTAGTAAAACGCACTTTGTCTTCAGGGTCTGTTGATTCGGCTGAAATCTTATTTTTAGTCTCGCTTAGGGCATCTATGGTGAGCTTTGTCACTTTTGTCCGAAGAGTTGACTTGGTTGGAAGACTTTGTAGTTTTTTATAAAGGTCGAGAGTTTGTTTAAACAGAGAGGGGACAATTTTCTGCTCTTTTTCTGGTTCCTCTAGCGGTTTTTCTTCTTTTTTTGCTAGTTCGAGTTCTTTTCTAATTTCTTTCAGTTGATCTTCTAGTGTTTTTGGATGCTTTGGTAGATCGATAAGAATTGTTTTGTCTAATTCTTGCAGTTTTGATAAATCAGCAGTTTTTTTAGTAGGTTTCTTCTTCTTCTTTACTTCAGTTTTTGTCTCTTTTTTTACCGGCTCTGTTGGTTTTTGTTCTTCAGTCTTTACAGGTACAACCATGGGAATTTCTGGCTTCTTTTCTTCTTTTTTCTTCTCTTCTTCAAGCTTCTTTTGTTGCTCGTCGACGTTGTAAACAGATTGCAGTATGGTTGGAATTTTATCTTTGATTTCGGCAACAGATAGATTGTATTTTGCAAACAAAGTGCCGCTTAAAACATTTTCTGTAAGTTTTAAAGCATCAACATTGTCCCAGTCAAATGCCTCTAAAAAGTTCTCTTTGGACGGTATTTTGCTTTCTGACATTGCTTTGGATGCGATGTAGCCGGTGTCTTTTTGTATCTGGAGAGCGACGTAATTGAGATAGGCATTTTTGTTCTTGCTAGATTTTAAAAAGTCCAGGATACCGCTGGCTAAAAAGGGCTCAGCGGCTTTTGCCGCGGTGCTGCCTGAGATATTGAGTTTTTTGTTCGTCTCTGTAACAGAGCAGCCATGCTTATTGAGCCACGCGACTGTTTCGTTGAGAGAAGTGCCCTCATTAAAGCGGTAGTGTAGATACGCAAAAAGGGGACGGGAATAGACGGTGTTGGGAAGCCATACCCAGGGTTCTGTTTTTTTCATTGGATCTAAAACAGTAGTTTCAAATGTTTTAGTCTGTTGATCAAAATTAGCGAACCATTTTGGCGTGTTTTGTTCTGTGGCTTGAAGCATTCCACCCAACGCAAAGCAGAGAAAAGCAAGCGCGCGTACACTATATTTCATAAAACTCCTTTTTATGTGGCGAGTATGAGCGAAAGAACTACTTTGTAGGCTAGTAATAAATTGGATGCTTTGGCAAATGTT
The DNA here is from genome assembly GCA_000996275.1 of candidate division TM6 bacterium GW2011_GWE2_42_60. Taxonomy (GTDB): domain Bacteria; phylum Babelota; class Babeliae; order Babelales; family Babelaceae; genus UBA12395. The sequence continues at coordinate 301,807 of LCEG01000001.1, forward strand.
TTGGTGAAAATATTTGTGACGAGGGAGAGATCTTTATGGACAGGCGAATTCTTTTTTTGTATAGTGAACAACAACATAACCAGTGCTCCATAGCTCGAACCCGTAGAAATCTCCAGTAATCGGCTTGTGTGGGGCCCATAGCTCAGTTGGTTAGAGCAATCGGCTCATAACCGAGAGGTCCCAGGTTCAAATCCTGGTGGGCCCACCAATAATAAACCTCCTCTTTTTTTGCAGAAGGTAGTTTAAGCATGGATGCAACTCCCTATGGTCGCTTTGTCGCCCTGGTCCTCTTTGATCAAGCACTTACTCAGATTACAAAGCAGCGTCAGAGTATAGAAAAGCAGTGTGAAGCTCTCGAAGAAAAACGCACAGAATTAATGAGCCGCTATGAGGCAACTGCACTTGAACTTAAAAATGAAATAAAACATCGCGGTGAATTAGAGCTTTCTTTGGGAACGCTTGCCCAAGAAAAACAACGTATTGAACATAAAATTGATACAACTCGTAATGCAAAAGAGTACGAAGCGCTTCAGCAGGAGCTTGAGTCTGTTGTGACTCGCCAAAATGCTGATGACGAACGGTTAATTATTGTATGGCAACGTATTGAGCAGTTTGAAGGTGCGCTTAAGTCGGCAGAACATGAAATGGTTGATGCGCTTAAAAGCGTCGAGAAAGAGCTTGAAGAAAAACGCGCTCTATTAAGTGATCTAGAACGGCTTTTTAGTGACAAAGAGCGCTTGAGGCCAGCTCAGAGAGAAGGTGTTCTAGAACAATGGCTTTCGATGTATGAGTCAATGCGTGCTGCTTTGATACCAAACCCCGCAGTCACCCTTGCAGGGAGCTCTTGTTCAGAATGTGGCGTTATTGTTCCCCGTACGGACGTAGCTTCTGTTGAAAAACATCAATTTGTTTTTTGTCAGCAGTGCCACCGGATACTTTTTGATCGTCATGCTGTTGAATAACCGTCTTGACTCTTATGCCCATTACTTCCATAACAACTGCGACCATTCTTCTCTTTTTGATGCGTTGTAAGGATTTAAAATGAAACAGCTAGAAATGTTTGAATTATCTCAAAAACTACCCGAAAAAGCTACATGGACTCTTTCTGTTGATGGTGCATCACGTAAAAATCCAGGCCCTGCGGGAGCGGGCGTTTGTCTCAACCGAGGGGAAGAACCTGTTTTTTGTGAAGGGTTCTTTTTGGGTGTGCAGACTAATAATGAGGCAGAATATAGTGCACTCTTATTAGGCCTTGCTGCTGCACAGGACTTTATTAAGCCTGGTGAAAAACTTTTGATTATTTCAGATTCTGAACTTTTGGTTCGGCAGGTTTTGGGTATGTATAAAGTTAAGAAACCTGAATTGCGTGTACTGTATGAACGAGTTATGGTTTTTTTCCCCCTCTATAAGTCGTCGATTAAACATGTTCTTCGTGAGAAAAATGCGTGTGCCGATGCGCTAGCAAATAAAGGTATTGATTCAAAAAACGGTATTCCCGCCTATTTACGAGAGCGTACTGGATTATAAATGAACATATTACGTCTTCAAAAAATATTATGGTGCGCCGTTGCACTCTTTGGATTAGTGATAGCAGTTAGTGCTGACCTTCCTGAGCGTGATCGCTTTGATGTGCGAGTATTACTTGCAGATGCAGACGCAAAAGCAGCATTTTCCTGGACGCTTTATTCAGATGAAGGGTTTATGGCTCGTGATGCAGAGCAGGGTATTGCGCAAGAGCTCCATGCAAAAAGCATCACTATTAGTGTTAAAAAGGGGCGCATAGCGCTCAATGGACGCCGCCTTTCTGGACATTCTATTGAATTGATACCGCGTTCTGGTGAAACAAGTTATGGCGACTATCGTTACGCAGGGACTTTTATTGTTTCGCAACGTGATGAGCGTCTTTATCTGGTAAATAAGATTGATATCGAAGAATATTTGTGCGCGGTCTTGCGATGGGAAATTTATCCTTGTTGGCCGCCCGAATCGCTTGAAGCTATGGCAATTGCCTGCCGTACTTATCTTCTTTATAATGTGATAAAATCTCGTGGCTCTTCGGGTGATATGGAGCGTCGTCCCTTTGATATTCGCGCAACAATAGCTCATCAGGCCTACAAAGGACTTCATGAGTTTGATGGATTGAGGCGTGCGGTTGAAGCAACACGGGGTGAAGTGATGGTATTTAATGGTAAACCGATTGAAGCTATGTACGAAGCCTGCTGTGGGGGCGTAATTCCAGCGCATCTTGAGGGTGTTGATTTTGTGAGAGCGCCTTATTTAAAGCGAGACTATGCTTGTACCTATTGTAAGGCATGTCGCGACTTTTCGTGGAAAGAGACCTTTACGCTTGCAGACCTTAATGAAGCAATCTGTTCTTATGATGATGGGGCAATGCCAATCATCGATCTTCATATTTCTCGAAAAGATAGGGCAGGAATTGTGCGTGAGGTAAAAATTAAGACAAAAACCGGATGGTATCGTCTTTCTGGCCGCCGCATTAATTCAATGTTTGGTGGGGTGAAAAGTCTGTGCTGCACCATAAAAAAACAGGGTAAACATATTGTTATGAATGGTCATGGATGGGGCCATCATCTTGGGCTTTGTCAACGGGGTGCTGCTGCCATGGCTCAAGAGGGTTGGGAACATCGAGATATTCTTACTTTTTATTATCCAGGAGCCAGTTTTACTACGATTCGCGTGGTGACGATTCCTCCTGCTGTGCAAGAAGAAAAAGGAGAAGAAGCCTTGACAGTAGAAAAAGGACCAGAAGTATCGCCGCAGGCTGCAGAAAAAGTAGAAGAGAAAATAGAAAAAATAGAAGCAAAACAAGAAACAGTGAGTCGAAAAAGTGGACTGGCTCATAAACGGCCGGTTGCGCATAGAGAGCGTAAGCACAAAAAGTAATGAAGTGATATGAAAAAAAGGAGTGAAGGAATGTCAGGGTATCGTGGGCATACGTTTGGAGCGTTTGCTTTAGTTCCATGTCTTATTTTTTTGGGAAGTTGGGTAGGGTTTTCTTTACCAACACTTTTGTCGGGGGTATTGGTTGTTTTTCTTGGAGCATTGTTTCCTGATATTGATACCGCAGGGCGTGGCCGGCGGTTTTTTTTAGGGTGTATCTGTATCTGTATTTTAGCCTGTACGAGTACCCATGCTCTCTGGACCGCAGGAGTTTGCGCCTTTATTGGCTTGTTGGCGCTTGTGAGCCGTCATCGAACGCTCTTCCATAATATTTATTTTCTTTTATTTTTGACGATCTGTGTTGCGGCGTGGTCGGCGCATCTTCTTCCTCAGTATACAAAAGAGTTATGGTGGATCGCTTTTTGTTTTGTGATCGGCTGTTTTTCTCATATGTTACTTGATTTTGGAGTGAAGCGTTCTCTGAGTTGGCGATAGCAGAATCCTTTTTTTCTTGCGGGGCGTGTAAGCAGCTGAGTATAGTAAACAAGAGAGTGAGTGGCCGTATTGGTTGACCGCTAAGCCTCCATTGACCCCCTTGAAAAAAAGGAGCACGAGCTATGAATCGTCAAGATTTGGACTTTTTGAAAGCACAACAAAAGTATCCATCCGTTTCAATTTTGATGCGGACTCATCGTACGATGCCTGTTGCAGAAAAAGATCGGATTGTTTTGAAAAATCTTATTGCAGAGGCAAAAGAAAGGCTTCTGAAAGAGTTTTCGGCACATGACCTGAAAAAACTATTTAAAAACATCGATGAACTTGAGGAGTCGGTTGATTATACGCATGAAACAGAAGGGATGGCTTTTTTTGTGAATGACGAAATTAAGCTCTCATATTCGCTTCCCTTTCCGGTTGAAAATCGTGTAACAATTGATAAAAACTTTGAGGTTCGTGATATTATTCTCGCGCTCAATAGAATTCCAAGTTATTGGGTGTTGGCGTTGAGTGAAAAGCCAACCCGCCTTTTTTATGGGTCGGGTACCATACTGAGTGAGGTTGTTGAACCTGCAAATGATACAATGGGTATTTCTCGGGATGGATTTCCACTTGATTATACAAAACCAGATATTAAGTTTCAGTCTTCAATTGGGAATGCTTTAGCAAGTCATAATCCTGTTGATTCAAAATACTTTGAAGATCATAAAAAAGTCTTTTTTAAAAAGGTCGATGATCTGCTTGGTCGTTTTATTTCTGTTGATAAGCGGCCGCTTTTTGTACTCGGTGTTGAACGTAATATCTCTCTTTTTGAATCAGCAACAGTGCATGCGATAGCAGGGCATGTTCATGGAGATTTTTCTTCTCACAAAGTACAGGATATTGCAAAGGCAGTTCAGCCCGAAGTTCAGAAGTATGTTGCAAATCAAGAAAAACAGGTTCTCTCTGATTTTGACGAAGCAATAGGCAAGTTGCATCAGGCATTTACGCTCGAAACGGTATGGCAGATGGCATACGAAGGCCGTGTAAAAGACCTTCTCGTTGAAGAAGGATATACAGTTCCTGGCGTGATTGAAACAGACAATCCTAGCCGTATCATGCGTGCTGAAAATTCAAAAACACCCCACGTAGTTGATGATCTTGTTAATCTTTTAATAGTGCTTGTGCAAGAAAAGGGCGGCAATGTCATCTTTTTGAAAAAAGGTGCCTTGAAAGATTATGGGCATATTGCAGCTATTTTAAGATATTCCGGAGAGTCTTCGTCAAATACGCAGGAGCGAGGGCGTTGCTAAAATCATTCATCTAAAGATTCTCTTTTTCTGGACAAACCGTAAAAAAGCAAGGTAGACTTGCGCATTGGAAACGAGAGTTGTCAAAGTAGGGCTGGACCGATAAAGCGTTTCCGGCCCACTTTTTTATGAGGAGGCTATCATGAGATATATCAAATACACTTTTCTGTTTTTAGTTCTAGGAGCGGGCACCACGCATTTTTCTTATTTTAACGCAATGAATACTAAAGAGAATGAAAGTAATCTAAAAAACGAGAAGCTCCTTGCTTTAGGCAAACTTGATTCAGATTTTAGAGCTGTCAATGGGCTGTCTTCTCCTCTTTTGGATAAGAAAAAGACAATGGACACGCTGAAGCGTATTGCGGTTGGCCCAACCTATAGCCATAAAAAGTTTTTTAAAAACGTATCAGAAGGGGCAGAGATTTATTACGGACTCGCCTCAGGCCTTAAGGAGCTTCCAACTGACCAAAAAACACTTTATAGCTGGTGCCGTAAAGTTCTTTCCTTTGTGTATGCCTCTTCATTTTTGCAGCGTGCTTCGCATGATGGACCAACGGATGCGCTCTTTGTAATCGAGGATGCCTCTGTGTTAAAAGCACTTTTTGAGGCATACAGCTCAACAGTGCTTTTGGGAGGGGGGAAAAGTGAGCTTGATGAAAAGCTGGTTATGGAATTAAAGAGTAATAAAAAATTACCAAAAAACCGTATTGAATTGACTGGGCCAGATAAAAACGAAGGTACTTTGTATGGAATGCGGATCCATTTTAGAAAGACAGAAGAGCAGTCGCATCGTGATCTATTCCTTGGTCGGTTTAAAGAAATAGGATATGCGGTTCGGGATGATGCTTCTATTCTTCTCAAGTTCTACGGTGAGAAAGTCTCAAAGGACCAGGCTTTTATTAATTTAAGCGTTGTTCCTAGCGATTGTAGGGACTATTTTAAAGCTAATTTTGGAAGTGAGGCTGTTAAACTACATGGTGACAGCTTGATGGCGATGCAGACGTTTGTGGATAAGTGGATGATGGATAATCCAACTAAATCCGATAAGGCAAGTTCGTTTAAGAAGTTTCTAAAGCAATATGCAGCAAAAAAGAGGCTTACGCACCTTAAAAAGCGGACTGGTAACGAAATTATTATCAATGGTAAAATTGAGCTACTTGTGGCAGCTTATTTGATGCAAGATCCTTGCGTTTTAGCGCAAAACATTAATGAATCTTCAAGCCTTATTTTTGACAATAAACTTTCTACAGAGTTTTCTCAGGTTCGCGGTCTTTTTATTATGGTGCAGAACCTGTTAGATGGACTTGATAAGGCTTATGAAAAAGGCTTTCTTGAAAACATTCAGGATGGTGACGAGATTCCAAGCTCAAATGATTTGAATGCCTCTGTTTTGTCAGCGACCAATCGGGATATCGGTAGTCTTTCTTTTATGATGCGTGAGTATTGTGCGTGTTGCAGCGCGGTAGCGCCCTCTTTAAAAAATGAAGGGGTGAAAGATTATTTTGTACGTGCAGCGATGATGATTGAAAAGCTCTTGTTTGATTATAAAAAGTATCCGCGCACGGTCTTTGAGTTTCAATCTTTTGATTCCGATTCTCAAATTGATTTTGCTACTCAAGGAATCAAATCTGATGTGACAAATCTCATTGTTGAGTTTTATCAAAAAGCTACAAAAAATCTTCCTAATTGGCAGCAAGATATGAAAGATACCAACAATGCTATCTTAACGTGGAAAGATCTTGTAATACATGGTATTGAAGAGACAAAAGAGCAGCTTATTCCTGCAAATTCGTTTAGAGACGTTTTAAAACAGGTGTTTAATGAGAAAAATCTTGCAGAAGGGCTTACGGATTGGTCTCTATTTAGAGAGAGATGTGCACAGCTTCTAACGGGCGGTGAAAAAAACGAGCGGCTCATGCTTCTGGATACTGCGATTAAAAATATTATTGGCCATGGCGATCGAAGCTTTGTACTTGATATGCAGACATTTGATTCTAGTATTCCTGGTATTTTTACACAGGCTGCCAAAAAACAACAATTATTTGGTAATGCACTTCTTTTATCAGTGTTAAAACAGATTCGTCAAGAGGATGCTTGCACGGGAGAGCTTCGTTCAAAAATTGAAGGCACTGCAAATTCATGGAAGGCATATTTGGGCCAACTGTCTACTTATTTTGAGAAAGCAGGCTTTTATGTTTCGAGTGGAAAGAAGGGGAGCCAGCTCCTTGAAGGGGTGAAGCTCTATGTTGAACAGATGGTGAAGAAAAACATGCCTGATAAATCAGAAAAAATACTGCCTCTTCTCTGTGGACAACTTCTTCAGGATAAACAAAGACTCTACATTGCCTTTGGTGATGATGCATTTAGAAATCGAATTTTACCAGCTTACCAAGCATTAACACATCAGGTGCCAGAGCTTAAAAAGTAAGTAATTGGAATAAGATAAAAAGAGAGCCTCTGATAGTTGCAAAACGCAACTATCAGAGGCTCTCTTTTTATTGGGAATTTACCCTAAAAATCGTTTAAAGAAACCCGATATTGTTCCGGTTCCATCATCAACAGAAGTGCCAATCTGCTCTGAATAAGTACGAAGTGTAGTCTCTGCGTCGCTTGAAAGAGTTGTTGGAATATGGCAGGTGGTCGTTACAACAAGGTCGCCAGATCCGCGAGATTGAATTTTGTGAAACCCTTTTCCTTTGACGATGATACGTTTTCCAACGGGGCACCCACGCGGGATTTTAATAGTCTCTTTTGAACCGTCAAGTGAGGTGATTTCAACTTGAGCACCCAAAACGAGTTGTGGGTAGGTAAGTGAAATTGTACATTCAAGATCATCACCGATACGTTTAAAAGGAGCATGTTCAAGGACGCGTACGGTTAGGATGAGGTCGCCTTGTTTGCCGCCATAAACTCCCGCATCACCTTTTTCTGCAACGCGTAGTTCTGCATTATTAAAAATGCCTTTAGGGATGGTAACAGAGAGCTTTTCATATTGTTGAATGCGTGATTGACCTTTGCATTTTTCGCAAGGAGTTTTGATGATGAAGCCTTGTCCTGAGCAGGTTGCGCAGGTCTGCGAATAGACAAAAATACCCTGGCGATAATGAATCTGGCCTGTTCCACGACAATCGTTACAAGTTTCTGCCGACGTTCCTTCTTTCATCCCCTTGCTCTTGCAGGCATCGCATGAAACAAAGTGATAGTACGTAACTTCTTTTTTTACACCGGTAAAAGATTCTTCGAGAGAGACCGTAATTTCTTGAGTAAGATCGTGCCCACGGCGAGGCGTTGGCCCTGCTTTTCGAGAACGTTTCTGTCGGGCTGCACCCCCACCAAAAATATCACCAAAAATATCACCAAAATGTTCAAAGATCTCATCCATGTCGCCAAAGCCTTCAAAGCCAGCGCCGCCTCCCGCTTGTCCGGGAGCAGCATGACCAAATTGGTCATATTTCTTACGCTTTTCTTGATTGGAAAGCACTTCATAAGCTTCGGCAGCTTCTTTGAATTTATCTTCAGCTTCTTTGTTGTCCGGATTGCGATCCGGGTGATATTTGAGTGCAAGCTTGCGGTATGCTTGTTTGATTTCGTCTTGGCTTGCGGTCTTTGCTACCCCAAGTACCTCATAGTAATCTCTTTTGGTCATATCCGTTATTTCCTCTCTGACTTATTTGGTCTTAGTATACCAGGAAAGGGCGATAAAAAGTAGCCCCCTTTTTTTGGAGTATTGAGAAGTATAAGCTTTCTATGGTAGTTTTTTCACTGAAGTTGAGATGCGGATTGAGGAGAAAAGGATTTTTTGATGAAACGGCTCTTTTTTGTTATTTCTATTTGTTTTTTAGTGTTTAGGCAAACGCAGGCGGTGCCAACAAGGCTTTTTGAGGGATTTGATGCAATATTAATGCCGGAATATGATTTTCTGGATCCTCTTTATGGGCAACTTTTGGCGGTTAAGCAGGAGCTTATTGAGAATTTTTATATGAGTGGGGAAGCAAAACACCCATTGACGCGCCTTTGCCTGCAACTTTTTTTTAGACGGGAAGAAGATGGTTTTTTTGCTCCGACCAAAAAAGCGGAGTATGTTTCAACCTATTTGACGCCCTACGATTTTGGATGGGTTATTGCACTTGTTCTTTTTAAGCCGGATAGTTTTAGAGATGCAAGTCTCTACTCTGACTGTGAAAAAAGCACTAAAGTTGATCAGGATGTGTGTGCTTTTTTAAAAAAAATAAGAGAACAGCAACAAGAGAAAGGGGTAAAAAACCTGTTTAAACCCTCAACAGTTTTTAAGTTTATAAATCTGATTGTTGAGGCGCGTAACCAGGCGGAAAAACAGTCTTATGATGCGGCAATCCCGGTGCATATTTTGCTTGCGGCAGCGTGCATGAAGTCTACGAGTAAAGCCGATCTTTTGGAAATTATGCGTGGCATAATTGAGCATACGCCACCGGAGAAAGCTGTTTTTAAACAAGAGCAAAAGGCCCTTTTTGCAAAGGAGAAGAATAACGAGATAAATAACGAGAAAAAGCTTTTCTTGGGGAAAATCTATGAAGAAAAACAGGCCTTTGAGGATTTTGAAGCACTAGTAAACAATGAGACAAACAAGGCTCCCTCTCGGCATGCATTGTTATTACAAAATTTAATGTTTTCCGGCTTTGAAACAGTTCAAATGCTTGTATTCAGAGGTTCTTCTGACTGTACTGAATCGGGGCTTGTGGAATTTACGCGATTTTTGCTTGATTATGAAGGGACTCTAGATATTTCACTGCTCCCCGTACATCTTCAAAAGCATCCGTTTGTGGTTGATTTTGTGGGGCAATTCAAGGGGAAAAGCGTTAACGATGAGACGGCACGCACCTGGTTTTTTGATGCGCTTTCGGGAAAGCAAACACTTGTCTATAAGAAAAAAAACCAAGAGATAAAGGCGTTGCCGGAGAATATTTTACAGGGCCTTAATCTTATTTTTGGGACGAAGGCTAAGGAATGGAAAGAGCTTGGGCCTGCGCTTTCTACCGAAGAGCGGATAGTAACATTTGAATTAAAAGATAGTTCAAAACCAACGGAAGGAACTATTGTTCTTACTATTACCGAGAAGGGCACAGCCAGAACGGATGAGCTCGATGTAGCTCCTGGGCATACTGAAGTAGTGAGGGCAGTTGATATAAAAATAGTTGAGAAGACCGAAAAGCTTATAAAAAAGTTTTTTGGAGAGATTGCCATTGATTCATACCCATTGTGCATATTCAAAAGTAGGAGCTCTCTATTTGAAAGCATTGGTGAGAAGAGTCAGGTAAATGGATTATTGACGCATGCGCTTAAAACAACGGGATTTGGCCTTTATTGCAAGCTTTTGATTGATCCTCCTATGGCGCCTATAGTTAATGCGCTTTTTGATCCAGCTCGCGTTATTCCGACGAGTGATTTTGCAGGGGGACTTATTTCGGGTCCTATTTTTCAGCGGTATCAAGATGTTCCTTTTTCAGCTTATGCAGCACGATTTCCTGTGATGATTTTAAAAGAAGCGCTCCTTGGCCCTCAATATCAACAAAATGTTTTGAATTTTTTGCAGTTTTTACAAACTCAAAAGACACTTGAGAGCAACGCGGGGGGGCTTATTAAAGTTTTTATGGATCGATATGGGATACGATCAGATATCGAGCGATTTAAAAACGGAGCGCTTGAAAAGCTTTTGATACAGGTGGCTGAGAAATTCCCCGAACTATTTTCTCTGGTGGCCCACCAGGCTCTTTGGGTTCGTGGAGATTGGAATGCCCTTGATCAGTATTTGGCTTTTGAAAAATTTTTGGTTGACCAAAAGTCTGATTTTTTTAGTTCATCAAAAACAGGAACCATGCATGAGTTTGTGCTTATGCAAGAGCTCAAAAAGCCCTTTTTACAAGCGGAAGTAGTGAGCATGGTACAAGCGTTTGGGGTGGCCGTTTTATTGGATAAAAAAGATCTTGCGCCGACAATGGGGCAAAACGCTCTTAAAGACTTACACAGGTTTGATGGGCTGATTGAAGACAAAGACATGAAAGAAGTATTGGCTGATATGATTAATAGGTTTGGGAATCAAGAAAGGGGGAGCTTGCTTATATTCTCTCTTCTTTCTCTCGAGCGATTAGTTCGTCAACAAAACTCTCAATTAAAAAAAGAGCCGCATTTACTAAAAGATGCTTGCAGGTATTTTAACGATTCTCCTAGCTTTTTGCTCGGGCTTATCGCCTTTGATAAAAAATATCCAAATGAGCTCTGGTCAACCATGGTAGATGAAAATAAAACTTTTGCCGAAGTGTTTGTCGCTTGTCATTTTACTTCAAGTGGCTTTCAAGAATTTGCAAAAAAAGGGTTTGTGGTTCCTGAAGAAATACAAAAGGCTCAAAAGGCAACGCCTGAAGAACGTAAAAAGCTACTTGCTGGCTATCGGCCTTCTTCAGAGGTGTTTATAGATTTTGCTCAGGCATTAGCTGCTTTTTAACCGATTTTATGTTGTGCAAAAATGGAATCTATCTGTTTTTGCACAACAGCAATAAATGCATTACGTTCTGTCCAGGAGCCCGGGTAAAAACCGTGGGTGAATCCGCGAAGCAGCAACGCCTTGAGCCGTTCTGGCGGAACAGGGCGGTAGTCTAAGAGAATTTCATATTCGTGCGAAAGCGTCGTACGGCTGACAAGGCGATTGTCGGTGCACAGCACAACGGGAATCTTCCATTCTACAAAGCGCGGTAGCGGGTGTTCTGAGAGGTCTTTTATTGAAGGATTGGTCTGAAAATTGCTTGAAATACAGGACTCAATAGCAATGTTTTTTCGTGCCATAAGTCCTGCGAGACGCTCTAAAAAAAGTGTTCGATTTTTAATATGGGCGAGTGCGAGTTGATTATCGTTAAAAATATGAAGCCCATGCCCAATACGGTCGGGATGAAGAGAGATCAGCGCATGGTAAATGCTTTCAGCTCCTAAATCTTCCCCGGCGTGAACCGTGGTGCACATAAGGTGCTTTTGCGCATATTCATAGGCAGGCTTAAAGGTAACTGCATGCCATCCGATCTCTTTTCCCGCGACATCAAGTCCAACAACGGCAAGACCTTCTTTATCACGCAATTGAACAGCGGTTTTAATAAGGGCAAGCGCGGCTTGTGAGAGCGCCTCAGCGTTGGCCGTTTTTTTAGTTTTTAAAAAGTGAGCATAATATTCAGAGCTTTGAGCAGAAAATGTTCGCATCGCACAAACAATAACGCCAAAAACAAAAGGAATATCACGCCCTTCTTTGACAGCGCTCGACTGATTATGCTCATTTGCGGCACGGAGCAATCCATCATGAACAGCTTTGATAACGTGCTCAATGGTAAATTTACGGGGAATGACATGTTGTTGTGGCGCAAATCGGACTTCAATATACCGTACGCCATCAGCTAAAGCATCACAGCCAAGCTCATATGCGCAGCGCTCAAGATGCTTTGGTTTTCTGAGAATAAGCAATGCATGGTCAAAACAGGTGAGATACTCAGCAAGATTTTTAAAGGTTGGTTTAAAGACAAGCGCTTGTAGTTTTTTTTCTGAGTAGGCAGGGAGTGCAATACGTTCTTTTATGGCAATATCAATAAGGGTGGAAAGGCGAAGCGATCCATCAAGATGTACATGAAGATCTGCCTTGGGAAGCTGGGTGATAAATGAAGACGAATAACGCATATCGCTCCTTTTTTCTTCGTAAAGCCATAAAAACTTTTTCTTATAGCTTTACAGTCTAGAAACAAGAGCGTTGACAGAGCAAGAGTTTAGGAACGTTTTTGGGCAGTATGTTCGCGTACGCGGAAAATAAGAAGCGAGATGGTAGCAGGAGTCATCCCTTGGATCAACGCTGCTTGCGCGATGGTTTTTGGGGCTAGGCGGATAAGTTTTTCTTTGAGTTCATGCGAAAGCCCTGGCATTCCTTGGTAAACGAGATCAGAGGGAATAGAAAGAGCGCGATACGCCTCATTCTTTTCAACTTCTTTAAGCTCTCGTTTCTTGTAGGGGGCATAAAGAATCTCTGCGTAAACTGTTTCTAAGGCGCGGGGAGAGAGTGCGTGCGGGCTGAGTCGCTTAATTTCTTGCTTAACGCGTTCGGGATAGTTGTTTGAAATAAGTTGAGCAAATGTTTTATATTTATCTTGTGCCTGCATAAAATCGAGCGTTGCTTGTACCTTATTTATTTCTGCGTCAATTTCTGTGAAAAGTTCATTGCTGATGAGTCCCAGTGCAAAAGCTTTTCCAGAGAGTCGTGCAAAAACGTTATCTTGCCTGAGGATAAGGCGCCGTTCTGCACGAGAGGTGAACATGCGATAGGGTTCATCGACTCCCATGCTCACTAGATCGTCGATCATGATGCCAATATACCCCTCATTACGGCTCATACTATAAGGGGGCTCTTTTTTTACTGCAAGTGCGGCATTAATGCCAGCAATAAGCCCTTGCCCAGCGGCTTCTTCATAACCGGTGGTACCATTGATTTGCCCGGCAAAAAAGAGTCCGGGACATGTTTTTAGTTCAAGGGTATGGCTCAATTGCTCAGGATGAACAAAGTCATATTCGATCCCGTAGGCATAACGGGTGATCACTGCTTTTTCAAATCCTTTAATGCTCTGAATAAAGCGTTCCTGAATGTCTTTGGGAAGTGAATTCGAGATGCCATTAGGGTAGAGCTCTTCTGAATCAAGGCCTTCTGGCTCGACAAAAACATGATGAGCATCTTTGTGCGAGAATCGAACAAGTTTATCTTCGATAGCGGGGCAATAACGCGTGGGTGTTCCGGTAATGCGCTTTGAAAAAATAGGGGATCGCTGCGCACTTTCTAAAATAATACGGTGTGTTTCGGCGTTAGTGTGTGTAATAAAACATTCTTCTTTAGTCACTGCGTGATGAGGATGAAATTCATAGAGATAGTCGAGTGGTTCGGCGATGTCGCGTTCCATGCAGCTCACATCGACGCTCGAGCGTAAAAGGCGTGCAGGGGTGCCGGTTTTCATACGGCCCATGCGAATGCCGAGCTGTTTCATGCTTGCGGCAAGATTAATAATGCTTGGTTCGTCACTGCGGCCAGCGGGATAACTCTCTTCACCAATGTGCACGATACCGTTTAAAAAAGTACCACCAGTGACTATAACGGTTGAACAGTGAAGGATTCGCCCATCGGCAAGACGGACGCCTTCAATGCGTTTTTGTTCAGAACAGAGAAGCTCATCAACCATTGCTTCGATAATAGAAAGATGTGGGATTGATGCGAGCGCTTTCTGGGCGCACTGAGCATAAAGATGCTTGTCGATTTGGAGCCGTAAGCCTTGAACCGCGGGGCCTTTGCTTGTATTAAGCATTTTTGCTTGCAGGTAGGACTGGGTACATAGTTTTGGCATGAGTCCGCCGAGGGCGCTGATTTCAAAAACAATGTGCCCTTTGCCGATGCCTCCAATAGAGGGGTTGCAGGGCATAAAGCCGATACGGTCAGCACGGAGAGTTATAAGGGCAGTAGAAACACCCATGCGAGCAGCTGCAGCGGCCGCTTCGACACCGGCGTGGCCTCCGCCAATAACGATGGTATCAAAGAATAAGGGTGTTTTTTCCAGGACATGCATTCTAAATTACCTCTATTTCCCAATATTTTTAAAGTTGATTTTATGTAGTTAGTATAGCATTCTAAAATTTAATTCAAGAGACATGTTACTCTAACTTACTGATTTATAGTTTCACTTTTAGTAACTCCGTCAAGATATGCTTTTGCCCGCTCGCCCTGAGCTTGTCGAATGGGTGAAGCGGTACATAAACAAGACAATCTGCTTGTGGGGAGATTTAATTTATTTTTAGTATTTGCTGTTTACTCTCATCGCTCGACCCATTCCTTTCGATACAATCCCGGAGTTTATCCCGAGCTTGTCGAGGGGGGCCACTCAGGGTGAGCGGATTTAGTGTATCTTCTCTCTAGTATAGCACGTCCGTCCTGTTACCTCCACCTCCATTACCCCTCCAATTTTTACCTCCATCCCCCTGTTATGCCCCCATTTCCAACGTTTTTTCTCCGGAAAACATTCAATAAAAGAGCCACAGTTTCAAAAAACTATGGCTCTTTTAGAAATACGTGGGTATAGATTTTATTTTATAGTCCGGCTCGAACGAGTGCTTTGTCAAATCCAGAAACGCCGGCGGCTTTTAGTTCATCAGGCAATAAATAAAGAAGACTGAGTAATCCAAGCCCAATGCGTTTTCGGTTTAACCAGCCGCCTTCCCAATCGCGGTAACTGAGGAGTTTTTCAACAAACTTGGCATATTTTTTATCGTCTGCAACGAGCATGGTAACCCGATCAACGAGTTGTGGCCAGCGAAGAATTGGCTTTTGTGGTTGTGGGGCAACGAGATTTTTCAATTCGTCAAACATTTTTCCTTCATTGATGAGACTTGCAAGTGATTTGTTGTCACCAGAACGACTAGTAAATTGTCTCAGGTGGTCTTGGATCTCAAGAGGGAAAAGCTCAAAATTAAGCAATATTTGAGCAACAATGTCTTCGGTCTGTGGATCGGCGATATTTAAAAATTCCCGAAAAGAGATGTCGAAGAAACTAAGAGCTTCAAGGAGTTTTTCTACTGAAGGATGATTTTTGTTGACTGAGAAAAAGGCCTTAATTGTGGCACATGCTTGGACATATGTTATAGTACCTGTTTGCGAGGGCTCCTGAGTTGGAGTAGTGTTCATACCATTAATAGTTGAGGTTGGACCATGAAGCATGAGAGAACCAACAAAAAGCAACGAAATGCAAAGCGTATAGCGTGCTATGTTTCGAGTCATGCTCTTCCTTTCGAAAATATATTTTTTATATCATTAGAATAAGCTATAAATACTTATTTAAATTGTACTCTACTTAGTATGCCTGTTCGACCAAAAAAGTCAAGCAATGCCACCCAGGTAGGGCATACGCCTGAGCCCTCTCAGTCTTGATTTTTGCATATAATGGTGGGATTGGCGAAAGGGGGTATGGTTTTTTGAGACTCCAGAGATTGGTATAAAAAAGAGGGCCTTGTAAAAAACAAAAGCCCTCTTTTTTTAGATTTATCAGAGTGGAAAAAGAATTAATTCTTCGATTGAATCTTAATCGTTAGTGTCAGGATCAAAGATTTACCCAGCTATCATTAAGGTTCTTGCTTTCCTTGTTTTCTCCGGTAAAGAGGCTGATTACTACTGCATCTTGTAGCTTATCTGCTTTTAGAGCGTCTTCGAGTCGTTGTGATACTGTTTTGTAGTACGAACCATGATCCGGTAATTCATTTAAGGAGTCTAGCTTGTTCTCTTCTAGATCGCTCGTAAGATTGTTAACACTGTTGATAAAGTCTTGAGCCGTTTCTTTAAATTTGGCTACGTTGTTTTTAAAGTCTTGCTGGCAGGCCCATGTTGCTCGAGCGACGGCTTCAAGTCTTCTAAAAAGGCCAGCTTCCCATGAAGAGGGGCCTTCTTTGTAGGCGTCAGCCAGGAGAAGTTGTGGTTCGCCGATAATAATCTCTTTACCGGTGATTTCAGCGGGATCTATATAGAGAGTTGAAAGTATGTCGATAAACTGCTGTGCGTGAGCTGAATTTTGTTGTGTTTGTGCAAACTGATACATCTCTTCTATGCTTGTAAATTTGGTTTTTTCATTGGGGAATAAAGAGGCAAAGAGTTTTTTGATGTTATCAGGGAGGTGTTCCTTACTGTTTTCGTTTACATCATCTGGCTTAAGACCTAAATACGTAACCCATTTTTCGGGTAAAAATTTTCTTATTTTTGACACTACGACGCCTTCTACATGTTGAACCCATGAATAGACGCTAGAAAGTCCAGCATCTTCTGGTTTTATCCAGACGTAGTGTTTGCCACCAACGGTTCTGTGTCCAATCAAAAGATGTTTAAATTTACCAAGAAATAGATCACTTTCTGGTGCATTGACCATGCTATCTTTGATTTCTGATTTTCTAAAATCTATGCCAAAAACATCGTCGCCAAAGGCTTTGTGGGTGCTTGCTCGGTCATAGGCATAATAGTTTGCTCCGACATATCCATTGTAGGTCATTTTTGTCGTAAGGCCTGAGTTTTCAATAAAATTCCGATAGTCATTGAGCAGGCTCCAGAGTTTGTTGTCGTGGTCATAAATTTTGAAAGTTCCTTGTTCAAAGCAGGTCTCATCTTGACGAGCCAATGGGGAGAAGGTGCAGAGTGCAAAGAATGAAGTGATTTCTCTAATTGTTTGAAGATACTTATTTTGCACGGATACAAAGGCCTCAAGGTTTTCAGACTTCATCTGTTTTTTTAGTGCATTGAGTCCGTTTTCACCGTCTTTTGACTCAAAAAGATTTTCTGTTTTTTTTAAATCTTCCTTGGAGACTTCGAATTTCTCATCGCTGTTTAAATGCTTTGCTCCATTTTGAGCCTCTTCAACAAACCGCCAATAATCATCCTGTTTATTTTTAAAATAAGGCTTTATCTTTGAGTTTTGGGGGAGCGTTATTCCATTGTCCTCATCTATGTTTGGCAATGGCTGCTGTTTGGCAAGATCCTCAAGTTTTTTAAGCGCCTCTTCTTGGCTCTGTGTGGGCTTATTCGGTTGTGGTTTTTCTGTTATTGTAGAATCCATTATGGAATCGTTATTGATTGGGTTAGAGAAGCTTGCTGAGCCGTTTCCGTTGGTAGAAGCATAATTATTGGTCAAACAAGGTGGAAATTTCTTGTTGCGGTTCTCATTGCTTATACTTGAAGAACTGGCTGAGTCGTTTTCGTCATTTTCATAGACAGAGGCCTCTAGTGCGGTCCAACCGTTGCGAAGTTTAATAATCTTTTCGTTGCCGTCCTGTTTCACTTTTATTTTTTGTGTAGGTTTCCATTTATTAATATTTTTTGAGTCAAAAGAATTAGTTTTCTTGTGTTTTTTGACTGGAGTTGAGTTGAGACTGTCAGTTGTGCGAGATTGTGCGACTTTTATCGGAGAATTAACCAAGTTAAAGATTTCTTCAGGGGGAAGGTGATATGCCTTAGGATCCAATACTATCTTTTTTCGAATTTCTTCTTTTGTTTTTTTATTGTCAGGTTTTTCTTCTGAGACTTGAACAGAAAAATCTATGACTTGAAAAGCTTGGTTATTTTCTTTTGATGAGACTGAAAAACATAAGGGCTCTTTTTTAATTAGGTCGTTTTTGTTCTCTTCCAGCTTGCTCGTGTTATTTATTTCTTCGTGATTCTGTTCTTCGAGCGGCTGATCTACTATTTTGTTTTTATTTTCTTCGTTAAACCTTTTAACAAATTCTAGGTCTTTCGCGTTTTCTTTCTCTCTATCTTCGAGCTTCTGTGTTGGTTTTGGGTCACCTATAAATGTAGGACGACCAAAAAGTTTGGACTTGGTGTTGAGCCAAAAGCGTCTTGTGTTCCAAAGTGCATCGTCTAATCTGATATTTTGTACTGTTTGATAGGTTTTGTAAGTGAGATAACTAGCGAGCGAAAGAGCGCCAATTGCGCCGATACTGTACAATAAGGGGCGTTGTTTAAACGCAGAGAAGATACTGCTAACCGTATTGACTGAGCAGAGACGCTTTATAGAATCAAAAGAAGAGCGAGACGCTGTTTTTTGCGGTGCAAGCTTGGTTGAAATCACAGCATTAAACAACTGTGCACTGGCAGAGCATTGCGCAGCACCAAAGCATGACAACATGCTAACGGCTAAAAGCATTATTTTTGGCATTCGGGCCATTGAATTCATTTTCATAAGAAACTCCATTAATTTCATCTTGATAATTCTGAATAATACAACTAGTGTACCAGAGAAGTAAAAAAATGCAAATTAGGTCGGAGATCCGGTTTTTTTGGGCTATGTTGTGTAAACGCAAAACCCGCTTGCAGTATATCTCAACCGCTATTCTCCCTCGATATATTGTGCTGCCTACGGCGACATGCTTTCATCTTCGATAAAAACACTCCCGGCCGTCACTAAAGCTGAGGCGGATCGGAGGGATGAGCGGACGGGGGTGTTTTGTATATTACGCTTCTGAACTCTTGAATTTAAAAAGCAGAATCTTATACCCTGAAGTCATGAACTTATCTTAATAATTCCCAAAAGAGAAATCCTTTATGGAAGCTTCCCTATGAAAAAATGTTTATTCGTAAGCCTTATTGCAATTGTTCTATGTAATACCGGAATACCCACTAATACTGTTCAAAATAAATTTGCAACCCATGGGCTCATTGTCCTTGTCGAAAGTTTACAGGGCGGCGCTATGGAAAGTGAGTTAGAATATGCACTTTCCTCGGATATAGACCGGTCATTATTCATTCCAATTTTAACTACCGGGAGAATGCTCGCCCTATTCATTGAACATCAAAAAATAGTCTTCAAAAGCTGCTTAAAAGATTTTAGATTTTTTCGCCTGCCGCGAGGGGGGCTTGAAAATTTACAGTTTTACCTCTACTACCCTAAAAGCCTTTTGAAGAATAATATTTTAACTCCCCTCCAAGACTCCTTTATCGATAAGGAAGAGACTACTCTAGAGAAAGGCTTTATTCCCGAAACCATAAGTGCCTTTGAAAGAAAATCCGGCATTCTGCTTGAACATTTTGAAGAAGTCATAGTTACAGACACTCCGATGCCCCCATTAAGTACTTTCAATGTTGATACGTTTAAAACTATGTTAGAAACTGAATCCTGGAAGAATGCAAAAGGGATAATCTCAACTGCAAAACCATTCGACGACTATTTAACTGTCTCTCGAGCCGCCCAGTCACTTCGCTATGTGCTTGAAAGACTTTTTGTACCCGACTCTCCAAAAACAAACCCAGAATGCCCCTTATGGGCCATATACTTTAGTGGCCATGGTGAACAATACAAACAAGTGGAAAGCGATCAGCTGTACTACAGTTATTATGAAGGTCAATTTATTGATTTTTTGTCGAAAAAAGGTTCCATATCATGCTTAGAAACGGGCGTTTTCTCACAGATAATCTCAGAACTTAGCAAAAAAATCACCCTACGATTTATCGATATAGGTACTTGCTATGGAGGGGGGATAAATACGGGCGATTTATTGCGCGAAGTAGAAACAGGTGTAATTCCACCCTACAAGTTTATCATCGGGAACCACACAGTAATAGGAGACGCAACAACCAGTGTTTTACTCGAGTTTAAAGACTTTTTTAAAGCTATTTTTGAAATCGACTTTATAGAGCCTGCCATTGACTGGGAAAAAGTTGCCGCTAATACCATATCCATCTCTAGAGCGTATAAGTCTATAAATGCAGCCTATCAGCCGGTTTATGACGCATTAAGCGAAGCATATAAGAAATTTTCACCTCGGATCCTAGGAGCCGGCGACCACTGCTTTATCACAAGAAATATTCCTACTTATAAGCCCATGGAATCCAACTATTTTACAGAAGTCCCGTTCCCATGGCTTCAGAGAATTGGAAAACAAGAGATACAAAAAAGCAAAAATGGAATCATTGAAATTCCGACCACTACAAGGGTTGTATTGCTCTACACAAATACAATACCCTGCCCAGTAACAATAAAAGACATAGACCATATTAACGCGTTCTTGTCCGCAATCCCTGGAGACACCTTCCATATCTTTGAAAAACTTGAATTAGAAGATAAAACTAAGTCATTTAATGCTGAAGAATTAATCAAAATATTTTGCAAAATCAAAAACTTAAGGGCACAAAAACTGTTTCACCTCAAAAATCTTGAAAGAGTAATATTTTTAGACAATGGTACGTCACGTTTTGATGGCCCCGGAGGAATGATCATAACCCTCGACAAAAACGATGTAAATGCACTCCTTTTCTCATCTGTAAACAAAAAATATGTCAGAATCAATGCACACTGGAATGACGATGTTTTTTCAATTGACCTAATAAAAATAGTCCCCGCAAGCTGGGGCAAACGAGATATAAATAAATTTAATAAAAATATATCATGGCTCAGAAAACTTGCTGCTATTCAAGCACCCTATCGCTTTCTACGCGACGCTAGCATCGAAATGGTTCCATGGAAAAGGCCCGTTGAAGATACCAATAATCTTTTGGATGCTATAAGAAATGGCTCTCTCTTAACCATACAAAATCTTATTGCCAAAGGCGCTGACGTTAATGCGAATACGTTTCTCAACGTCCCCTATCTTATAGTTGCCGTAGAGAGGGGAGATCTCAATATTGTAAAAGAGTTGATTGAACATGGTGCCAATATCAACGCATCGGATTCCTATGATAAAACCGCCCTTATGTATGCAACCGAAAAAGAAAACCTTGTAATCATAAGATATCTTTGCGAAAAAGGCGCAGAAATAGACATTGCGGGGCCCAATAACGAAACGGCCCTCTTTTATGCAATCCAAAAAGCAAACCTCAATATAACACAATATCTTATCGAGCAAGGAGCCGATCTGACCGCGCCAAATGACTCTAACAAAACTGCACTTGATATGGCCTCTTCAAACCTAAAAAAACAGATTGAAGAAATAACAAAACGTATTGGAAAAGAGACCTTTGAAAATCTAGCCGCTGCCTTAGCGCGTATTACCAAGTAAAACCGCGCTATTCCTCAGCCTCTGTGCTCTCCACGACGTAGCCACATGCCTTATCAGAACAGGTGAGCACTTTGTTGCCGAGCTTGTCCGCCCGTTTGAGCAGATACGGCCGCTTGCATTGTGGGCAGGGTGTCAGTTCTATGTCCCCTGAAATTGAAAAAGAACAGGCGGGATAGGTGTCACAGGCCCAGAAGACTTTTCCTTTCCAGAGCCGTTTGACGAGGTGCCCTTTTTGGCAACCAGGGCAGAGAAAATCACTCTTTTCTTGTTTTATGTAGGTGCAATCTGGGTAGCCAGAACAGGCGATAAATGGCCCATAGCGACCGATACGCTTTTGCAGCTGCTTGCCACAGTTTGGACATTTTTCATCAAGTGGTTCAGGCTCAGCTTTTGCAACGAGCACGATCGAACCATCAGCTTCTCGTTTGAAGTTGCTTGAAAAGGTACATTCTGGGAAGCCGAGGCAGCCCAAAAAGGCGCCTGTTTTACCAAAACGAATAACAAGTTTATTTTTTTTGCACTCAGGGCAAACGATTTCTGTTGGCTCAGAAGGCCGTTCGGTGCCTTCGCCGGCAAATTTTTTAAGTGCCTCAGAGAAATCGGTGTAAAACGAGCGGAGGAGCTTATCCCGTTCAAGATCGCCTTGTGCAACTTTATCAAGATCTTCTTCCATATGCGCAGTAAACGAGACGTTCATGATAGTGGGAAGATGCTCTTCAAGCAGCTTGGTGACAGCCATCCCCAGTTCTGTTGGGACAAAGCGCTTTTTTGTGTCGAGGTGGGTGTAAGAACGTGCTTGGATGGTTTTTAAAATGGAGGCATAGGTACTTGGTCGCCCGATACCTGCTTTTTCAAGTTCTTTGACCAATGTGGCTTCTGTGTACCGCGCAGGTGGTTGAGTAAAATGTTGTTTTGGTGCGATATTTTTGACCGAAAGTTCATCTTTTTCTTTAAGGTCTGCTGGAATAAGAGACGATTCTTCCTTCTCTTCCTCATCCTGGATATAGACCTTCATGAATCCGTCAAAAAGAAGCGTTGACCCCGTAACTTTAAATGTATAGGGTTTCCCATCAATGGTGACTTGCCGTTGGGCATACAGGGCTGCCTTCATTTGGCAGGCAACAAACCGTCGCCAGATAAGTTCATAGAGTTTATATTGGTCTGGTTCAAGGTACTGTTTCACGCTTTCTGGTGTTATTTTGACATCGATGGGGCGAATTGCTTCGTGGGCATCTTGCGCTTTTTCTTTTGAATAGAGATTGGCTTTGGTTGGGAGATAGTCTTTCCCGTAATTTTTATCGATAAAAGAGCGAGCTCCTTTGAGCGCCGTTTCTGAGAGCCTGAGCGAGTCAGTACGCATATATGTGATGAGCGCCACCGGGCTGCTTGGATCTTTGAGCGGAACGCCTTCATACAGTTTTTGTGCTGTCATCATTGATTTTTGTACTGAAAAACCGAGCTGGTTGTACGCGGCTTGTTGCAAGGTACTAGTCATAAACGGTGCTGCAGGATTTTTGAGCCGTTTTGAGTCTTTGATGCTGGTGACACTGTAGGCGGCGTTTTTGATTCCATCAAGAAGCTTGTCAACCTCTTCTTTGCTCTTTAAGTCAGCCTTTTTTTTATTGATAGAAGATAATGCAGCGGTTAAAGTCCCCGCTTCACCGGCAAAGGTGCCTTCGATACTCCAGTATTCTTCAGGTTTGAAGGTACGAATGGCATCTTCTCGTTCACAAATAAGTTTAAGAGTGACTGACTGGACGCGCCCTGCAGAGAGCCCTTTGCTTACTTTTTTCCAAAGAACGGGGGAAACTTCATAGCCGACCCAACGGTCAAGAACACGACGTGCCTGCTGTGCGGCGACTTTGTTTTCGTCGATTACAGAAGGATGTGCGATAGCCTCTTCAACAGCAGGTTGTGTGATTTCATTAAAAGCGATACGATGAATAGAAGACTTGTCAGAGACAACTTTTTTAATTTCTTGGGCAACGTGCCAGGCGATAATCTCTCCCTCACGGTCAGGATCGGGAGCTAGAAAGATTTCAGAGGCTTTGGAAGCCTCTTTGCAAATGTCAGCAATGAGCTTTTCTTTGCCATCGAGGGGAACGTATTCAAGGTCGATGGATCCATTGATGGTGACGCCAAGATTTTGTTTAGGAAGATCTTTGATGTGTCCAAGGGTCGACATAATGCGGAAATCAGTGCCCAAAAACTTGCTGATGGTTTTGATTTTTGCGGGTGATTCTACTATTAATAACTTTTTCATCGTATTACTTTTCAAAATTTTCTTAGTCATGGCGCCCCTCCATTGGCGGTTTTTATTTTTAGTCTATATCGATAATTGCCAAAAAGTCAAAGAGTATTCTGATTAGGACTTTTTTTATCGAGAGTATTTTGGGGGAAAAGGGTAGAGAAGTGAAATTTTTTTTAAAAAATGGTAAAGCGCTCTTTTCGCTGCTGCAAAATAAATTTGACAATATGAAATATATTTTCTATAATAAGACAGTATTTTTATAAAACTATAAAACACTATAAAAGGAACGTGATGTTAATTAAAAAGAGTATAAAGAGTGCTTTATTGAGCCTTGGCTTGTTGTTGGGTAGTGTGGGTTTTGCCGCCCTTTCTGCTTCAAATCAAGTGGTTGTGCTCGATAAAGCTGAAAAGGCTATTGTCCAAGTAGAAAAAGAAGGGAAAGTTTTTAATGTAGAAGAGCGTAAGAGCCAAGAGCCGTATTATTCATGGATTGGTAAAATATTTAGTAAAGCGCGCAAAGGGTATGAAAAATTTATTGTTACGTATCCAACGGGTTCAGCACTTATCGTTTCTTTAGTAGAGGGGAGTCTTGTTGGCTTTTACTTGTATAAATTAAAGCCAGGGGAAAAAGTTTCTTCAAAAAAGGCGATTATTGCTGCGTTGGTAACGGCAGTCAATTGTTTTAGTCTTCGTAAAACTGAACATCAAGGTCGCGCTAGTAATGTGGGGATAACAGACATACAACCGGTGCTCAAAAAAGATGCAGCATCATTGCCGCTTGAATTGGCCGTGCGCGGGGCAGATCTTTTGTGGCAACTTTTATTTGAAATGTGGTTTCTTTCACATCAGGTAAAGTTGCTTGATGGAGTTGTTACCGATGAATGGAGAAGCACTCTCTCGAAATACTGCTACGTTGACCAATTGCATAATTATGTTAATTCGCACAAAAATGGTCTAGTAGTTCCTGCGGTAAAAGATGTCGCTCGCTACGTCGTCATTCCTGTTATCAATACAGCTATATTCTCAACGTCTCTTCTAGCGCATGAATTGGGTCATGGATTTATAAATAAACTTATTACTGGAGATCCTTTTGACATTTTTATTGGTGTTCCAGAGATAAAATATAACTTTATAAGTAATGAGTATGAAGATAATCCATTATATTCTACCAAGATTCTTGGTGTTCCAGCCAAGATCTATCCAGTTAATCCGTTTGCTTTAAGTTTTTTTTGTGGAATAGATAAATGGCCTTCTTCTAGTTTTGGGAAGGTAGCTGTTTCTGCAGCAGGGCCTTTGGGTGGAATTGCAGGTGTGGCGGTTATTAGTGGAGCGCGCAATTTGATAACAAAAAAATCATTGTTGATGGAACAGGCTAGTCTTACAGTTCATGCAGACAACTTGTTCAATCCATACTTGAAAGTTTCCCCACAATGCCCTTCTGATAGTGCGCGCATTTATCACGCATTGGGGATTAATCCATAACCGTTTGCCTTATTCGTGAAATAACGTCCCTCGAGAGCCATAACCTGGCTTCTCGGGGGATTTTTTTTGCTCCAGACGTGTTTTATTGTCGGAAGCGCATGGGGTGTGATAAAGTGGAAAAAATGTACACAATACATGGTTAAAAAGAGGAGCTTTTCGTGAAACAGGGAATTTTGAGCCGGTGGAAAGAGTCACTTCATTTTTTCAGCATAGATATGCTCAAGAAAGAGGCTTTTTTATGGTGGCGGCATCTGCAGCTTGCAGCTCGGGCACTTGTCAGCTCGTGGGTGTTAATGCTTACTTTTGTGGTAACGCTTGTGTTGATAGTGCAAATTGAGGACATCTTAGCTTATTTGTATGAACATAAAGTGCAATGGGTGCTCGCGTTAAGCGAGACATGGAGCCAGTTTTTTGTTCCCTTTTTAGTGAGGCGAGGGATGCGGGTCGATGAAGCGTTTACGCTAATCAATATCCCTTTTTGGGTAGAAGACTTTTTAAATTCGGTTGTGTTGATGCCGCTTCTTTTGATACTCAGTCGCCCTTCCGTTCTCCCTAAACAAGAGGTGTTTAAGAAGACTTTCTTGTTTAAGGGATTGGGCATTGGCTTGCTTCTTTTTGTTTTGTGGGCGTTTGCTGAACTATTCCCTCTCTGGTTTACCTTATCTTTCCAACCACCTTATTCTCAACTCAGTACTTTTTTGACCACTCTATTGTTTAAGATTTTATTGATTCTTCCACTCTATGGTGTTTTTGTGGGATTTTTTATCTTTGATGCGACGTGCGCGATTGATTGGTTACGGGCGTTTGGACGTGCTGCAAAAATGCTCTGGTTTAATCTACCGGTTACGCTTGTGCTAGCTCTGATGAGCTTGAGAGGTGGCGTTTTGTGGGGGTTGGTGGTGCTTTTGTACGGGGTCTTCTATTCGCTCTGGACGGTGAAGAATTATGAGACTTATTTTGAGACGGAGGAATAAGTTTATAGAGGGTAGCCAGGGTAAATATGCCCTATCCGCTCATCCCGATGGTTCGATACCACCCATCTCCCTCGATACGTTTCCTCCAGTGTCGGAAACACTCGGGATGAGCTGTGGGAAGAGGCTTTTGGATGTTATGTAGTGCAAAAGATTTGAGTCAAAATAAAGACAGTTTTATGAGACGGAAAAAATATTGACGGATTAAGCTATAAAGAAATAAGGGGTATTTTTAAAAATACCCCTTATTTCTTTTGCGTGGAAGTTACTTAGCTGCTGTTGTAGGTGCTGGAGTTGCAGTTGCAGGTGTTGCAGGTACTTCTGCTGTTGTAGGTGCTGGAGTTGTTTCCATAGGACCAGCAACGCGTTCTGCTGCTGCAGGAACTTCAGTTGTTGTTGCTGGGACTTGTGCTTCAGCAGGTTTTTCTTTCTTGGAGCAAGCAGAAGCAAGTGCCAAAAAAGCTACTAATGTGCAAAGTGAAAGTTTCTTCATCATAGAAGATCCTTAGAGTAAAAAATAAAAAACAGTTGTTGTTTTTGTACCATTGTTCAGGTCTTAATTAAATGGACTTTTGGGGAACGCGTTTGTGAGCACCTCATCCATGGATTGTACAAATTTGATCTCAACTGGGTAGTCGAGTTCTTCTTGTATTTTTGCGACTTCTTCCTTGTTTTCTTTAGGAACAAGTACTTTCTTTATATCATACTGTCGAGCAGCAATCAATTTCTCTTTTAAACCACCAACTGGAAGCACTATGCCGCGTAGGGTGATTTCCCCTGTCATGGCGATTGCCGCAGATGGTGCTTTGTTGGAAAGCGCTGAAATAAGCGCTGTACATATAGTGATGCCAGCAGAAGGACCATCTTTTGGGGTCGCTCCTTCTGGTACATGAATATGGATATCGTGTGCAGAAAAAAAGTTTTTCTTAAGGCCAAGCTCAGAACTCTTTGAGCGAATGTAACTGACCGCCGCTTGCGCAGATTCACGCATAACATCGCCAAGTTGCCCCGTGAGAGTAAGCTCGCCTTTTCCTGGTACAATCGTGGTTTCTACTTCAAGAACATCACCACCAAGTTCAGTCCAAGCAAGTCCTGTTGCACATCCAACACGGATAGTGCCATTGATAAGTTTACGTTTGAAAAGTGCTACGCCAAGCCAGGTGTTGCAGAGCTCCGGAGTTACTTTAATGGGGAGCTTTTTTAAAGCGGTTTTTTTGGTGGTAGATTTTTTTGTGTTTTTTTCTAAAAGTTGTTGAATCGATTTGCGTATTACTTTCCCAATGAGCCGTTCAAGCTGACGGACGCCGGCTTCTCTTGTGTACTCAGAGATAATGATTTTAAGCGCAGCTTTTGAAATAGTACATTGTTCTTCGGAAATGCCATATTCTTTAAATGCTTTTGGCACAAGAAACTTTTCGGCAATGCTTAACTTTTCTGCGTCGGTATACCCCGAAAGCGTGATGATTTCCATTCGATCAAGCAACGCATAGGGAATGCCATCAGGTAAATTTGCTGTGGCGATAAACATAACGTTCGAGAGATCGTAATTGACTTCGAGAAAGTTGTCCGTGAAATTTTTATTTTGCTCTGGATCAAGTACTTCAAGCAGTGCTGCAGCAGGGTCCCCATAAAAATCATGTGTCATCTTATCTATTTCATCGAGTAAAATGACTGGATTGACGGTTTTGAGCGTGCTCAATGCCTGAATTATTTTCCCTGGAAGCGCTCCGATATAAGTGCGCCGATGTCCTCTTATTTCAGACTCATCCTTAGTGCCACCAAGCGAGATACGTGCAAATTCACGACCGAGCGCTGAAGCAATAGAGCGTGCAAGCGAAGTTTTACCAACACCCGGAGGCCCAACTAAACAGATAATTGGTGATTTTGAAAGCAGCGGGTTGAATTTTTTTGCAGCAATAAACTCAAGGATGCGCTCTTTTACTTTTTCAAGGCCAAAGTGGTCGCCATTAAGAATTTTCTCAGCTTGTGCGAGGCTGACCCGGTCTTTGCAGACCTTTTTCCACGGCAACATTAAAATCCATTCAACATAGTTCTTTGTAATGGCCCCTTCCGCAGAAAGTGGAGGCATCTGCTCAAGCCGATTGAGCTCACGCTCAACTTTTTGCATGACGGGTTGTGGAAGATGAGCCGCCTTGGCTTGATCACGTAAGCTCGCTACGTCAGAAGCTTGATCGTCTCGACCGAGTTCTTTGTTGATGGCTTTGATCTGTTCTTGGAGATAGTATTCTCGTTGATTTTTTTCGACTTGCGTGTGAACGCGATTACGAATGCGCTCTTCCGCTTTAATAATATCGAGCTCTTTTTCAAAGAGTGCGATGAGTTTTTTAAGACGATCAGAAAGACGGTCACATTCAAGCAGCATTTGGCGTTCTTTAAAACCAAGCCCACTGTGCGCAGCCATTGTATCAGTTGCGGTTGAAATGTCCTCCATAGAGATGACACTTACGATAATGTTAGAAGAGATCTGGCCAAGCTGCTGGGCATAATTCCGATAAATAGTTTTTGCATGTTTTATGAGAGCATGTATTTCTACAGAATCTTCTTTTTCTAAATCAACTTTATGGTCAGAGCAACGAGCTGCCCAAAAATCATCAAGATGTGCAATATGCGAGATTTCAGTGCGCTGAGCGCCCTCGAGAAGAACCTTGAGGTTACCTTTAGGAAGGGGCATCACTTGTAAAATAGTTGCACGTGTTCCTCGTAAAAAGAAGTCAGCGGGCTTTGGATCGTCCAATAGAGGATCTTTTTGAGCAACAACACAGAGCTCTTTCTTTGAGCTGAGCGCATGTTCAATAGCACGAATTGATCGAGTTCTTCCAACTACAAGCGGTATAATCGTTTTTGGAAAAAGCACGACATTTTTAAGAGGAAGAAGAGGCAAGTTGAGTGATTCTGTAAGAAAATTTTCTTCTTGATACTCTTTTTCAGGCATCTGATTCATCGTTTCATTTTCCATAGCTTTTATGTGCAGGAACTTTTATGTTCAAGTGTGATACGGTGGTGTGCACGGATGCGTATATTCAGTGTACAAGTACATTGAGCATCTTTTCTAAAATCTTTTTGCGCCCCTTAGTCTAGCACGCTCATAATTGTTCGTAAACTCTTAGCATTGAAAATCCCCATGTTTTTTGAGGGGGAGTTTTCTTTTTTGGGTATCAAGGGTACTCTCAGAGGGGCTTAAGGCACTCGAGTTTCAGGTAGTATTAAAGGACTCCGATTTTCTATAAAATTTATTTTTTAAGGAGTGTGAAAAGAGAGAGATTTTGACAAAAAAGCGAGAATGTTTCGACTTTTTTTTACTTTTTATTCTTTTGTTTTATAATAAAAGACAACTGATCTTATCAAGCTCCAAGGAGCACTTGTGATTTGTAACGACTTAACGAAAGGAAATGTCGCTGATGGACGTATCTAATTTAGCTTCGGCTTGGCAAATATTTGCTGAATTACTTAGATGGGGTGCTCTTGCACTCATACCTGTGGGTATCATTATGTATTTTACGGGGCATTTGCAACGTATTCTTGTTTTTGTATATGGAGATTTCACCCGGAGTGAGCGTAACAAGTTCGTCTCTTATGGTGTTCTTTTCTTTGTGATCATTGGTATTTATTGGCTTCTTCGTTGTATTAAAGATCCAACATTCAGTGCATTTGTTGATTCAAAGCATGTTTGGAAAGCGAAAATAGTCTCATTGTTGGTGGTTTTCCCGCTTGTTGCTGGTTATAACTACCTTGTTGATAAATTTCCTCGTCATCGCCTTTTTTATGCGATGTCAGCAATTTATTCTGCGATCTTCTTAGTGCTCTGGTTCTTTGTCAGAAACGAATGTTACGGATTGCCTGCAGCTAAGTGCGATCGTTGGGCGCTCCTTGGTTGGATTGCCTACGTCGTTATCGAAAGTTTCGGATCTCTAATGGTCGTTCTCTTCTACTCATTTATGGCCGATACAACGACGCCAGAAGCGGGTAAAAAAGGATTCTTTGTAACACAGACGTTTGCACAAATTGGTGCCATTTTTGGTTCCAAGGTTGTTGCATCACAGAGCCAAGTTATTGGTGTTGACAAACTCTATGTTGTAGCTGCGTTGGTGATTGCTTTTGCAATTCCTGCAATTGTTCGCTTTATTATGTGGTACATCCCTAAAGAAGAGCTTGCTGGGTATCAGGCAAAAGGTACTGTTGAAAGCAAGAAAAAGACCGGCTTTGTTGAAGGTATTAAATTCCTTTTCTCTCAGCCTTATCTTCTCGGGATCTTTGTGGTTGTCTCAGCTTTTGAAGTTGTGGTTACCGTATTTGACTTGCAGTTTAAAGTTCTTATTCAGGACTATGCAAAAGGTGATCCAAATGTCTTTGGTGCCTATACCGGTGATTTTGGCGTTGCTGTCAGCGTTTTGGCGCTCGCATCGCTCTTGCTTGGTGTTGGAAAGATTGGTCGCAAGATCGGTCTAACGATTTCACTTGCTTTGATGCCGCTTATGGTTCTTGCAATGATTTTCACCATGCAGTTTATTCCTTCAATTGGTGTGGTTTTCTGGGTTATGGTTTTTGCAAAAGGCGTCAATTACGCACTTGGTCAGCCATCAAAAGAGCAGCTCTATATTCCAACATCGCGCGAAGCAAAATACAAATCAAAAGCATGGGTCGATACCTTTGGCTCTCGGTTTGCAAAAGCTTCTGGCGCGGGCATCATTGGGTTGCATTATAGCTGGCTTGCGTTGCCATTCCTTGCAATTTCCGGTATTAATATCGCGATTTGCGTTGGCTGGTTCTTCACGGCATTCTATCTTGGAAGAAAACATAAGCATGCAGTTGATCACAACGAAGTTGTGTGTTAATCGTGCGCTTTAAGCACATAAGTTTTGCATGAAGTAAAAAGGCCTTTTGGTTGTCCGTTGAAAAGCGACCGAAAGGCCTTTTTTGTATCTTACAAATGTTGTAGTGGTTTGTATTTGGGTTGTGGTATTTAGGGAGGTCTTGACGGCTATGAGTATTCTGGGCGCAATGTGGGAGAGAGTAAGAAGTATAGGTGGAGCATTAATCCAGAAAGATCGTATTGAAAGCAAAAAGGTTTGGCTTCTTTCAGCTGCATTTTTTGTTGTCATTGGAGGGTATACATTAGTCAAAGAGCTTAAAGATTTGGTCTTTATGAACATTGTGGGGTATGACTACCTTCCGGCTGCTAAAATGTGGTCGATTGTGGCGCTTATTCCAATGGTGTTTTTCTACTCACGGTTAGTTGATATTTTAAAACGGCATCAACTGCTCTACTTTTTTTCATTTTTGTACGGGATTGGTGGGTTAGTTTTTGCTTATTATCTTGGTCATCCATCGATTGGATTGCCAAATACTGATACCAGTAAATACCGTATTTTCGGCTGGGTGTTCTTCTTCTTTTTAGAAGGATATCAACCCTTTCTCGTTAGTCTTTTATGGGCCTTTGTGAATACAGTAACTCGTCCGGGTGATGTTAAAAATAGTTATGTGATTATTACTGCAGGGTCGAAGCTGGGAGGAGCTGTGGTTGCGGGTTCGGTTTGGCTTTTCTTGATGAGACAGCAGAGCTCTTTAGCGACATTTTCTGCCGTTTCGAGTATGCAAGTTTTGATGGCAGTGTCAGGAGTGATCTTGTTGATTTGTCCGCTACTGATTGCCTATCTAATGCGAACAACACCGACGTCACATTTGCATGGGTATGAACAGGCGTATCAATTTGAAAAAGTGCATGAGAAGGCAGCAAAAAAAGAGACGGGATTGTTATCTGCCGTTAAGGGAATGTTTTCAGGGCTGTATCTTTTAATTCGCTATCCCTATGCGCTTGGAATTTTTGGCATGATTTTCTTTTGGGAAGTAGTCAATGTCAGTTTCAACTATGTACGTCTTGGGGTAGGCCAAGAAACTTCAAGCTCTTTACTTGAGTTTGGGGCATTTTTGTACGGTCAAATCTTCTTTATGCATATTATTGGTCTCTTTATTGTGCTTATTGGAACGAGTACCATGGTATCGTTACTGGGGGAACGAAGAAGTCTTATGTTGGTGCCGATTGCAACGGGACTCGTAATTTGGTTCTATCTTTTCTCAGGCGGAATGATCTCGGTTGGGGTTGCTTATATCTTAATGCGCGCAATTAATTATGCCTTTGCATCTCCGTTGAGAGAAAGTCTTTATATTCCTACAACCAAGGCGATGAAGTTTAAGACAAAGTCGTGGATTGATGGGTTTGGCGCAAAGCTGGCAAAGTGCTCAGGAAGTTCTTATAATTTGATGCTAAAGCATGTTTCTAGTGGAGCTCTTTTCACTGTCCACGTAGCTTTCTTTTCAGGGGTAATTGTTCTCTGGACGGGTGTTGCAAGTCTTTTGGGACGTCGTTTTGAGCAGGCGGTAAAAGACAACGAAGTTATTGGGACCGATGATAAGCCTTTAGAAAAAACAGTATAAATAGAAAGGTGGGGAATTGTCTCAAGTATGACCTATTCCCCCCAAGTCTTCGTTGCAATTTGTTTGCAGTACGGTAGACTAATGAAGAATATGTATGTCCCTCATGCTTCTTACACTCGGGTGGCTTCTGTATACAAAACAAATACAGGCCGGAGCATGAAAGTGGTAACCCGAAAGGTGATTGTCTAATGATCGATATTAAAAAATTAATAGAAGCTGGTGTACAATTTGGTCATCAGACATGGCGTTGGAATCCTCGCATGGAGCGCTATATTTGGGGCAAAAAGAACGGCGTTCATCTTATTGATGTTTCAAAAACAGCGTTCCAGTTAGAAAAAGCCGCACGCTTTTTGGAAGAAGTTGCTTCTGAAGGCAAACAGGTTCTCTTTGTTGGGACCAAAAAAGCTGCTCAGGGTGCTATCCAACAGACAGCAGAAAAATTGCATTCACCTTACGCCTCAAAGCGTTGGGTTGGTGGAACTCTTTCAAACTTTTCTCAAGTAAAAAAATCGGTTACCAAATTGTTGCATTTTGAAGATGTCTCTACAAAATCTGACAAAATGGACTATACCAAAAAAGAACTTGCCGGATTTCAAAAGATTGTTGATCGGCTTAAGAACAATGTTGGTGGTATTCGTAACTTATCGTGGCCTATTGGCGCATTGGTTGTGATTGACTCAAAAAAAGAAGCAACGGCAATAAAAGAAGCTGTTGCTGTTGGCATTCCTGTAGTTGCATTAGTTGATACTAATAGCGATCCTGCAGGAGTTGCTATTGTTATTCCTGGTAATGACGATGTCGCTCGTTCGATTAACGTTATCATGGAAGTATTGGAAGAAGCGGTTGCGCGCGGCATTGCAAAGGCTCAAGAGCGTAAAGTTGCTCCTGCTCAGCAAGAGCTTGATGCGCAGCCAGGTGTTGAGCAGATGCTTGAAGAAGGCATGCTTGAAGAAGTTGAAGAAGGTGGCATTGATAGCGAAGGACGTCGTTCACGTCCACGCAAAGTGCCTAATAAAAGTGAAGGTGGTCTTATTGTGGAAGCTCCTCGTCAAGCCCGTCGGCCGTTTGTTCGTCCACCACGTGGTGTTGCTTCGCGTGAAGGCGGCGCGGCAGAAGGAAGTAGTAACTTCCAGTCGCCACGTCCACCATACCAAGGTCCTCGTGAAGGTGGTTCCGAAGCTGGTTCATCGCGTCCACCGTATCGCGGTCCTCGCGAAGGCGGAGAGAACAGAGGCAGTTACGGCCCACGTCCACCATACCAAGGTCCTCGTGAAGGCGGTTCAGAAGCTGGTTCATCGCGTCCACTCGTGAAGGCGGTTCAGAAGCTGGTTCATCGCGTCCACCGTATCGCGGTCCTCGCGAAGGCGGAGAAAATAGAGGCAGTTATGGCCCACGTCCACCGTATCGCGGTCCTCGCGAAGGTGGAGAAGCCGGTTCCTCACGTCCACCATACCAAGGTCCTCGTGAAGGCGGTTCAGAAGCTGGTTCATCGCGTCCACCATATCGTGGTCCTCGCGAAGGCGGAGAAAATAGAGGCAGTTATGGCCCACGTCCACCGTATCGCGGTCCTCGCGAAGGTGGTTCAGAAGCCGGTTCATCGCGTCCACCGTATCGTGGTCCTCGTGAAGGCGGAGACAATAGAGGTAGTTACGGACCTCGCCGCTATGACAATCGAGACAGCGCCGCACCTCGTTCAGCGGAATCGGCTCAAGCAGCCGCTCCTGTGAAGAGAGCTGAAGAACAGGGCGATGCGAAGAGTGGCAATTCTGATACAAAAGAATAAGCTGCGCTTCATATACGTATAGTTTTGTGGAGAGGTGTCTGAGTGGTCGAAAGAGCACGATTGGAAATCGTGTATACTCCGCGAGGGGTATCGAGGGTTCGAATCCCTCTCTCTCCACCATAAAATGGGAAGCTTGTAAGAGGTAGTTGGAGAATCTGTCAGATCCGAAAGGAAGCAGCGGGGCCAATGAACTTTGTACAAGCTTCCCTTGTTTTTTGTGCTTTTTGTCCCTCTCGAAAAGTTTGTGAATGCATGCTAGAATAAAGAATAATAAGTAGTAATAGGTAACGCGCTAAGAGGTCACCTCGTGAAAAAGGTTAACATTGCAAAAGGGTAAAAGCGTGGATAAGGGTACCCCATTAAATCTTGCTCGTGCATGGCGGCCTCGGACGTTTGATGAAATGGTCGGGCAAACGCTTGTTGTTACGCTCCTGACAAATGGGTTAAAGCGAGGCATTCTTTTCCCGGTCTATTTATTAGCGGGTTTGAGAGGTTCTGGAAAAACGTCTATCGGGCGTGTTTTTGCCTGTGCGGTTAACTGTGGCATGCGGTCCGAATATGCCTCAGGAGCATATAAAGGGGCGTTTCCTTGTCTTGAGTGCCCTTCGTGCCGAGCGATGATTTCTGGTGAGCATCCTGATTTTATTGAGATTGATGCAGCCTCGCATACGGGTGTTGATCATGTACGCCAGCTTATTGAAGAAGCCTCTTTTTTACCGGTGATGGGAGAGAAGAAGCTCTATCTTATCGATGAAGCGCATATGCTTAGCAAAGCAGCTTTCAATGCTTTTTTAAAAATTCTTGAAGAACCGCCAAAAACGGTTCTTTTTCTTTTGGCGACAACGGATATCCACAAAGTACTTGAAACGGTTCGATCTCGCTCATTTCAACTCTTTTTTGATCCGATTCCCGCAGTGGATGTGATACAACACCTGCAGCATGTATGTGATGTAGAAAAAGTAGCATATGAGCAGGCGGGGCTTGCCTGTATTGCTCAGGTAAGTGGTGGCTCACTTCGTGATGCATTAAATCTTTTGGAGCGGGTTCGCCTTTTGTCTGATGAGGGAGCTACGCAGCGTGTGCTAGCGCATCTTTTAGGCACGGTTAATGATGAAGTTTTTTGTGAGTTATTAGAGACAGTGTCTTGTGGCTCATGTGCAGAAGTGCTTGAAAAAATACAGGCCTTGAAGTTATCAGAACGGCCGGCTCCGTTTATTTGGGAACGGCTTGTCGCACTTCTTCAAGCGCTTATTTGGGTTCAGCAAGGTCTTTCTGCCTTGCAGTTTGAACATATTAAAGTGCGTGTAAAAGAGCTCTCTTCTGCTTTTTCGCTTCCGCTTTTACTTGAATTTCTTGATATGTTCTATCGTGTGGAAGTTCAGTTTGCCAAGACAAGTGCGCAACATATTCTTATTGAGCGTCTCTTGTGTGGCATGACATTGCGGTGTGGTTCTTTGCGTGATGGCAGCTTTGAACCGCAGGTACCGATAAATCGTGTTTCTGATTATAAGCGCGAAGAGAAGCTTCATGGTGTTGTGGCAAATTCGCCAGGGCCCGTTCAACGTGAGGCTCAGGTAGCTGGAGCATCGGAAAAGCAGGTTGCTGGAGCATCATCTCCTCAAGCATGGCAGCAATTTTTAAATGCCTGCGAAGTAGGGGGAGATCCGATGGTGTTTTCCGTATTAAAGCAGGGAACGGGGATTTCGGTTGAATCAGGCCGAGTAAAGGCGGTTTTTCCTCAAAAATTTATTTTTTACAATGAACTTTTAATGAATAATAAGGCCGTATGGCAGCCGCATTTAGAAAAATGTTTCGGCTTGGGGGTAACGCTTGAGCTTGATTTTTCAGCTCCTGCGTCTGCGGGTGAGCCAGTGCGTGCCCGATCGGCTACTTCGGTGCCTGCTCAACGGGCATATACGCCGTCTGCACGACCGGCGTTTGGAGCTGTCTCGCATGAGTCACCAAAAAAGAGTATTGATGTAAGTGATACAGATAAATTTAAACGGGCCCAAGAGCTTTTGGGGCTTTTTCCTGGGACGATAACAGAGGTAAAAGAAAATCATGAATAAAGTGCCACAAGTGGCGATTGTTGGCCGAATGAATGTCGGCAAATCGACGCTTTTTAATAGGTTGTCGAAAAATATAAAGAGCATGACGCTCGATTATGCAGGGGTTACGCGCGATATTATTAAAGATCGCGTTGACTGGCTTGGTCGTGAGTTTGAACTTGTTGATACAGGTGGTATTAGCTTTAAAAGAAGCAACGATCCTATGGTCGAAAAAGTTCGTTTGAAAGCGCTTGAGGCACTTGAGCAGGCCTCAGTCCATCTTTTTGTTGTTGATGGAGCTGCTGGTGTAACTGCTGAAGATGAAGAAATTGCTCATGCATTACGGCGCCGTTCGAAACATGTCATTTTAGTGATTAACAAAGAAGATGTTCGGTTAGCAGAAGAAAATCGACTCGAATTTTATCGTTTATTGCACCAAGAGGCATTTTTTGTGTCAGCTCAACATGGGCGTGGTGTTTCGGATGTTCTTGATGCTATTGTGAGGGCATTACCTCCGGTTGATGAAGCGGTGGTTGAATCAGAACCAGAGTATCGGGTTACGTTTTTGGGTCGTCCCAATGTGGGGAAATCGTCGTTAATGAATGCATTGTTGCAGTCGGAACGTTCGATTGTTTCCAATATTCCTGGAACAACGCGAGAAGCTGTTTCTGAACAGATTATGTTTTCTCAGGAGCATCTCCAGCTTACTGATACTCCCGGTGTTCGCCGGTCACGTGCGGTTGAAGAAGATCTTGAAATGTTGATGGTTAAGAGCTCTTTTAAAGCAGTTAAAGACGCCAATATTGTGGTGTTGATGATTGATGCTACCGAGGCTGGTTTTGTTGATCAAGAGCTTAAACTTGCTTTTTATACATTTGTAGATCTTTATAAGTCGCTTATTGTTATTGTGAATAAAATAGATCTTATTGGCGCCGAAGAGCGCGCAGCAATTAATCTTAGCTTTTCTCAATATGCCCATTTGATGAATAAAATCGAAGTCTTGTATGTTTCGTGTAAGACGGGTAAAAATGTTGACCAGGTTTTACCGCTTATTAAGACTGTTTGGAAACGGCATAGTCAACGTCTTCCTGAAGAGGCGGTGAGCCTTACGCTTATTGAATCATTGCAAAAAGTTGCACTGGTGCGCAACAGACAACGCCTTGAAGTTCGTCGAGTGCGGCAGCTTGCAATATCACCGATTACGCTTCTTTTGTTAGTGAATCATGCGCAATTCTTTGGAACTTCGCAGCGTAGTTTTCTTGAGAACGTGCTCCGAAAACAGTATGATTTAAAGAGCGTTCCTATAAAATTTGTGATAGCATAAACGGCTTCTAGAAATCTACCTAAGCTTTGTGGTAAGGTGGGTGAGTGGTTGATCAGTGTGTTACATTTTGGAAAAAAGGAGTTAGGAATGCAAAAAAGGATTACGTTTTCGGGTCGCCCGCATTCTCCTGTTCTTGACGAGCAAATAGACAAGCAGCTTGAAAAGATTGTACGGTTTTTGGAAGGTGAGCCATCGCCTATGCTTATCGAGATTCACATAGCTTTTCATGAAATTCATCAATTTCAGCATGTGACGGGACGGGTAAAGACGGCTCATTACGACTGCTTTGCAAAGCATGAGGGCCCTGATGTTTTTACTGAAGTTAATGAGGTAGTTGACCGGTTGTATGCGCAACTAAGGGATGCAAAGGAGCGGGCGATTGATCGGCATAAAAAAGGATGCGATAAAGAGTGTCGCGCTCAATTAGCAGAAGAGTTTGAACGTAAAAACTTTGGTGAAGATACTGGTGATGATGAGGCATAATAGGTATTAAAAAAGTATACAGAGTGGGCCGTATCTTAAAAAATGCGGCCCACTCTTGTTATGAAGCATTATTGTGGTGTCATAATAACTTTGTAATGTTCGTTAAGTTTAGAAACAGTATCCGAAAAATTAAGTATTTCAGGGTTGGGAAAACTCTGCTTAGTTATATGCTGGTTTTGATAGAGGTTAATAAGTGGCTTTAAAAGCTCTTTTTTCATACTGCTTTCATTTTCTGACAGGATATTGGTATCTGAATCATTAATATTTCCATATAAAAAATATGCTTCGGAAAATATTTTCTCAATGAGGGGTGTATGTTTTTTGTTTCTGATTAAAAGAATATCTCTCAGTGAGAAAAATCTTAGAGCTTGAGCGATTTGTAGTTTTTCCGGAACATTAATGCATTGCGTGAATAGTGAAGAAAGAAGCGCTTTATAATAAGTAAAATAACGAGGGCTATTGAGGATAAAATCGTGAGGCATAGCATCTATGTTTTGCTGGTAAGCATTTTGCATGTTTAATAGTGCGACTATTTTTTCACGGCGGGTTACGAGCGTTGCAGTTACGCGCTCTTGTAGCTCTTTTAGACTGACTTGCTTGTCGATTAAGCCATCGTTTGTTAAAGTGCTATAAGCGGTGAGAGCACCTGTTTTTTTGAGATGCTTTTTAATTTCTATAAATCGGTTAAAGAGACGTGTTTCAAAAAAAAGAAGAGGCGGCGGATTGTTTGACTTGAGTGATGTGCTGAGTATTGAATGATTCAGGGTATTAAGTTGGTTTGTTTCAAAGAGGTAGGGGTATTTGTAGAGCTCAAGAAAAAGCTTGCCTAATATATCAGCTCCATTGACTAATTTTTTCTCACTATCTTTGAGTGTGTAGAAGGTGTGTTGCGAAGTTGTTTTAAATAATTCGTTATCGAGTTGTTTGAGAAGTCCGTAAAAAGTTTTGAGATTCTGATTACATTTTTCCGTGAAATCAAGGTAATTAATAAATGTGTCTGGATGAATAGTTGAGTCTTTAAAGCATTCTTTTTTATAGAGGTCGATGTATTGAGCTGCTTTGGGCGAGAGCGGTTTTTGTTTTTCTCGTTTGGTAATCATTTGATGAAAAAGTTTATTAAACTCATGCACAATGGGCAGTGTTTCTTTAACATTCTTTGATTCTAGCAATAACTGCTTGTAGGCAGGGACAAAAAGTGACAACCGAAGTGATTCAAGAGCTTCGTAAGTTATTGTTTTTAAATCGTCTGGGGTAAAGGTAGGAAGCTGCTCTAACCATGAATCAATAAGTGTTTTTTCAATGAATTGTTCCGAAATAAGTTTTTTTTGTTTTTTGTCAATTAATGCTTCAAGTGGATAGTGTGGTGAAAGTGTTTCATTGAATTCAACAAGAGGAGGTATGGGGTTGCCATTATCTACTGTTTGATTGAGAAGTGCGGTAAATACCCCTGAGCGGATTTTGTTTTGGGGAACCTTCTGTGAAGCAGGGAACAACTCATTGGTAAGAACAAATTTGCTTGGGCAAAAAGTAAGTGTTGTTTGGTCAGAGGTGTTGTAGGGGATACCAAGAGCGTAGCAGAGCTGTTCTGAGAGTTTTTTTTGAGGAAGTGTTACAAACAATGAGGGATATGCGTGAAATAGTTTTTGAAAAAATCGAGATGCATCGTCGTTATTAATCCAGTTCGTGCCTTTTGAGCGCTGAATTTCCTTGAGCACCCATTTTATATAATCATAAGCAAGATTGTTCGGAAGTGTTTTGTCTACAAGTTTTTGGTTGATGGGCAAAGGCTGCATGAGTAAATAGTTTGATCGTGCGATGGTGGTAATGATAGTTTCTAATTTTTGTTTATTTGTATCTGTTGGCGTCTTAAGAACTATATTTATAAAGCCACGTATTGCTTGATGGTGTTTTTTATTTGGTAGTCCTAGTTCTTCACTGGCGATAGAGTGGAGAGGCTGAGAGATTTTCTTTTGAGTGTTTTTGAGAAGTTCGTTAGCGTTTTTATCAGCGGTGCGGTTTGCCTGATTTTCTTCAATCATTCTATTTCTTGTTATAAGCATGTCAAAGAGTGGCAATATTGGATCTATACATTTAAGCCAATTGTTATTGTTCGGGTTATTGAACCAGGATAATGGATAAATACTATATTGCACCTCATCATCACCAGCCCAAGGCAAGATTTTTACGAAAAATTTATAAAATCCTTCATTAATGTTTTTTATTTTATTTAATATTTCAGCTCTTGAATGGCGCAAAATAGTGAGTTTTTGAGGTAAGTTCTTAGAGGGGAAATTACTACTGTTCTGTATCAAGGTTACTTCTTGCTTAATATTGTTTTCGAGAGATGGAGAAATATTAAAAAATTCCTTACTTGCGCTACCGGTTACTAAAAGGTCTGATATGGTGCACAAATCGTTATAACTATCACATTGAAGGGCAATGGCCATTTTTTCTTTTTGTGGAATATTATTATTGGATGAAGTTTGAATCGCCTCTTGAAGAGCATTGAATGATGAAGAATAAAGCGCAAAATAGAGGTGTGCATGATCAAAAAACCTACTGAGGCTTGTGTAGAAATCAGAGGTGAAGTTTTTGACTGTTTTTCCGTTTAGTTCTGAACTATTTATTTTGTTTATTTTTTGTGTGATCCGTTGTAAATTTTCGAGCTCAGCTTTGTAAGAAGTTTTTTGTTGTTCTGAAAGGGTGCCTTCTATTGTTTCAAAGCGGTCTTTAAATCGCTCAAAACTGGTGAGTGATTTAAAGTCTTTTTTGATTTTTACAAGATTGAATTCTTCAGAGCAAGACGTAATTGTTTCTGAGTCGAACACAAGTTTGTCTGCGGATGTTAAGATGGTGTATTGAAAGACGTCTTGGTAAGCGTATTGCAGTAATAACCAGAAGGTTGAGAGAGGTTTGTATTTTTGTTCGATCACTTCTTTTGGTAAGACGGTATCTTCGAAAAACATTTTTTCACAGACATGCAATTGTTTATAAAAAGTGCTGAGCAGTGAGTTACAATAGGTTCGTAAATAAAAGAGTTTTACCTGATCTCGATGGCTAAATCCTGAACATTTTAAAAGATATTTATCAAATTTTATGATGAATTTTTTTGAGGCAGTGGACACCAATGCGACCTCAAGGTGTTTGAGTTTATTGAGCGTTGCTTTAAGTGATAGAAAGAAAAAATCAGTGTCTTGTAGGCGCAAACAGGAATACAATTCTCGGCCGAGAATTAAAAAATGAAATCGAAGTGCATGAATAATATATTTATTGAGGTTAATAAGTTCTTCTGGAGGAACTGTTTTTAGTAAGTTTTTAAATTTTTTTGTCTGAATGTTTTTAAATTGATTGAGCTGTTGAGTAGTCATAAATTGATTGAGCAATTCTTTTGGTGTGCTCGATGTTGCGTGACAGAAAGGGATAATTGAGATGGAAAAAAAGAATAACAGAATCTGTTTTTTAAGCATTTGATTATCTTTACTTTGAAAATTAAATGATACATTTCCTATTATTGTATCGGCTTGTTGATATTTTTCAAAGTAAAGAATTGGAACTAGGCCATTTTATGCAGTTTTTTCAACTAATGATTTTCAATAAGGTGTACCCAGCCTGCCAGGTGCTGAGGACCGTGTGCCGTATTAATTGATTGTCGGGAGTAAAAATGAGCAGGACTGGCGTGACCCAATCCTGCTGAAAAATAAGCGATATTTTGTCGAGTTTGTTTTTAATAAACTCTATCGACTGAGCGCTTTTGTCTTAATCTCTTGTGCGATCTCTTCAAGTGATTTATTAAGCAGTTCGCTTCCCCAATGGGTAATAATGGCTTCGGTTTCTGGGTCTATGAGAAGAACGGTAGGGAAGCCAAATACTTTAAACTGTTGTAAAAGCCCTTTTGCGGGGGCTTCATTTGGATTTGTGCAGTCGATACTGACGATAACGACGCATGAAAGGGCTTCGTGTGCCTGTGGATTATGTATAATTTTTTTATCAAGCGCTTTGCATGAGGTGCACCATTGCGCACCAAAGTCGAGGAGCATGAGCCGCTTTTCACGAAGCGCCTTTGATCGAGCATCTTGGTACGTGTACAGTGCGCACGATTGAGACTGTAGAGTAAGAGGGATGATACTAGCTTTAAATGCATTAAGTAGAGAGACAAAACCAGCCGCCATCAATATAAACCCAAAAAGATAGCGATAGACGCGAAGCGAAAATCCAAAATATTTTTTCATTGAAAAAATGAGGAACGCTCCACTAAAGAGAAGAACTCCTGCAAGTATAGAATAGAGGATGTAGAGTGGAAGCAGCGCTTTGAGGTAGTAAAAGCAGAGCCCCAGCAGCAGTAAGCCAAAGATGATCTTAATTTCATTCATCCAATAACCCGCGCGGGGTAAGATATTTGAAGCGTTTGAGAAGGTGCCTATCAAGAGAAGTGGCACACAGAGCCCAATCCCAAATACAAAAAGATAGACAAAGCCGAGCAATTTACTTCCCAATGTGGCAACAATACCCAGTAGAAGTAAGAGTCCTGGAGAGAGGCACGGTGAGGCGACGGTACCACTTAGTACGCCAAAAACGAATGCTGAAACAAAACCACCTCCATTCCCTCCATTCCCTCCATTTACTTCTCGAGACTGAAGAAAACGTGGCAGTCTGATTTCATAAAAACCAAACATTGAAAATGCAAAATAGGAGAGAAAGAGTACAAGGAATCCTACAAAGAAAGGATTGCCTATTAGTTGGCCAAAATGAGCGCTTCCTGATGCAGCTAAAAGACCAAGGATTGCAAAGGTTGTTGCAATGCCTGCAGTATAGGTTGCCGCAAGAAAAAAATTACGAAGCGTTGATGTTTGAACTGATGATTGTAAGATACCAATAGTGATTGGAATCATAGGATAAATGCATGGGGTAAAGCTCATAAGAATGCCAAGGAGGAAGATGAAGATAAGACGCCAGGTTGGCGATGAGGCATGCTGGACAGTGTTCGAAACTTTTCGGTCAATAGTCTGGAGCCATGAGCTACAACATGAAGATGCTCTGCCAAAATAATGACTTATTTTTGCCATTATGCCCATTTGCTCATGCGCGGCTTCTTGTGTCGCAATGGCGGCAAGCTCTGGTTTGCCATGGGTGGACGCTGCTTTATGAGTTGCAAAAACAATTTCATGCGACAGTGTTGTTGGCTCTTTTGATTGCGCCTGTGCAAAATGGACAGTCAGTGTCCCTCGATCTGAAACACAGGTAATGGGGTGTTTTATTGAGATGGTTATTGAACCAGATCCGGTGAGTATGGGTCTTTTTTGATTAGTTTTTTTATCGATTAGTTCCTGCGTTGCTTCGTTTGCTCGCCAAGAAGCAATCGTTGCTTCTTGATGATCAAGAGTAAAGGTAATTGTGTCAGCGAAAATATGATTATGTGGTTCGAGCGCATAAGCAAAACGAACGGTAGTTATACCCGGTTTTTCGAGCTCATGTGAAAATAAAAATGGTTTATTTTGTTCTCTTGGAGCAGCGATACACGAACTTCCTATCGAAAGGCAGGAGAGAACGAGTGTTGTTAATAAATAGTGCGGCATAAGAATATCCTCATGAAATAGTTGAAATCTTTTTTGGATGTACTACCCTATACAGTATAAACAGTTTATCTAAACAGTTTACAGTGGGGTTGTAGCTCAGTTGGCAGAGCGCATGAATGGCATTCATGAGGTCACCGGTTCGAATCCGGTCAGCTCCACCAAAAATAGTTGGGTAAATATTCGTTTTTTGGGGCTGTAGCTCAGTTGGTAGAGCGCATGGGTCGCATTCATGAGGCCACCGGTTCGAATCCGGTCAGCTCCACCAAAAAATCGTTTCATACTCTGCATCCCACACTTCTCAATACGTTTTTGTTAGGCCGTTCTGTCAAGAATGGCGATGGGTCCATTGGCGCTGTTGAGTACCAGCGCGGCTTCTCCTGTGCCCAAAATTCCATCTACACCGCGGCGTAGCGTATTCCATGTTTCTTTATCGAGTGACGATATTGTTATGGGATCAAGTGTGAGCGGCAGTTGTGACGAAATAAATCCATGATTAGTGTGAGCTGAAAGACGAGCGCTTGCTTGTGGTTGAAGCGCAAGGGAGATTTTTCCTCCAGCATCAATAAAGACGCTTGCCTGTGGTAATAATTTTTCAAGATCGACAGTGACCGTTCCGTTTGGCGCTCGCGCTGTGATTGATTCTGCTCCCTG
The DNA here is from genome assembly GCA_000996275.1 of candidate division TM6 bacterium GW2011_GWE2_42_60. GTDB lineage: Bacteria > Babelota > Babeliae > Babelales > Babelaceae > UBA12395. The sequence goes on from LCEG01000001.1 coordinate 346,074, forward strand.
CGCAACGGTTATTGAGCCTTCATCAGTTTCAAGTGTCAAAATACCAATAACAGTATCGATGACAATGTCTCCCTTGTTCTGTTCAATGACAAGAGACATGGTCTTTGGAAGAGTGACCGTGTAAGAGACCGCAAGGGGGGGCTCTGTTGTTTTTGAACTTGTTTCTATCGTTACTTCAGCGTGTGTTTTTTTGGTAGAAATTTTCGTATCCGCTATTTTTTCAGCGGGGCCTTTAATAATTGCTTCTATGGTGAGCATCGGCTCGTCGCTTCCGATAACGGTAATGCTGCCGGTATGATTGCGAAGAGAAACTGTACCCGTTGTTTTTGTAATGGTCACTGTTTCTTTGTAAGGTTTGCGTTCATCGGGTTTGAAGTATGAGGCAACTGATTTAAAAAACCCAGGTGCCGTTTTTGCCTGCTGGGAGAAGCTGAGCATGCTGCCGCAGAAGAGTAAAACGAAGATCCATTTTTTCATGGTAACTCCTTTTAATTGATCCGTTGTGATTGGTGATTTATTGATTTATCAGGGAGTGTATCATGGCTAAGAGAGAAAGGCCAGAATCAATAGATGCTTACAGATTACTGTACAGCAACGGCATTATTGCGGTAATATCTGATATGGCTTTGCTAAATGGCGCCTGCCATTCAAATCTATTAAAAGGAGTGCTTTGATTATGGAATATATGCGCCCGTTGAGGCCTATAGAGCATGAGCGACTTTCGATGTTTTTTGAAAAAAATAGTGAATTTGGCGAGATAGTTGCTGCCGTGCAACAACAAGGGGCTCGGGCGTATATGGTGGGGGGAGCTGTCAGAGATTTTGTGCTTGGATTACCTCTAAAAGATGTTGATATTGAAGTTCATGATATTAATCTTGATGGCTTACGTGGCATTCTTCAAAACTTTGGCCCTGTTGAAATGGTTGGAAAGTCGTTTGGTGTTCTAAAGCTCTTTGGTGCGTTTGAAAGTGACTGGTCTGTGCCGCGTGCAGATGGGAAGGGTAGAAAACCGCTTGTTGAAATTGACCCTGGTATGGGTATTGTACAAGCGCTTCGTCGTCGCGATTTGACTATGAATGCAATGGCGATTGATCTGCATGATTGGCATCTCATCGACCCCTATGGAGGCGAAGATGCGTTGAATCAGAAGCGCCTTAGCTGTGTTGATCCAGAAACTTTTATAGAGGATCCACTGCGATTTTATCGTGTCATGCAGTTTTGTGCGCGTTTTGAATGTGAACCTGATGAAATATTAAACGAAACGTGCCGTTCGATGGATATACGGACCGTTTCTCGTGAGCGTATCGAAAGCGAATGTGAAAAAGTATTTCTTTGGTCCAAGAGGCCCTCTCTTGGGTTTCGTTGGCTTGAGCGGCTCGGGCGACTGCCAGAAATTTTCCAAGAACTTGCAGTTTTGGTTTTGATATCGCAAAATCCATGGTGGCACCCCGAAGGAAATGCTTTTGAACATACCATGCAGACACTTGATGCAGCAGCACGTGTCGAAGGCCTCGGACGCGAAAAAAAATTAGTTTTAATGTATGCGGCACTTTGCCACGATCTTGGTAAGTCTTTAACAACAAAACATGCTGAAGATGGGCGTCTTATTAGTCATGGGCATGAGCAAGAAGGCGTGCCGCTTGCCCGCGCGATGCTTAATCGTGTGGTGGGAAATAAGGCGCTGATTCATGATATTTTGTTGCTCGTAAGGCATCATATGAGTCCGGGAAGTTTTGTGGCGATGGGTGCAAAAGAGGCTGCATATAAGCGGCTTGCGGTGCGGTTGGCTCCGAATCTTTCACTCTCGTTTTTAGCAATGTTGGCTGAGGCGGACCTGTGTGGAAGAAATGGCTCTGACTCCACTCCTTTAGAGGGGCCTATGCGTGTTATAGAAACGTTTTGTGCGCGTGCGCAAGAGTATGGGGTCTTTGAGGCTCCTGAAAAAGCGCTCTTGTGTGGAGCGGATCTTATCCCCTTTATTGGAGAGGGCCCTCGTCTTGGTGAAGCGCTCAAACGTGCCTATGAGATTCAGATTGCCGAGGGGCTGCACGATAAAGAGAAATTAAGGGCTCGCGTGCTTAAAGATATCGAGCGTGAGGCACCTGTGTAAATTTGTAGCAATTTTATCTCTATTTTTTTATTCTAAATGTAGGTTTTAAAACACAAGGATGGGTATGGAAAATATTTTTGCGGTGAACTCGCTCTGGGGCGTTATTCTTGCATCAAGTCTGTTGAGTAAGCTTATTTTAACGTTAGCTTCGGTTATGTTGATCGTGTGTCTGTTTGTTTTTATTTATAAGATGCTCATTACGCGTGAAAAAATGAGACAGGTCTCCCTCGTGCGGTCATCGCTGCAGGGTGCTGAGTCTCTCACCGATATTCTTGCGTTAGGTGCAGTTTTGAAAGGTACGTTGCCAGGGATGGTAATTGGGCGAGGCCTCAAGGCTTTGAAGACGCTTCTTAAGGATAAAAACGGTGAAAAACGGACATTGAATGGGCTTGAACTTGAGCTTTTTCGCAATTCACTTGATGAAGCGCATGCAGATGCGATGCAAAAAGAATATGGATTGCTACCACTTCTTTCGGTGAGTGCTGCGGTTGCGCCGCTTGTTGGATTGTTTGGAACAATTTCTGGTCTTATTCAGTCATTTATCGCTATTGGCCGTGAGCATAGTACTGATATTACATCGATTGCACCTGGTATTGCAGAAGCATTGTTGACGACTTTTGCGGGGCTTGTTGTTGCAATCCCCGCTTTTATTCTTTTTCATTATGCGACTGCTGCCGTGCGAAAGCTTGATCATGAGCTTGGTTCATTGGTTTATCAGTTTGAGTGGATTGTCAAAAATGCGATCAGGGAGTAGGTGCTCATGGAATCTCAGAAGAGAAGAGGCCGTCGAGTGGCGCCACCTGCGGGTATAGAAATTAGTCTAACACCTCTTATTGATACGGTGTTGGTTTTGCTTGTGACGTTTATGGTGGCAATGCCGGTTATGCAGAATGCGATAAAAATTGATCTGCCGCGTGGAGCTGCAAATGATAATCAGTCGTCCGGAGCTCAAGCTCAGGATGGAATAACGGTGTATGTTGACAAGCAGCGACGATTGTTTCTTAATGAGCAGCCTGTTAAAGCGCATGAGCTTATTGATCGCATCGAGCAAAAGTTGGGGAAAACGCGTAGCCAGGTGGTCTTTGTAAAAGCTGATCGATCGGTGCCATATGGCGATGTTGTGCGAATAGTGGATGATATTAAATATTTGGGAAAAGTGGAATATGTCGCTTTGGCTACGCAAAACGAGTGAACTCGAAGAATACGCTCGCAGGTGTGCCTTATGGGGAGCGCTGGTTCTTTATCTGCTAACCGTGGTACTTCTTTTTATCTGTTTTATGCCGCAAAGGCATACGGTTGCTTTAGCGATGCCACGGCAGGTGGTTCCGGCACCGGTGATGTTCCATTCATGGGGTAAACGTGGATCGTGTGGGATGGGGCATGCACATGGTTTAATAGGGGCTCGGCATCTTCTTAAGCGTCGCAAAAAACAGCGTGAAAAAAAAGCAGGTTTCATAAGCGCGCCAAAACGTATTGAAAAGCATGCTGCAAAAAAAGCGATTGAAGAAAAAGCAGTATCGAAAAAAGGTAAGCCTGAAGTAGGAGAGCCAAAGAGGGCAATTTCAGAAAAAAGAGAGCCAAAGAAAGTTGAAGCAAAAGGTAAAGAGCAGCAAAAATCTCCCATAAAAGAGCCTAAAGTTGGCAAACAAGAGATGGCGCAAAAAGAGAAGCCAGTGCCCAAAAAAGTGGCAGAAGTAATACCTGAGAAAATCCCCGAAAAAAGTGCCAAAAAAGAAGTGGCACCAGTCGTGGAGCCTGAACAAGAAAGAGAGCCTGCATTGGAGGAAGAATTGGCCACAGAACAGGAAGCTGATTTTAACGATGACGATGAGGTTGAGGCCGCGTTCGGTGTTTCCGAAGATGGTGAGGTGTTTGAAGAAGACGGGCTTTCTCGAGAGGGCTTAGCTGTTATGCGCTCTGTTGGCCGAGCTTGGCGACCGCCACGTGGACTTTCTCCGCTTCTTTCTGCTCGATTAATTGTTTCGTTGTATAATGATGGCTCTATAGAAAAAGTAGTGATTGAGAAAAAGTCAGGGGTTCTTGCTTTTGATATGGCGGCTCGCGCGGCTTTATGGCGTGCAGAATACCCTTCGGTATTTTGGGGGAAAAATATAGCCGTTGCTTTTGGTAAATTGGCTTCATGATTTCGAATTTGAAAGGAAATGGCCGTGCATACGGTGATCAAGTGTTCTGTGTTAGTAGGCATGCTTTTCTTCATGCAAGGGTTTGGTAGCGAGCCGGGCAATGTTTTGATTCATATCAATACGGCAGGAACAAGCGCGTCTCCAGTGGCTCCAATGAAGCTTTTTATAGGAGTGCTTGGGTCGGGCCGTCAACGCCCTGATTGTGCGCGTTTTGTACAGTCTCTAGAGCACTGCTTAACATTTGAAAAGCGCTTTTCTGTTGCATCAAAAATTCTTGAGAACGCTCCCCTTAAAAAAGAGGAGATAACAGCGTTATTTGGGCATGGATATGACGCCGCGCTTTACGTTACATTTGAAGATCTTCATAAGCCAGTTGAATGGCGGCTTTATGAAACAAAGTCGGGCGAGATGGTCAGCGGGAAACGGCTTGCAACACTTGCGTATGTTAAGGATGCAGCTTATGGTATTGCGTGTCGGGTTATTGAAGAATTAATGGCGCAAAAAATGCCCTTCTTAACTAAGATAGCCTTTGTAGAAAATGACAAAAAAAATAAGAAAAATTATGTCATGGTAGTGGATTTTGATGGAGCCTCTCCGCAGGTACTTTTTTCTTCTCGACGCGTTGTACTAGATCCTTCCTGGAGCCTAAAAATAGACAACCCTTATTTAGTGCTTTCTGAGTTTACCCCCACTAATGTTCGGTTAGTGGCGATCGATATGGAAGGCAGAAAATTTGTGGTTTTTGATCAGCCAGGCACAATAGTTGGCATATCCTATCGAAGTGATGGCAAAGAGGTGGTTTATTGCCGCTCAGGGAATATTTGGCACTATGTATACGATGAAAAAACATGCAAAGGTGTTCACCATCGCGTATTTGAAGCGCCTGCGGTGTCTGCGTCTCCATCTGTTCTCCCAAATGGTGATATAATTTACTGTGCGGGCGGGAAGATTCGGCTCTATGTGGCTGCAACAGGAAAGCAATTAGTTTTGACTCCGCGGGGATACAACGTTGCGCCCGCTTATTCGATGGCGGCAAATCAGGTTATCTATTCTTCTCGGATTAATGGCGTTATGCAGTTGTTTGTGTATGATCTTCAGCATAAAACAACAAAGCAGCTTACCTTTGGAAAAGGAGATAAAACTGATCCATGCTGGTCTCCTTGCGGTATCTATGTGGCTTTTTGTTTTGAACAAGGCGCTGAGAGTCGAATAGCCATTATTAATAAGAATACAAAGGAATATTGGTTTATAACGGCTCCTGGTAGATATTGTAGATCCCCGTCGTGGTCGACGTATTTTAATAGTTTGATTTTGGCGTAGGTAGTTTGTAGTCATTTGTCGACAAATGAACCCATTTCGTGCTATACTGCTCTTAATGAGGAGTAATTTTGATAGAGATAAAAAACTAGGAATGGATTTAATATGAAATTCGGAAATAAATTTAAAAAATTTCGTGGATCACCCTTTAATGTATTGCTTTTTGTTGCCTGTTTTGTGATTGGATTGGCTCTCTTGACGCGTGTAGCCGAGTATTCCCGATCCACAGAAGGTCTTTCATATTCGCAATTCCTTGATCGTGTTGAGGCTGACAAAGTTGCATCGGTAAAGATTATGGGTACCCAGGTAATGGGAACCTATAAGGATGGAACAGCATTTGAGGCGACGATTGCAGAAAGTCCACAAAATTGGGATATGCTTCGCAAACACAAGGTTGATTTTTCTGTCGTAGAAGCAGCAAGTAATGGGTTTAGTTTCTGGTATCTCTTCTTGATCGCGCTTTTTGGTGTTGGTGCATTTGCTATTTGGGGATTTGTTCGTCAGTCTCGAGGCAGCGGCAGTGGTTCAAATAATGGACTTTTTAACTTGGGTAAAAGCAAGGCAAAAATGTTTTTCCCTTCTCAGGTGAAGGTGAAGTTTGATGATGTTGCAGGTGCTGATGAGGCTAAAGAAGAGCTGCGCGATGTTGTTGATTTTCTGAAAGATCCTTCAAAGTATCGCCGTCTTGGTGCTGAGCTGACGCGTGGTGTTTTATTAGTTGGTGAGCCGGGAAATGGAAAGACTATGTTGGCGCGTGCAGTTGCAGGCGAAGCGAATTGTCCGTTTTTTTCAATTACCGGATCTGATTTTATAGAAGTTTTTGTTGGGGTTGGTGCTGCTCGTATTCGAGATCTTTTTGCTCAAGCGCGCAAGCATGCTCCGAGTATAATCTTTATTGATGAGATTGATGCGATTGGCCGTCGTCGGGGAAGCGGTCTTGGTGGTGGGCACGATGAGCGTGAACAGACCTTGAATCAGTTATTGACCGAGATGGATGGTTTTTCTGCGGCCGGTGATGTTCCTGTTGTGGTTATCGCTGCAACTAATATGCCAAGTGTTTTGGATCGTGCGCTTTTGCGACCAGGTCGGTTTGATCGTCGTATTACGATTCCCTTTCCTAATGAAACTGCTCGACGCCGCATTATTGAAATTCATTCAAAAAAGGTGAAGCTTTCATCTGATGTTGATTTTGATAAAATTGTAAAAGAGAGTGCCGGTTTTAGTGGTGCTGATCTTGCAAATTGTGTTAATCAAGCGGCTATAAATGCTTCAAAGAACTTTCGTGTTGATGTAACGCAGGAAGACTTTGATGTTGCTTTTAAGAAGCTCATGGATTCGCAAAAAGCGAGTCGAAGCGAGCATAAAACCTCTGGGGCAGAAGAGGGAACAGCGCGCGTCTATCTGCCATCGCAAATCAAAGTACGGTTTGCGGATGTTGCAGGCGCTGATGAAGCAAAAGAGGAACTTACTGATTTTATTGATTACCTCAAGAATCCTGAAAAATATGAGCGTATGGGTGCCAAGTTGACGCGAGGCGTCTTGCTTGTTGGTGATCCGGGAAATGGTAAGACATTGCTTGCGCGGGCGGTAGCTGGTGAAGCACAACGACCTTTCTTTAGTGTAAGTGGTTCTGAATTTATAGAAAAATATGTTGGTGTTGGTGCTGCGCGCGTGCGTGATCTTTTTGCACAAGCGCGTAAGATGGCGCCAAGTATTATTTTTATTGATGAAATTGATGCTATTGGTGCTCAGCGTGGCGACAGTGGTGAAAATATGGAGCATAGTCAAACGCTCAACCAGCTCTTAACTGAGATGGATGGGTTTGAAAATGAGGGGTTGTCTGTTGTTGTTCTTGCCGCAACAAACCGCCCAGATATGCTCGATAAGGCTTTGACGCGGGCAGGTCGATTTGACCGTCGTGTTGATGTTCCTTATCCTGATCTTGCGGGACGTAAACAGGTGCTTACTATCCATTCTAAAGGTGTTAATTTGGCGCCTGAGGTGGATCTTGAAAAAGTAGCACGTGGAACAACTGGATTTAGCGGAGCAGATCTTGCCAACTTAGTGAATGAGTCGGTAATTAATGCAATTCGTGTGGGTAGGGAATCGGTCTCTGTCGATGATTTTGAAGAGGCTCGTGATAAAATTATTATGGGTAAACGGTCAAAATCAATGATTCAGAGTCCCGAAGATCTCAAGGCTACAGCGTATCATGAAGCAGGCCATGCACTTATGACGCTTTTACAGCCAGGATATACAGATCCTCTGCATAAAGTGACCATAGCACCTCGTGGGAGTGCGTTGGGATACTCGGCAAGTCTGCCTGAGCGGGATAAGTATGCGTATAGCAAAGAAGAGTTGCTTGCGCGTATTGTGATTGCGCTTGGAGGACGTGTTGGCGAGGAGCTTGGTCTTGGAAGCCAATTTACGGGGGTTTCGTCTGATTTAAAACATGCTTCGAGTACTGCTCGTAAAATGGTGTGCGATTATGGTATGTCTGATGACCTTGGACTTGTTTCGTATGCACGCGGGCAATATGGCACACGGGACTATTCTGATGAAACGGCTACAAAAGTTGATGAAGAAGTGCGTCAGGTAGTGACTCGTTGCTACGAAAAAGCAAAAAAATTGATGACAGATAATCGGGATAAGCTTGAATTGCTTGTGCAAGAATTGCTCAAGCGAGAAACGTTGCAAGCTGAAGAGATTTATGAGCTTCTTGGCATTGCGCCTCGGGCATCAGCTAAACTTTCTTCTTAAGGGATATAGATTGATATCTAGGGTAAAGGGCTCTTAAAAAAGTGCTGGTTTTGAACGGATTTTTTTGGTTGATTGAAAAAGTGTCTGTTTATAGTAGACTAGTGAATATGAAAGAGCTCGGAACTAGATTTTTTTAAATACTAGGTGTTATACATGTCGCGTATATGTGCAAGTTGTGGTAAGCGGCCACAAGTGGTTAACAGTGTCAGCCACGCAAATAATAAAGTAAAAAAATGGGTCTATCCTAACGTTCATACGATGAGATTTGTTTTTACAAACGATCTTTCGGGTAAGGTGCATCGTGGTAATATCTGCGCGAAGTGCCAACGGGGAAATGCTATCCGTAAAGTAGTTTAAAAGAAGGTAAAGCATGGCGAATACTAAATCTGCAAAAAAGAATATTCGTAAGAGTGAACAGCGGCGTCTTGTAAATGCGAGTCGTCGTACTGCTGTAAAGACGTCCATTAAAAAAGTTAATGTGGCTCTTGAAGCAGGCGCAACAAAAGAAGTAGCTGAGCAATTGCTCCGTACTGTTTCTGCTGAATTAGGCCGTGCAAAGAGCAAAGGCACTATTCACAGAAATGCTGCTGCGCGTCGCATGAGTCGGCTTGCAAAAAAAGTTGCTGGCGCATACGCCACTAAATAAGCTCTGAACAAGAACTTATTCACGTTCTGAATAGTGTTCAGATAAGATAACCGGGTGGGATTGAGGATGTTCTTCATCTTGAATCTCACCCGGTTCATTGTCTATAATCTCGCTGTCGTCTTGGATGGTGGGATTGCTTTGTTTATCAATAGAAGCGCAGTATTCAATTAAGAATCTCTTTGAGTACTGAACGGCAACCGTTGAAGATCCTGCGTTTTCGAGGAAAATGGCGAGGAGTATGGGTGGATTTTCTTTATATTGGGCATAGCATACAAACCAGCCATGCGGGAGGTATTGTTTCCCAAGTTCGAGTTTTGAGCGATGAGAGGTCTGAGCGGTTCCTGTTTTTCCATATATTTCCATGTGGGCAAGTCTGCTGAGCGAGGCGGCGGTTCCTGTTTTGATTGTCCGTTTAATGGCTCGTTGGAGTAAAAGCCGCGTTCCCGTTGATATTTCGAGGTTGCTTCGATCAACTGATTCTGAAAGAAGAATACGGGGACGTACTAAAAATCCCGTACAAATTGCTCCGATTACCCTGATCATTTGCAAAGGGGTCGCAAGGCAATAGGTTTGCCCAATAGCTGCCATGAGAGTTTCGCCCTGGTGCCAATTTTCTTTATAGGTCTTTTTCTTCCAGGCAGTTGTTGGGATGAGGCCTGCGCGTTCGGGGAATATGATTCCTGTTGGTTTGCCAAGTCCAAATTTGCCCGCATATTCAGCGAGTGTGTCGATTGAAATGCGCTTTCCGATTTCAAAAAAAGGAATGTTGCATGATTTTGCAATAGCTTCTTCCATGGAAGTAATAGCGCCATGGCCACCATGTTTGTATGAGCTGCATTGGAAAGATCTGCCACCAAAGGTAATTTCGCCTGTACAAAAGCAGTTGTAGTTTGGGGTAACGATTCCTTTTTCAAGGCCTGCGGCGGCGGTTATCATTTTAAATACAGATGCGGGTGGATAACACGAGCTAAATGCTCTGTTGATAAAAGGTTTTTGTTCAATACATTTTTGCCACACGTCTGCCGATATGAGACCCGTAAACATATTGGGGTCAAAAGATGGTTTTGAGACAACGGCAAGAAGGTCGCCGGCAAAAGGGTCCATGACGACGAGGGCTCCTGCCTGTCCTTCGGCAAAAAGTGATTCTCCGATGCGTTGAAGGGAGAGGTCGAGTGTTGTTCGTAGTGGTTCTCCGTCTTCAGCACGTCGCACCTCACGGGTGAGGAGATTGCGTCCAACTGAATTGACAATCATTTCTCTTTCTCCTGGGACGCCGCGCAATTGTTCTTCAAAGAGCCGCTCAAGGCCAAAGGTACCTGTTTGATGGAGTGATGCGGGGCGGAAGTAGCCTACAATGTGGCAAGCAGAGGCACCTTGAGGGTAAAAGCGAGCAGATTTTATTTTTATAACAATATTCGGGGAGAGGGCTGCTCGTTCGAGGATGGGACAGAGTTGGTCAAATGGAAGGTCGTTGACGAAAACGCAGTCGATACCTAATCGCTCGCAGTGGTTTATTACCTCGAGTTGAGGAAGATCTTCTTTTATAACTTGCTTGATAAAATCAATTAATTCGAGCTGTTCTGGCGAGAGTTTGTTGTTGCCGCTGCCATGCCATGCAAGCTCAGTTACAGGCCGATTGGTAGCAAGCAATACTCCGTTGCGATCGAGTATTGCGCCGCGGAGTGAGGTGACTTTTTCGTGGCGTAAGCAATTGCGGCGACTGTGGCGTACAAAAAGCTCACCTTCAAAGAGCTGAAAACGGAGGAGGGTGAGGGCGATAATACAGCAGGCGACAAAGAGGAAGATTTTGACAGAACGCAGGCGGTGCGTAATGGAAGAGATAGGTAGTTTCATGGTTTATCGTATGTACCGTTCGGTGCTTATGCGTGTTATGTGCCCGAGCAGTTCTTGGACTGTTTCGAGGCTGGTTCCTTGTTCTAAAAGGTGCATAGCAAAGGAATGACGTAAAATTTGGGGGGTGAGTATTTTTTTGTTGTGTAAAAAAGCGCTAAACATGGTACATACTCGTTGGATGGATCGGGTTGTGAGTGGTTGTCCACGATGATTTAAAAAGAGTATTTCTTGGGCGATTTTTGCTTTTGGACGTTCATGTGTGCAATAGGCTTGGATCTGTTCAGCTGGTTTTGCGCCAAAGAAGACAGTGCGTGGTTTCCGGCGTTTTCCTCTTAAGACGATAGATCGTGTTTCAAGAGAGATATCAGCAAGTTTGAGTGTGCTGAGTTCTGAGCAACGCATCCCTGTAGCATAAAGGAGTTCAAGAATGCTCTTATCGCGAAAAGGGGTGGCTGTAGGGAGTGTTGTATTTGGAATGCCATCGAGTAAGAAAGAGAGCTCTTGCGATGAAATTACGACAGGGTTTTTGAGGTTGACAGTAGGCCGTTGAAGCATATGTTCTTGCATGACGCCTTTTTTAACTAAAAAGCGATTGAATGAGTTGAGGCAAGAGATTTTACGGGCGGTAGTGCTAGCGGTCTGTTTTTGGGCGGAGAGAGATGCACGAAAATGACGGGTGATTTCTTTGAATGAGGTAGTTTTGTCTTTTTGTAAGTCGTATTGGTTCCAAAAATTGATAAAACCGCGTAAATCAGAGGCGTAAGAGCGACAGGTGTTATCAGCAACCTGTTTTTCTGTTTTAAGAAAGAGTATAAATGCTTCGGTGTGCGTTTGCGCAATTTCCCGTTCCATCAAAAAACCCTTTGATCAGTAATCATATAGTACTGTTACCTTATGAAGGTATTCGCCCTGCGTCATTCTGTTGTAGGGAGGTTCTTTGATGTCCCATCCGCTCATCCCGAGTATTTTCATCGAAGATGAAAATGTATCGAGGGAGACTGGTTTGTGTGAGTGTAAGAGTCCCTTATTGGGCAGCGTACCATGTTCTCTAGCTTTTTGAAGTGAAAAATTATCACGACATTGGGGAGTTTTTTGAATTATTTTAAAAAAATATTGCTATTTTTAAATATTTACGTATAATTAGTATAAACATCGTAAGTTAAGAAACAGATTTTTGTTTTATCTAAGTCTGTTTGCAGCTATAATAAACTCATAATTTGTTTAAGTGGTAGGTAGTTTTGTTTTTATAAAATATTTATAAATATAAGGATAATCGATGAAAAAAACATATAACATGACAGTATTTTTAGCTGTTTTTTTAGCGGTATGGACGTTTCAAGTTGATGCACGATTAGAAAAAAATCTTGCTTCGCTCAATATAAATAGCCCGAGCAATCAGCAACAAGAAAATAATGCCCCACAAAATATAGGCGATGCGCAGCGCCTATATTTTATACAGGATGTTCGCAATGCGCTTTTGTCCCGGTGGACCCCGATACAAAGGGCTCGAATATCGGATACAACCTTTCCAGATCCGGTCGCTGGGAGCGTTGAAATTAGTGTTATTATGGGTCAAAATGTAAATGTTCAATCTTTTCAAACTAACTTTACTAATTTGGTAACTGCGATTGTAGATAGATTGCAAGAGATTGTGGATGGTAGAGAGTTTGAACTTGAAGGATTAGCTACCCAAAACAGTGCAAATGGGGTTGTTTTTAGCCCTATATTTTTGCAAGATCCATTTGATTCTGAGGGCGATGAAGGTATGCCTGAAGAAGAGTCTGAAGAGCCGTCGAATGCAACAACTAACACTGTTCAAAATACTTCGGTAAACCAGAATCCTCCAGTGAGCCAACAAAATATCGGTAATCAGACGGCGCTTGATTCTGAAGCCGAAAATATTGAATTTGAAGAAGAGGATATTGATTCTCCTGTAGCAGAAGATGATAATACTTCTATTACAGCAGTACCAGAACGATAAAAAAAGAGTTTTTATTACTCACAAAACCCTGGATTTTAAAAAGTCCGGGGTTTTTTGCGCCAAAAATATGGTCTTGTCTCTTGACCTGTTTGAGCGCCCTTGCGTATGGTGGCATTATATGGGGCACTGTTAATAAAAGGGGGAGTAAGATGACAAAACGGATCTATTGGTTGGTAGCAGGAGTTTTGAGTTGCCCGTGTGCCTATTCGGTTATTCATGAGATTGTTGAGATTGAAGATATCCTGCCTTATGTCAAAGCAGGGCCGTGCACGGTGGTTGCGTTTGATATTGATAATACTATTTTGCGGGGCAAGGACCCACGAGCTCGTGATGAGTGGTTTAACGCACAATTTAAACTCTATACATCGCAGGGTCTTTCTGGCGATGAGGCGGTAAAGCGTATTTTACCAGAACATATCAAAGCGCACAGAACTACTGCTGTTGAACAAGTTGATGCTGATGAAGATGAGGTATTTGCTGTTTTACACGATAGAAAAGTTCATGCCATGGCGTTAACGGCGCGTGGTGATCCAAACAATTTTGTTGATATTACTTTGCGTCAATTTCATGATGCAAAGGTTGATCTTATGCCGCGGCATGTCGTGGACGCGTGGAAACAATGCTATAAGATTACGGGGCTTGCACGGGATGCGTATTATATTCCGGGAATTTTTCTGGTGAATGGGAATGACAAAGGAATGGCTTTTGAGCTTTTCTTGAAAAAGCTTCGGTATCGTCCGCATGTGGTTGTTTTTGTGGATGATCTTATGAAGAACATAGAGGCCGTTGAACGGGCATGCAAGCGATTGGGAATTAAAGAGTATCATTGCTTCCATTTAAGTCGCGTAGCTCATGGACTTGATGCTGTCGGGGCTTCGCTTAAAAATTAGTGAAGGAACCATGTATGTTGAAAATTATGGCTGTAGTAGTTTTTTGTTTTGTAGGCTGCACAGTGTTCTGTGCCGACCAAGCGACAGAAGATTGGAAGCGGCTGAAAATGATAAGCGATGGAAACTCGATAATATATGACTCTCTAAAAGATATTTTTGAAGATCAAGCGCGCCTCTATGCCGCCCTTTTAAAAAATCCTGAAAATCAAGTTTCGTTTGCACTGCGGTGGTTGTATTTACAAAAGACTAATTGGATAAAGTCCTATGGTATGCCACAAAAAAAATACGATGGGTTTTTGAAAAAACTGCGTGATTTTATTGGGCATGTGAAGCCAGAAATATTAGTGAATGATACAGATTTACTGCAAAAACTTTTTTACCTTAAAGAGCGAGGCCTTTTGCGTACTGTATATGACAAAGTGGGCAAAGAAAATTTTGGGAAAATGATTGCTTTGTATTCACCAAAGGATGAGAATGCTGTTGCTAATTTCATTGATTTCATTCAAATCCCCTCAGAACCAGAAGAAAACGATTTTATAGGATACAGGAACAGCTTGGTTATAGAATCGCAGTTTGATTACTTTCTTAATTTACTGAGTGAGGATACTGGGGCCTACGAAGGGTGGCTTTTTCGGGATGCACCTGTAGAGCTTTTTGATGTTATCAAACGTCTTTTGTTTACTTGTATTGAAAAAAAATATGACATGAGATCGGCACTCCTAAATGCTATTACTTATGGCTATTACGAGTTTGCATCTGATTTGATTGATAGGGTGCCGAGCTTGATCGAGGCGCTTGCAAAAAAAGAAAATGCGGTTGTAGATGGCATAAGGCCCTTTATTGATAATATCCTTGGTTTTACTCCTTCACAAAAACAGGTTGAATTTTATTTTAAAAGGCTGAATCAGGATATGTCGGAAATCTTAAAAACTCATTTGGATTTAGTAGTTATTTTTGAACCTTTAAAAGATGTAAAAACGGCTTCAGCAGCATCGATTAAAAAAGCGCAAGAGGCTTTTTATAAAGCTTATCCACATATTAATTTGGGGGGGGGGCTTTTTGCAATTGGAGCAAATATTGACCTTAAAAAGCTTTTGCTAGGCGTACGGTGGCGAGAGGATGTTAAAGACATTGTTGCTTTATTGCGCACAAAGGCGCTTGAAAAAAATATTACCATTAATCTCTCAAAATACCCAGAAGAGGCAATTGAGGCTGCTGGTTTGAGAGATGTTTTTGACGGTACGTATGTGTCAACGCGGAAGAGTGGGTCTTCTACGCTTTTTCTTGATTTTGCTTCTGCCTTGAGTGCGATGTGTTAAAGGAACCATGTATGTTGAAAATTATGGCCGCAGTAGTTTTTTGTTTTGTGAGCTGCACAGTGTTCTGTGCCGACCAAGCGACAGAAGATTGGAAAACGCTAGAAAAAATACGTGGTGAGGACGCAACTTTTTATGACGACCAATCAAAAATATATGACTCTCTAAAAGATATTCTTGAAGATCAAGCGCGTCTCTATGCTGCCCTTTTAAAAAATCCTAAAAATCAAGCTTCGTTTGCATTGTTATATTTCTATGTCATAAAGGCTAATTGGACAGAGCTTTATGGTATGCCACAAAACAAATATGAAGAGTTTTTGAAAAAACTGCGTGATTTTATTGGGCATGTAAAACCAGAAATACTGGTGAACGATACAGACTTATTAGGAATACTTCTTGACCTCAAAGAGCGAGGCCTTTTGCGTACTGTATACGAAAAAGTGGGCAAAGAAAATTTTGGTAAAATGGTTGCTCGATATGTACAAAAAAATATGAGTTTGGTTGCTGGACTTGACAATGCAATTAAAGAACCTTTAAAACCAGAAGAAAACGATTTTATAGGATACTGGAACAGCTTGGTTATAGAATCACAGTTTGATTACTTTCTCAATTTAATGAGTAAGGACACAGGGGTCTATGGTTGGTGGTTTTTCCGAGATGCACCTTTTGAACTTGGTGACAGTATTAGAAATCTTTTAAATCAGTGTATCAAAAAAAATTGTAATATGGGTCCTGCTTTAGTGGTAGCTATTAAATCTGGATATTATGATATAGCGCTCTTTTTAATTGAGAAAGCACCCAAGCTTATTGATACTCTAAAAGTAGACAATAATGCTGTAGCAGAAGGAATAGAGCTCTTTATTCATAATAGTCCTGGTTCAATTCCTACACAAAGACAGGTTGAAGATAATTTTAAAAGGCTGAATGGGGCTATGCCGAAAATCTTAAAAACTCATTTGGATTTAGTAGCTATTTTTGAACCTTTAAAAAATGTAAAAACGGCTTCAGCAGAATCGATTAAAAAAGCGCAAGAGGCTTTTTATATAGCTTATCCACATATTAATTCTGGGGGAACCCAAGCTGAAATCGGAGTAAATATTGATCTTACAAGGCTTTTGCTAGGCGTACAGTGGCGGGACGATTGTAAAGATATTCTTTCTTTATTGCGCACAAAAGCCCTTGAAAAAAATATTACCATTAATCTCTCAAAATACACAAACGAAGAAATTGATGCTTCTGGTTTGAGAGATGTTTTTGACGGTACGTATGTGCCAACGCGGAAGAGAGGGGCTTCTGCGCTTTTTCTTGATTTTGCTTCTGCCTTGAGTACGATAAAATAAACAGAAGTTGTAGGAGAATTTGTAAGGAATGTGTACGTGAGTAAGACCGCTTTTTATACGGCCCTTTATCAGTCTCCGCTGGGCATGCTTAAGCTTGAGGGGAACGATACAGCTCTGACGAGGTTATGTTTTATTAACGATGACGTGGCTACTTCACCTTATAGTGGAGGTGGTATTCTTAGAATGGCCTGTGAGCAGCTGGATGGTTATTTTGACGGGTCGCGTATTCAGTTTGACCTACCCCTAGAATTGGATGGTACAGAATTCCAGAAGGTTGTTTGGCTTGCAGCACTTACCATTCCTTATAAAACTACCTGCTCGTATCGTGAGCTTGCGGAGCGTATTGGTCGTCCAAAAGCTTTTCGGGCGGTTGCAAATGCGCTTGGCAGAAATCCAATCCCACTTATTATCCCCTGCCACCGTGTCATAAGATGTTGTGGAGCCTTGGGTGGTTATGGAGGAAATGGGGGTAATGGAGGTAATGGAGGTAATGGAGGTAATGGAGGTGGGGTGTGGCGGAAAGAATGGCTTTTGTCGCATGAAAAAACGGCGAGCAGGTAATCCGTTACTTCTTCTCTTTTAAAGAGTCCACATACTCAATTAATTCATTAATCGTGGTAATCTTCTCTGCTTTATCATCATCAAGCTCGAGATCGAACGCTTCTTCGATCTTCATGATAATCTCGACTCGATCGAGTGAATCAGCGCCCAATTCGTCAAAAGTAGCTCCAGACTTGAGTTCTTCAGGCTTAAGCGAAAGCTGTTCAGCAATAATCTGTTTTAGCCGCGATGCGGTTTCTTCTGCCATGGGGATCTCTCTTAAAATTTAAAATGCATGCTTTTTAACTGCTCAATACGCTGTATCGTCTCTTCTTTCCCAAGGAGTGCAACAAGTGCATAAACCGAAGGGCTATGGAGTGACCCGGTTAAGGCAAAGCGAATTGGTTTTGCAAGAGCAGGAAGTGGTACTTGCTGTTGTTTACAAATTCCTTTAATCAGTGGCTCGACCGTGGCAGGAGTTACTTCTTCAAGTACATTGAGTTGCGCGACACATGCATCTAAAAGCATGCGTGTTGTTGCGTCCCATTTCTCTTCTTCGGGGAGTGTGTTGAGGTGTGGCCGCGTGTTCAAGGCAATAACGAAATCACGAAGTTCAGCAAGTGTTGACGAGCGGTCTTTGTAGAGGTCGAGTGCCTGTAAAATTTGTTCGGCTGTCCAGGTTGCGCAGCGGGCTTTGAAGGTGGCATCAATATCGGTATGAATAAGGTCAGAGAGCGCTTGAGCAGGAAGTTGCTTAAGGTAGACGCTGTTTACCCACCGTAACTTTATCATATCGAAAATAGCACCTGATTTGTGAACATGATCAAGCGAAAAAAGCTGAACCATCTCATCACGAGAGAAAATTTCTTGGTCACCATGAGCCCAACTCAGCCGCACTAAATAGTTGCAAAGTGCGTCAGAAAGAAAGCCCATTGTCCGATAGTCGATGACCGAGGTCGCCGCATCTCGCTTACTTAATTTGGCACCCGTTGGTCCCAAAATCATAGGAAGGTGAGCAAAATGGGGAATTTCTGCTCCGAGAGCTTCATAAAGAAGAATTTGCTTAGGAGTGTTTGAGATGTGGTCTTCACCACGAATAACATGCGAAATACGCATATCAATATCATCAACTACTACGACAAAATTATAGAGTGGTGATCCATCTGCACGTGCAATAACAAAATCTCCTCCAATCTGGTCACTATCAAATGCAATAGGACCACGAACAAGGTCGTTAAATTGAATCTGAGTACGATTGGTAGGGATTTTGAAGCGAATAACACTTTTTCCGTTTTCTTCTTGAGCTGGATCTGACCAGTAGGCATTTCCTGAAGCAAGGAGTTTGTCGATAGCACCTTTATAAAGATCGAGTCGCGCTGTTTGGTAGGCGATAGGTTCATCGCTGGTGATAGCAACCCATTCAAAAGCCTTGATAATCGATTCGGTGTATTCTTGTTTTGACCGCTCAATATCAGTGTCTTCAATACGAATAATAAAAGTTCCGTTATGATGACGAGCAAAAAGCCAGTTAAAGAGGGCAACTCGAAGGCTGCCAATATGGAGGTGCCCCGTCGGTGACGGGGCAAATCGTACTCGTACTGGACGACCGTTAGGCGTATTCACGAGCAAAATCCTTTTATTATGCGTGATACTGTAATTTGGCTTGAGCAACTTCGGCCCAGACAGACCCTTTTTCAGCGCGGACCAAAAGGTCTTTCCAGATGTTTTCTGCTTCTGGGCGGTTCCCTGCATCAAAGGCAATGAGCCCAAGGTAGTAGAGAGCCTGCTCGCGTGCTGGATTGGTACTATCATTGGCGATTGTTTTCAATGACGCTTCACCCTGTTTTTGGAGGGCGGCATCATCGGCATCAATTTCCAAAAGAGCCTGTTTTACTCTGAGCGCTGGCCGAAGTGGATTATTTTTATCCATTTCTTTGAGTGCTTGAGTAACGAGTTCATGAGCCTTGACCTTATTTCCCTGGCGAAGAGCTATATCAGCTCCAAAGGTAAGGAAATAGGGTGCAATCGGGGACCATGAGCTCTGGCTGTGTCCACTTTCAAATGCACGAGCTGCTTCCACCCAGAGGTGTGGCGCGTTTTCACGTCCTGCTCTGTCGTAGAGTTCAATGCAACGTGAAAGCGCCATTTGGGCACGTTCGTCACTTCGGCGTACAAACCAACGATAGGTGGTAATTTCTGCCATAGCGAGAAGGGCAACAACGAGTGCAATACCGAGTACTTGTGAACTGCGGCTCTGTTTTCTGAAGCTGCCGTACCAGTGAGATAAAATCATATACTACTCCAATACAGTTTTTATCTTTTAAGCGTGTGTTTCGTTTTCAGTAGGCTGTGCGTGTGTTTTTGCTTTTTCTTCAGCGTGTGCACGTACTTCATTACGTTGTGCAGCACGATCTGCTTTTGTTTTTAGAACTTTTTTGCCTTTGTAAAATCCGCATGTTTTGCAGACGATATGGGGGAGGCAAGGGGTACCTTCGCAGGCGCCTTGGTTACAGAAGTTCATTGGTTGAGGGTCGATACCTTTGCAGGCACTGCGCATATCGCGGCGGGATTTCGATACTTTTCTTTTTGGTACGGCCATGGTTCTGTCCTTAATATTAGTCTTTATAATAGATATAAAGTAGTGTACAAAAAAACAAAAAAGATGGCAAAATCAACTTGTCTTTACCAGAAAAATCCTGCCTAAAGAGCAAAGCATATCAAAACTACCTCCACTTTAAGCCACTAGTCAGGCTGTGCAAGAGAACGCCAACTTGCAATATATCATGGCGATTGGTACGGTTTTTCATCACTTGCCTTTCTTGCATTCACTTATCTAGAGCAAGATTAGAACATGTCTTGACTGACTTGCATTCTGATTGCAGATTTGTCAGAATGCGGAAAAATAAAATAAAAAAACTCCGCCATGGTTAAAATTCAAGGTTGTTTTCAAAAAATATGGTTGAAATTCAAGGCAGACCATAACTTAATTAAACGGCCTTAAGCAGAGCTCTCAGTGCCGAAATAGCATAAAGAGGGAGTGATTTAATGTTGTCATGCTGTGAATAGTTTTGTGTTGAAAGACGAACACCAACGGGTGCATTTGAATGGCCTTCCAAATACGCATGCAGGCTTCTGAGTGTTGTTCCCGTGCCGCTTTTAACCTCAATGGGAATAATTTTTTCCCCGACTTGAACTAGGTAATCAACTTCCGCAGTACTGCTGGGTGCATTTCTTTGCCAATAGTACAACTGACTTTTTGAATGAGGATTTGCAGAAGCAAGAAGTTCTTGTCCAATGAGCGCTTCAACAAGTTCGCCCTTGTTAACAAATTGCTGCATCGGATTTAGGAACCACGCCTCGAGCTCCAATCCTAATAGTGCCTGACTTAATGCTACATCTAAAAAAGTTACTTTATAACACTGCGGGTCAATTGTAGCCCCCAATGGCAAGCCTTGCCCCGAGCTATGCGTAACTTTATGTGCGATGCCTGCAGTAGTGAGAAGATCAAGCGCAGGGGAGAGCTCTCGTTTGCGATAGTCCCCTTCAATGCTGCTATATTTAAATTTTCTTCCGAGCTGCTGGGGGATAGAATTGAAAACAATGTCAACATATTTTATCTGATGTTTTTTTGCATATTTAACGAAATCCTGCCGATAGGTATCAATTAATGCATGGTGCAAGGCAAAACAACGGGATGGATCTTTTGTTTCAATCCAACATTCTACCACACCGGGCATTCCACCAATGGCGATATATTCTCCCAATAGAGAGAGTATTTTATTATGAATGGGCGTAGAGATCGGCTCTTCGGCGGGGTGTGAAAGAATTTCTTGCACAAGAACATCAAGGTTCATGGAAAGCAAAAATTCAGTAAAAGATAAGGGGTACATATACAAAGATTCAACCCTGCCAACGGGAATTCCAATCTGCTCAATGGCAAAATCAAGCAAGGAGCCTGCTGCAATAACATGAAGTTGGGGAATCTGTTCGTAAAAATACCGTAATGCGGTCACCGCGTTTGGCGTGATCTGGATTTCGTCAATAAATAAAAGCGTCTCGCCTGGAATAATCGGCAATGTTGCAAAGAGCGAAAGATCACGCATAATCCTTTTTGCATCCAGATCTTTTTCAAAAATCATCCGGGCTTCGGGTTGCGACTCTAGGTTTACCTGGACGAAAGATTGAAACTGCTTTCCCAATTGCTGAGCTGCATAGGTTTTTCCTACTTGTCGCGCTCCTCTCAACAGCAAAGGCTTACGGAATTTAGCATCTTTCCATGCCAGTAGTTCTGCGTCAATAAGTCGTTTCATTTTAGACCCTTCAAAACTATGCCCATGGTTAAAATTCAAGGCTGTTTTCAAAAAATATGGTTAAAATTCAAGGCACTTATTAAATACTATGGTCAAAATTCAAGGTTTTAGCAACTCTTGTAAGAGGGTGCATGCCCTCTTGCTTGCTCTCCCTTTTCTTGATCAATTGGTTTGGCTTGAGGGCCTAATTCACTCGAAAAAGTTCTGGCCAGAGCACAGAGAGGTCGATTGTAGTGAGGATGAGATTGGTTTTTCCAACGGTATCTACAACCGTTTGCTGTCTCTTTTCGTCTGTCTGGGTTTTGAACCAGCGGACAAGATGGTTCATAAGAGTATTATCTTTTAAAGATAGTATGAGCCGAAGTGCATCAACAAGGCAGGTGCCATCTTCCAGATATTTTTTTGCAAAGAAATCGAATAGTTCAGGTTTTGTAGCAAGATTTGGGGTTAAATAGAGTTCGTCGCAGGCTTTGATGAGCGCATAATACGCAAGTACTTTTTGTGGAGCCTCTTTGGGTATCCATATAATAGAGCCTAAACGAGCGCCATGCTCAGCAAGATATTTTATGATTTCAAATTTTTCCGCACCTTTGTCATTTTCGACTGAAATACCGTTGATAGCTAGTAAGAGGGGGTGCCGCTGATTCACATTAACGTCTGCGTGACCTATTTCAACAAGGATTTTAATAACGTCAAGATTGTTCTTTAATACCATGGATTCAAGGGGCGTATATCTGCCCCCAGCATAGCATCCTACGTTAACGTCAGCGCGCCCTTCTTTGATCAGATATTGTATGATCTCAAGATTTTTGGTTTCTAGTGCATCATGAAGGGGAAGATTTAACCATTTATTTTTGCTATTAACGTCAACATATTTTTGCTCAATAAGCGCTTTAATGACGGAGAGATTTTGTCTGATTATAGCAAAGCGAAACAGTGTGTATAATTGTTCAGGAGACCAGGTCTTTAACGACGTTATATTAGTTTCGAGCTCTTTTAAAATAAAGGTGAGTGCCTTATCAGAGTCGATACAGAGTGCTCCGGCAATTGCACTGCTTGGATGGATGATATTCCAACGGACAAGTTTTTTGAAGAGTCCTTGGGTTTTTTCTTGTGCGGCGAGCTGATGGGCGAAATTGTGAAAGATGGTTAATCGATTGTACCAGGCGATAGCTACCACACTCGCTGCAGCGATACTAACGACTCCAACGCACGCAGCCAAAAAGACATGTTCTGGATTTTTTTTACAGTAGTCGATAATCCGACTGTTTTTTACCAGTTCCCACGGTCTCGCGGCACTACTTTTTATAAATGCTGACCAATTTTTTTGTGGCAGTAGTTTGGTGGGACTATTTTGCAGCGCCATGGCCTCGAGAGAGACAGGGCTTGCAGCGCAGGTAAAGCAGAGTACGAAGAGTAGTTTTTTGAAAAAAGTTTTTATGTCCATGGATTCAGTTCGCTCTTAAAAACGAAATGGAAATGTCGTTAAGTTTTTTTGTTATGAGTATTTGGTGAAGGGTTTGGGCAAATCGCGTTTGTTCGGGGAATAAAACCGTCCAATACGAATATTCTTGGAGAGTATTCTTCACGTATTCTTCATCCTGAAGATATTTTTCGAGCTGCTTTTGAGAGATTACAAATTGTTGCAGCCTCTGTTCGATTTGTTTGAAGATGTCTTTAACGAGGTGTAAGATGTTCTTGCTTCTCGCATTCGTCTGGTTGTCAAACCATGAGTAGAGGGGCTCTTTAGGGGCAAATTGGTAAATAGAAAAATTAAAGAAGTGCCGAAGTGCTTCACTAAGATAGGCATCGTTTGCAAGATATTTTTTAGTAAAGCTCTCAAAGTTTTGGTTGGTGTTTCCATATTCGATGCATGCCTGAGCTATCTCAAGAGAGTTTTTAATGTCTTGAGGTGCGTTAGTAAGTAGCGTTTTGTCGTAGGGAGCTTTGCCGCATTCTATCAAATAGTGCATGATTTTGATGAGCGTGATGCGGTGTTTGTTTTCGGTTGCTGGTGTTGCGGCATATGCTTTGATTGCTTTATCAAAAGTAAAGTCAGTAGAGGGTATATCAGAGAGGTATATTTTGCCGGTAAAGTGTTTGCTGGTGCATTTTCCAAAGAGGTATTTTATGATAGCCATCTCTTGTTGACGCTTTTCAGGCTCTTTTTGGGCTGTGTATACTTCCAACGCTTCTTCAAGAAAATAAGTACTCAAGATGTCGAACTGCTTTTTTGTAATCTTAAAAGAATCGAAAAGTGCCTGCACGAGTTCACGTGAAAAGCACTTTATGGCAATCGAAATAGTGTCTTTTTCAGCATCAGGATTTTCTTTTTTATAGACGGAGGTGAGATATTTTATAATTTCAAGCATCTCTCTGTCTTCTAGGTATATCCAAGTTTTGAGTTTGGGCAGATAAAGGGGGCGTCTAATAAATGCTTCGCAGGCTTCTTGCATGGGCTGTTTATCGAATATAGTATCATAGTGATGTAATGGTTTGAGGGTAACATGTACTGTTTCAATAAAGTATTTTACTAGCTTTAACGACCTTTCCTTTATGGCGCAATTAAGTGGAGTGTTGATGGCGGCTACGGCTTTATTAACATCAATTTTCCCTGTTTTAACAAGATACTCTATGATTTTGAATCGTTCATCACAATCTTTTTTATTGAATTCATTTGAGTAGTTGTTGATTGCTATGCCAAGTGATTCATTCGTGACATCTGCATGGAGTTTTTCGACCGAATGGGTAACAAGCTCTAGAGAGCCCTCTTCAATTGCACGATTTAATAGTGTGTCTTTGGTTTGTAGCAGTTTGCCTTTGTATGCAAAGCTGTATGTTATGAATTTACTCTTGATACCACCATTCTTTTGTATGAGGTAATCGATAATGTTTTTTAGATTAGCGCGTGTTTTTTGATCTTTTGTTTGCACAAAGCATTTTATCGCATATTCAAGGGGGGGGGTACTAATATCGCATGGCTCCTTACTTGAGGCATGGCATTGTTCCATAAGAAAAGTGACGGTATCGAGTGAGCCGTCTTCAATGGCGAACCCCAAGGGGTTGCGCAAACTAAAATCTGTTGAATTGATATTGATCATATTCCAGTCGGCAAGCTTTTTGGGAATGTATCTGGTTAGTGGATACGTTGCAAGAGTATTTATAATTTCTGTTCTGTACGAGATACCAATTGCAAGCGTGATTATTGCCCCCGTAAATCCAGCGTAAGCAGCCAAAAAGACAAGTTCTGGGTTTTTTTTACAGTAGTCGATAATCCGGCTGTTTTTTACCAGTTCCCACGGTCTCGCCGCACTACTTTTTATAAATGCCGACCAATTTTTTTGTGTCAGTAGTTTGGTGGGACTATTTTTCAGCGCCATGGCCTCGAGAGGGGTTTGGCTTGCAGCGCAGGTAAAGCAGAGTAGGCAGAGTAGTTTTTTGAAAACCGTTTTTATGTCCATGGATCCAGCTCGCTCTTAAAATGAAATGAAATGTCGTTAAGTTTTTTTGCGAGAGGCGCAGCGCCAGGATTTTCATTTTTTTTGATTTGGTGAAGTTTTTGGGCAAATTGTTCTTGTGCGGGAAGCCTTACGGGAAGCTCTATGTTCCAGAAAAGGCGATGGGGCGATGCAACGTCATTGATGATATCGGTAATTACTTTTTTGACCTCTAGGCACTTTTGTTTGGTTAGCGTGCTCATAAATGTTTCAAAAAACTGATAGATTTTGGTGATTGTTTTTTTGCTGCCAGAAGTAAACAAGATGCGGAGGGCATCTTCACGATACACGTCATTCCCTAAATAGTTTACTGTGAAGTTTTCAAATGTTTCGGGGTTTGTTTCAAGCTTGTGGCAAGCTTCGGCTAAGGCAAGATAATTTTTTATTTCTTGCGAAGTATTTTGGGGGATGATGCCATTGCGTATTCCGCCATGTTCGACCACATATTTGATTATGTCGAGACGATTTTTTTGGTCTGTTCCGGAGGCGTAGGGTGCAATCGTGAGCCCAAGAAACTTATCGAAATTGTGGGTAAATGAGCTTGAAGATAAATTCATTTTTAGGAGATATTTGATTATCTCAATCAATTTTGGGCGATCGACTGATTCAGAACCTTCTTCGGAATTATAGAGGCTAAGCGCATCATGCAATAACGAGTGGGAACCGCTTTTACAGAGCGCGCAGCTATTAAGGTCGCCGGTAAGATCTACTTTTGCGGTATTGATGAGATAGTCAATGATTTTGAAAAAGTGCTTATGCTGGTAGTGCTTAAACTCGTTACTCCAATAGGGGTGTTTTTTCACAACAGAAAGATAGGATTTGAGTGCTTGGTGAAGCGGTGTGACGCCATGTATGGTATCATTACTTTTTTGATTGATATCGAACTGTTTGCTTTCAACAAGAATGCGGACAGCCTCGAGGTTGCTTTTTTTTATAGTCTGGCAAAGAAGGCGAGGGCCCTTTGTTTTGAGATCAATTTTGTTTGTTTCAACAAGAAGCTTAACGACTTCGGGCGCTCCTTGACCTATTGCGTGTTCAAGTAAATAAAGTAATGAGTCGTCAAACAGATTTGTTTCAAGGTACTGTTTGATGATATTAAACAGTGCGAGATGATTGTTTTGTGGATAGTCATCGTCACAGCAATTTTCACAACCATGTCTTCTAATTGCAGTGTATAAGGCGCCATCGAGGACAGTTTTTGTACAGACTTCTGTGCGCGTGATCTCAAAAAGAAGCTTAATGATGTCAAAGGCGTTACTATTGAGAGAATAATTCTCAAAGGCCTTTTCAAGAAGCGAAACTGAATGCTTTTTGCATTTCATGTCGAACAAAAGCGGAATTTCTCGTATTTTGCCGAGTGGGATAGTATATTTTTTTGCGATATCGATTAATTGGGAAACAGCTTCTTTTGAGCCCTTATGTATGGATTTATAGAGCGCTGCGTAGAGTCTGTCTATCTGTTCTTCTTTATTGGGGCATTGTTCGATGCAGCAGCGAATAATTTTGAAACTATACTCACGTTGCTTTTGGTCTTTGGCGTCGAAATAGGTATCAAAGATTACATCGAAGGTGAGGTGTGGGTTCTCTCCTTTACGACAATCTAGGAAATAAGTGATGTAGCCGTCGTTATATTGTGTGGAAGAGTAGAGTGTATAGAGATAGTCTTTTTCTGTTTTGACACAATGCTCCATGATTTCAAAAAAAGTATTGCGTGATTGGTCATTTGGAGTGGATAAATACATTTGAAATAACTTGATAAAAGGTGGAAGATTGTATTGAGATTCTGTTGACTTCAGGTTTAGGTCAGCATCTCCCTCTTCAATAAGGTATTTAATGATTTTTGGATTGCCTTTTTTTAAAGCAAGAGTAAATGGGGTATCAAACCACCCGCAGTGAGTATTAACGCTCTTTTTATTTATCCCAACAAACAATTTTATCGAATCAAGGTCATCGTTTTCTAGGGCATAGTAGAAGGGGTTTTTATTATTATCGCATTGAGTGATATCGACCTTTAAGTCTTTTGCAAGATAAACAATTGCATTCGACATCTTGTTTTTTGTGGCATAGGTCATGGGCATTACTGAAAAATAGTCAGTGGTGGAAGTATTGATGATCTTCCAATCATGAAGTTTTTTGGCGAAGCCCTGTGTTTGAGTATGTTCTGCAAGATGAGTGAAGATAAAATTGCGGGAAAGGTAGAGGCAAAGGGCGCTGATCCCGACTGCTGCAGTAACGCATGTTGTCGTTAAGAGTGGTTGTTTTGAACAAAGCTGCTTAAGGCTGATAAAAGGTCTCGCGGCACTACTTTTTATAAATGCTGACCAATTTTTTTGTGTCAGTATCTTGGTGGGACTCCTTTGCAGCGTCATGGCCTCGAGAGCGATAGGGCTTGCAGCGCAGGTAAAACAGAGTGCGGAAAATATTATTTTTTTTATCATGAGTATTTTCTTAAAAGTTCTGATTTATTATATGGCCTTTGGTAAGGGTGCTTTTGCAACAAGAAAGAATATGTTGATTGTAAGAAGGACGAAATGCGGCTTTTGAAAGGGAATCGATTAAAATGCCAGAGAAGTGCTACTCCTAAGATGCCGCAGCATGATACCGATATCCAAAAAACTTTATTTCTAAAAGCTGCTTGCTCCCTGTTCTTTCGGGTGAGTTCCGCTTTTGCTTTTGTCAGTGTGTTGTTAAAAGCAGTTTCGATTTTCTTAAAATTTTCGATAATTGCTGTGTTGAAGTCGCGCATTTCTTTGGCAACAGCGCATGTTTCACCGTCCCAGAGAGCGATGCTTTCTTCTTCCATGAGCTTGAGCGAACTCGAAAATTCTTTTAACGAGTTGTTAAGTTCTTCTATAAAATCAGTTAATTCGGTTGATGTATAAGCGTCAAGATCTTTGATTGCGTAGGCAGTTGCTTTTTTGAAGAAATTTTTGCAGCTTTCGAGCTTGTCACAGGAGAAACCGCTTTCTTGTAGCTGTCTTTTTCCCCCAAAAATAGTGTTGTTGAAGTGGATAATGAGGTTTAAATTCCAAGCAAAAGGATTGCTTCTCTCTATAGAAAGAAGATTCGCGTAGTCCCATCGATCTCCACTAGGACATGCTATGGCTACAAAATCGCCACTATCAGAAGGACGGACTTGCCCAATCCAATTATTCAAAAAAGGCACGGCTTGCTCTTGTTGAGAGGCGCTGAGTTCTTTCCAAAATTGAGAAAGAGTATTCATGTTTTTTGGAAGGGTGTTTGTGGTAAAATGTTCTTTTATAGCGCTCGCCTGTCTAAAATCTTCCCATATTGGGGTCATTTGTTTTTTAGCTCGTGTTGATACGTACGTACCGTTAAAAACATCACTCAAACCAGCAGCTTCAATTTCTTCATTTGTGTATTCTGGGAGATCAATGGTAATGTTTTTTTCACGTGCTTTTGTGCGCAATAAAGAAAGAATATCTTTAATATCTTCCCGCCATTGTACTGACGACAAAAGAAGAGGAAACTCGTTGTGCCAAGTACCAAAATGCTCATCCTTATTCTCCACAAGATCTAGCATGGTAGAAAAATCAGCGTTTGTAAAAGCTTCTTGTGCTTTCTTAAGATTTGCTACAGTAACGGTTTTTATATCTTTTAAAGGCTCAAATGCTGTTTTTAACTCAGAATTGAAACCACTTATTTCTTCTAAGTTTTCCTTTACTCGTTCAAGATATTTTTCGATGGTACCTTGATAGGGATCATTAACACCTACATAGCCCACTCTCTCCAGAAAATCTTTTAATGTCTTTGCAACTGCATTGTCTTTTTGCGTAAGTGCTTGAATTAAGCCTGGCTCATGATCAATTAAGGTTGCTGCAATCTCATAATAACCCCAAGCAAGAGCAATTTCGAGTGCCGGCATCATGTCATATTTTTTTTCAATACATGCAAGCAATAGATGCCTGATGGCGGCAAGAAACTCTTCTGGTCCATCCCGAAAAGACGGCCAATCGTTATAGTCTCTTGTGTTTTTGCTCAGTAAATTGAGAAAGTAATCAAACTGTGACTCTATAATCAGACTATTCCAGTATCCTATAAAATCGTTTCCTGTTCTTTTTCTGAATTCAATTAATTTGTTAAAAATGGCAGCACCATTCGTGTCCTTTGGTGCATACAGAGCAACCATTTTCCCAAAATTTCCCTTGCCCACCTTTTCGTATACAGTATGCAAAAGATCCCGCTCTTTGAGCTCAAGGAGCATTTTTAATAAATCTGTATCATTCACCATTATTTCTGGTTCTACGTGCCCAATAACCTCACGAAGTTTTTGTATAAACCCTTCGTATTTGTTTTGTGGCATGCCATAGCACTTTGTCCAAGTTGTCCCACGTCTATACAAATGCATTACTACAAACGAAACTTGATTTTTAGGATTTTTTAAAAGGGCGGCATGGAGACGCGCTTGATCTTCAAAAATATCTTTTAGAGAGTCATATATTTTTGATGTGTCTTGATACAAAATCGAGTTTTCATCGCTTATCATTTTCAGCTGGACCCAATCTTTTGTCGCTTGATCGGCACAGAACGTCATGCAACTCATGGAACAAAAAATTACTGCGGCCATAATTTTTAACAGATACGACTTCTGCGCTAAGCAGGTGTAGGATTTAATTTTTTGCATGGGAAGGGCCTCCGCCATTTTTTATTATAAGTTTATATTATGGCGTTTTTGAGCCATTTTTACTTTTATTTAAAATGCCATATTTTTGACGGTTTGTAAATCTAGTCTCGTCTTATTTTACGGATGGTTTTCCCATACCCCTTATTAAGAAAAAGTTTTTTACTTTTCCATTAATTGTACCTGTGTTTTTGATGGTGCCATTTTCAAGGTA
>LCEG01000002.1:0-139510 GCA_000996275.1 candidate division TM6 bacterium GW2011_GWE2_42_60
TTCTTTTTCGCTGGCATTAATGAGCGGGGCAAGCATGAGTGTGCCCAGGGTGAGTGATAATAATTTTTTCATAAAATTGACTCCTGATTTACTAGTTTTTTTTAATTATAATAATTACTTAGATAAGTTCTATTGTATCATAATATTTATATTTGGCAAGAAAATAATGTAGATTCAGGACACCCCTCTTCTTTTTGTCTCTTTTTTTCAGCAGAGGGTGAATGGAGGTGAAATGGAGGTTTAAAGGGTAAGACGCGAGAGAATAGTTTCAATCAATGTTGCGTAGAGTTGTGTTTGATTTGCTAACTCTTCTGCAAAAGTCTCATCGTAAGTGTGTGATGTCTGATTCCGGTCTTCGATCATTTTCAGACAATCTTCAAGCTCTTGTATTGAGAGAAGTGCCTCAAGATGGGCTGCACGGAAGGTTGTTCTTGGATTGCCGATTTGCGAAACGTCGAGCGCACGCTTTTGATCGAGATACGCCCGCAGAAATTTCCAGAATACTTCATAGGTGAATTCGAAGCGTTGAACAACTGAGTCTCTAAAGAAAGATCGATCAGATTCTTGGGTGCAGTTTTTGAGGCGGTCAATGCTTTCTTTGAAGCGTGCAAGTGATTTTTTTGTAGAAAAAAAGCGTTCATTCAAGATTTCCATAAAATACCCTCTTTTTTGATCCGATCAATCCAGCTTTCGGGGAGTGTTTGAAGATCGACAATGTCTATTTTCATAGGGAAGTTACTTCCTTCAAACATGCCATGCGCTTCTCCTATGCGTAGCCGATCAATTTTTTTACTCTCATCGATAGCAAGGTCGAAGTCAGATAATGGACGGGCTTTCCCCCATGCACGTGAGCCAAATAGGTATATTTTTGCGTGTGGAAAGAGAACGGTCAGAACTCCAATTAACTTTCTTTTTATTTCTGGATCGGCTTGTTCCATCCGAATACTCCCTCTTTTTGAATGATTTTTGCGCTCATTATATGAAAAATATATCAGTATCCGTACTGCTCGTACAGCCTGCTTTTATGCAAGCGTAATGGAAATTTGCACTTGTTGCTCATGCAAGAGTGTCAGTGTATCAAGATCACACGAATACCGCCCTTTAACCGCCAGCGCGAGCTGTTTACCCTGTTCAGAAAAAACAAATTCAAATCGCGCTTTGCCGGGAACAAAATGCTGTTTTGCCTGCTGTAAAATTGTGGCCTCAAACCCAGCGGGAAGTGCAAGTGAGACCTTGTCAATCAGCGACCAGTCGGAAAAAATAGTATCGAGTGGAATAAGGTCATTTGCCTTGATTTTGCACATGCTGCCCGTCTCGTCAATAGTTCCCAATACCAAAAAAGCGTTATGTTGCTCAAGGAGTGTGGAAATCTTTGCAAAAAGCTTGGGAAAAAGAATGATCTCAGCGCGTTCTTGGTAGTCTTCGAGCGTCAAAAACGCCATCCGATCACCTTTTTTAGTGTTGATTACTTTATATTCTTTTTTAAAGCCTCCACAGAGCACAAAGCCTTTCTGTTCTCGAGCTTTTGCAAACGAAAGGGCATTGAGCCAGGTCAAATGACGCTTGTAAGCATCCAAGGGGCGCGCACTTAAATAAATCCCCAAAACCTCTTTTTCTTTTTCAAGCTTTTCACTCGTAGGCCAGTCATCACAAGGGGTAAATGCATACAATTCACCCGCCTCTTTTGTTGGGGAGAGTGCTGCGAAAAGACCCATTTGCCCAGTTAAAAGCGCTTCTTTTTTCTCAAGCGCTCGGTCAATAATAGTCCCCAACTCAGCTGTTTTTTGCGCGCGATTTCCAGGAAGGCTATCAAAAGCACCGGCTGCAATCAGACTCTCTATAAACCGCTTATTGCACGTACGGAGATCTACACGGCAGCAAAAGTTGAGAAGGTCTTTAAAAGGCCCCTTATTTGCTCGCTCCTCAAGACAACTCTGCAGCCCTGATTCTCCGGCATTTTTAATACCAATGAGTCCAAAGCGAATCTCACCCTTCTTTGCATCAAAATCATGCTCTGACGCATTAACATCAGGGGGTAGGACTGGAATGCCCATTTCACGTGCGTCTTGAATATAAGAGGCCATTTTTTCGGGATCTTGGCTTTCGAGCGAGATGAGTCCTGCCATAAATTCAGTAGGGTAATGTGCCTTGAGGTAAGCGGTTTGGTAGGCGATCATGCCATAGGCTGCCGAATGTGATTTGTTAAAGCCATAGCCGGCAAAATAGGCCATCAGGTCAAACAGGTCACCGGCTTTTTGTTCGTTAAAGTTTGCTTTGACGGCCCGTTCAACAAAAATAGAACGCTGTTGGGCCATGACATCTGCTTTCTTTTTCCCCATTGCACGTCTGAGAATATCAGCTTCACCGAGTGAATACTGTCCAATGGCAGAGGCGATGCGCATTACCTGCTCTTGGTAAACGATAACGCCATATGTCTCTTTTAAAATAGGTTCTAGCTCGGGGAAAAGGTATTTAATTTCCTGCCTACCGTGACGACGTTCGATAAAGTCATCGACCATGCCAGAGCCGAGTGGTCCGGGGCGATAGAGGGCGTTGACCGCGATAATATCTTCAAAATAGCTTGGTTTAAGGCGCCTCAATACATCGCGAATGCCGCTCGATTCAAATTGGAAAACGCCCGTTGTTTCTCCTCGCGCAAGCAGGTCAAAGGTTGGCTGGTCGTCGGGGGGAAGATAGTTTGGGTCGATGGCGATACCATGATTTTTTTTGATCGTTGTAATAACGCGTTTAATAAGCGTTAAATTTTTGAGTCCCAAGAAGTCCATTTTGAGAAAACCGAGACTTTCAATTTCAGTCATTGCGTACTGGGTGACGAGATCGGTTGTTTTTGGTGGAATGTAAATGGGGAGCATGTCTGAGATCGGTTCAGGCGTAATGACAATGCCCGCTGCATGTTTTGATGCGTGGCGTGTCAATCCTTCGAGCTTGAATGCAACCTCAAGTAGTTGCCCAATCATGGGATTTGAGTCTCTGAGAAGTGCCAATCGAGGTTCTTGTACGATCGCTTCTTTAAGGGTAATTTTCAGTTGATCGGGGATGAGATCGGTAATGGCATTGGTGTCATCAAACGGGATGCCAAGAGCGCGGCCCACGTCTTTAATAACTCCCTTTGCCATCATGGTGCCGAATGTGATGATTTGGCACACCTTGTCATGCCCATAGCGTTCTCGCACATAATCGATAACGCGCTCACGTCCTTCGATACAAAAGTCGATATCGATATCGGGCATAGTGACGCGTTCAGGATTGAGAAATCGCTCAAAAAGAAGATTATATTTGAGAGGGTCAATATCGGTAATTTTCATTGCCCATGCAACGAGAGATCCTGCCGCAGAGCCTCGTCCAGGACCGACGGGAATATCGTTATCTTTTGCCCATTGAATAAAGTCGCTGACAACTAAAAAATAGGTAATAAAACCCATTTTGGTAATAAGTGCTAACTCTATTTCAAGCCGATCCCAATAGCGCTTTGGATCGTCGGTTGAAATACGCTTTTTATCAAAGAGCTCTTGGAGCCCTTCGGTGCAGATACGGGCGAAAAAAACTTCCTCGCTCTCTTGTGTTGGAATGGCGAACGATGGGAAAAAATGCTTTCCAAAGTCAAAAGAAAAATCACAGCGGTCGGCAATTTCGCCGCTTCTCCAGACAACGTCTTCGCGCCCTGGGAATGCATCAAGCATCTCTTGAGGTGTGTAGAGATGGACGAGACATTCTGCACCAAACGAATAACGATCATCGTCGCTCATTTTTGCTTTTGTCTGGATGGCGAGCATGACTTCATGAGCATATTTGTCTTCTGCTTTGTAATAGTGGCTGTCCGCAGAAGCAAAAACAGGGATGCTCAGCTCTTTGCCGAGATCAAATATTTTTTGATTAACGATTTTTTGTTCCTGCTGTCCTGCAGGTTGTACTTCGAGATAAAAGTTTTCAGCCCCAAAAATAGTCTGATATTTTTCGATTAATGTACGTGCTTCGAGCTCTTTGTTGTGGAGAAGAAGCTGCGGGATTTGGCCACCAAGGCAGGCCGAAGAAGCGATTAGCCCTTCAGAAAATTCTGCAAGCATTTTGTAGTCGACGCGTGGCTTAAAATAAAAGCCCTTCGTGTACGAAGCATGAATAAGCTTACAGAGATTGCGGTACCCTGTTTTGTTTTTTACGAGTAGGAGGAGGTGGAAATACCGTTCACTATTATCTCGAACTGCTGTATCGGGCGTAACGTATGCTTCCATGCCAAGAATAGGCTTGACGTTCGCTTTTTTACAGGCCTGAAAAAAAGCGACAGCGCCAAATATATTGCCATGATCAGAGATGCCCACAGAAGAGAGTCGGTGCTCTTTTGTAAATTCGAGGAGGTTTTCGATGGTAAGGGCGCCATCAAGGAGCGAGTACTCAGTATGAAGGTGTAGAGGAACAAACTGTTGTGCCATGGTGTATTTTGATCGACCTCTTTCTAGACAATGTTTTGCACTTGTTCGCGCAGTTTTTCAAGCTCAACTTTAATAGTAATGGCACGTGCGCTTAGTTCTGAATCTGCACATTTTGCGCCAATAGTATTGATCTCTCTGAACATTTCTTGAAGGATAAAGTCGAGTCGCTTTCCTTTCTCAAGACGATCATCTTGGAGACAGGCGGAAGTACTTTTTATGTGAGAATCGAGACGAACGATTTCTTCGTTGATGTCGAGTCGTTCAAGTTGATTATAGATCATCTGAATGTGATGATCTTTGTTTTCTGCTGAAGTATGAGCTAAAAGCTCATTGAGATTGGCAATTAATTTTGCTTTTTTGATCTCTAAAACACTTTTTGTTCGTATTTTAATTTCTTCTAAAGCGGCTGCAATGTTGGTGAGGCGTGAGGTGAGATCATTTTCCAACTCTTTGCCTTCTTGGATGCGTGCTTCGATGAGTGTTTGTGAGAGTTTGTCGATCTGTATAAAAAGGAGGTCAACAACCTCTTGAGCAATCTGCCCTTCTGCAAATTCAATAGCGTTAGGGAGGGTGAGGAGGGTGGTGAGGCTGACATCCTGATTGAGTGAGTACTTTCTTCCAAAGCGCTCTTCAATAGAACGGGCAGCCTCAAGATATCCCTCAATAATTGAGTAGGATGGTGCTGGTTTGCTGCTTACCGTGAGTGGCGCCCCCAGGTAAAAAAGACAATGAACGGTGCCACGAATCAGGTGGTCTTTCAGTCTTTTTATAAGGGGTGCTTCAAGGTGTGTCAATGCATGAGGGAGTCGGCAGGTCGCTTCAAAAAAACGACCATTTAGTGATTTAAGGTGTACGGTTACTGACACCATTTGCCCATCTATGGGTAATTCAAAGGTATGTGTAGCGAATCCCGTCATGCTTTGGAGCATTGCCAGCTTCCTTTCTATCCAAGGTTAGTATAAACGTTTTGAACATCATCAAGATCTTCAAGCGCTTCAAGAAAAGTAAACGCCTGTTCTTCTTGCGCGGGTGTGACGGTGATGTGGCTTTTTGCAACGAGCTCAAGATCGGCTTCTTGAATAACAAAATCACGCGCTTTAAGTACGGCTTTTACTTTTTCAAGTTCAGAAGGTTCGCAGGTGATGGTCCATTTGTCATCCTCAAAAGAGATATCTTTGATATCGAAATCAATGAGGGCTTCGAGAATATCGTCTTCTTTCATGGTTGCGCTTGTTCCATGAACAACACCGCATCGGTCAAACATCCAGCTGACGGCACCATTTTCTGCAAGAGACCCACCTTTGCGGGTAAAGGTCGAACGTATTTCAGAGACAGCACGATTTTTGTTGTCGGTGAGTACTTCAGCAATAATGGCAATACCGCCTGGCCCATATCCTTCGTAGGAATAGCTTTCGTAATGCACACCAGGTAACTCACCAGTGCCTTTTTTAATGGCACGGATGACATTGTCGCCGGGCATATTTTCTGACTTAGCTTTATCAAGCAATGAGCGGAGGGTTGGGTTGTGTGCAGGATCACCCCCCCCATTGCGGGCTGAGACGGTGATTTCTTTAATAATTTTTGTAAAAACACGTGAGCGCTGAGCATCAGCCGCAGCTTTTTTATGCTTTATTGTTTTCCACTTCGAATGTCCTGACATGGCGCTCCTTGCCTAGCGAAGAATGAGAAAAAATTCTTATCTAGACCAAATCATACCTCATCTTATCAGCCTTGTCGATGATCAGTTTGGTCTAAAAAGAAGCTTTTGTTTTATGAAAATAGTGTCTCTTGGCCGGTGCTTTTTTTGAGAAATTTGGGGAGCATTGACCGTGGAATTTGTCGTCCTCGAGAGGTTTTTTCGATATAGCCTTTTCTCATAAGGAATGGCTCGTGTACATCTTCTATGGTATCGGCATCTTCTCCAATCATGGCGGCTAATGTTTCGAGTCCAACGGGGCCGCCGTTGAAATGGAGTGCGATTGTTTCGATGATGCGAAGATCGATTGCAGAAAGGCCTTCTTCATCAATGCCGAGAAAAGTCAGTGCTTCTTTAATTAATTCAATCGTTGCATGGTTATTATTGTGTACCTGTGCAAAGTCGCGTACACGACGGAAAAGTTTTTTTGCAGTTCGGGGAGTCCCTCGTGCGCATTTTGCAATTTGAAGTGCACCGGCAGGTTCGAGATTAACGCCCAAAAAACGCGCATTCTGTTCTATAATCTCGGCAAGTTCGTCTTCGTTATAAAAATCGAGTCTTTCAGTGATTCCAAAGCGGCTTCTGAGGGGCGCTGAGATCATACCTGCTTTGGTTGTTGCTCCAACAAGCGTAAAGGGGCTGAGGGGAATATTGACTGATTTGGCTCCGGCGCCTTGGCCAAGAACGACATCAATACGAAAATGTTCCATGGCGCTATAAAGCATTTCTTCGACGGTTGCAGGAATACGGTGTATCTCGTCGATAAAAAAAATGTCATGAGAATCAAGACTTGAGAGAATAGCGACAAGGTCTCCAGCTCGTTCAAGCGTTGGACCGCTACACATCTTCATGCCGACGTTCATGACGTGAGCCATGATTTGGGCGAGGGTGGTTTTCCCGAGTCCGGGTGGACCAAAGAGTAAGAGGTGGTCGAGGGCCTCTCCACGCATGCGTGCGGCATCAGTATATAATTTCAACTTAGTTTTAAGTTCTTTTTGGCCGCAATATTCGTCAAATGTTTTGGGATGAAAGTCAGCATCGTAGTTCTCTGCGGTATCAATAAGGGTGAGTGTTTTTAAGAGATCAGTTTCCACGGGAGACCCTTTTTTAACAGTTTTTAGGAGACGAGTGCGGCGCGGGTGACGATATTGTTATACCATCCCATTCCTGCAAAGCCAATCCAGAGGTGGGTAATGCCATAGGTAATAAAGGGTAAAGGGATTCCAACGGTTGGAAGAAGCCCGATGACCATGCTGATGTTAACAACCATAGCGATCATGAGAGGGGTGATGAGACCGACGGCCATGAGTTGAGAAGTGGCGCTGGGAAGCTGTTTAATCCTATGCAGTGCGCGTAGAAAGAGGAGACAGAAGAGTAGTATGACGGTCAAAGCACCGACAAATCCGGTCTCTTCGCAAATTACCGAAAAAATAAAATCGGTACGATTTTCGGGCAGAAAGCTGAGTTGGTTTTGCGTGCCTTTGAGATAGCCTTTACCAAAAATGCCTCCTGAGCCGATTGCAATTTGTGATTGTTCGATTTGGTAGCGTTCATGCTTGCTTGCGCCACCACCAAAATAGACGAGAATGCGTTGTTTTTGAAATGGTTTTAGATGGCTCCAGCCAAGAGGGGCGCAGATACCCCCGACGATGAATGCGGCAAGAAAAATGCTGGTGCGTAAATTGGCGAGCCAGAGGAGGAGTGCTCCAGAGAGAAAAATAATAACAGCAGTTCCGAGATCGGGTTGTTTGAGGACTAAGAGGCAGCTTAAGATAAGTGCTCCAATGACGGGCAAGAATCGTGGCGCTGTTGAACCGGTTTGTGTATCGGGCATGAGAGAAGTTACAAAAAATGCCGGGAAGAAAAGTTTAGCGAGTTCTGATGGTTGAAATTTAATGATTCCGAGATTAATCCACCGTTGGGCGCCCATACCAACACTCCCCTTGATGAGCGTGAAGATAAGAAGTACAAAAGTGATGTAGTAGCAGATGGTGCCCCATCGCTGCAACGCTTTATTGTTCATAAAAAAAACTAAGAGATAGATTCCAATTCCCGTTATGACGCCAAATAACTGTTTTAAAAAATAGGTTGATGCCCAGAGGTTGGGGCGGTATGTTGCGCTGTAAACGGAGAAGAGTCCGATAATTGAGAGTGCAAGAATCAGAACGAAATTAAGCCAGTCTCCGTAGAGGAGCATGCGGCGATCGAAACTGAAGATAAGGCCTTTTCTCATATTTTTAACACTAGTAACTTTCGGGAGATTGTTTTTTCTGTCATTCTAATAGGTGTGGCAAAATTTGAAAAGAAGAAGATATATTTTAACGATATGAGGGAAGTATGATACAGGCTCGAGATCTGACACTTTCCTTTGGCCCGCAGGCGGTATTTTCATCAATTTCATTCATTATCAATGGACATGAAAAGATTGGTTTGGCGGGAAGAAATGGCGCGGGTAAAACAACGCTTCTTAAAATGATAGCGGGATCGCAGATTCCAGATAGTGGAACAATATCTATCCGTCCAGGCTTTACGGTTGCCTATTTACCCCAGGAAGTAATTCTCACCTCCCAAAAAAATGTTCTCATAGAAGCGCTTAACACTTTTAATGGACTTGGTGATCGTCTTGATGAAGTCCAGAAGAAAGAAGCGCAGTTGGGACAGGGTTTTGGTAATGGAGGTAATGGAGGTGATGGAGGTAATGGAGGGGATGTGGTTGCATTGCGACAGCACCTTTATGAAGAAGACTGTGAGGGGCGTATTCAAGAGGCGAGTGTTGTTCTGCGTGGGCTTGGTTTTTCGCAGGCGGATCTCTCGGTTAGTGTTGATACGCTGAGTACGGGTTGGAAAATGCGCCTTGTCCTTGCAAAGCTTTTGTTACAGAAAGCGGATTTTTACCTTTTTGATGAACCGACTAATCACCTTGACCTTGCGGCGCAAGACTGGTTTTTTGAGTTTTTGTTGCGTGCAAAAAGTGGGTATCTTTTAGTTTCGCATAATCGTTATTTTCTTGACCATGCCTGTTCGACTATTTACGAGCTTTCGTTTGGTGCTTTAACGATTTATAAAGGAAATTATTCTTTTTATCTTGAGCAGAAGGCGCAACGGCAAGAGCTTTTAGAGCGGCAGTATTTTGAGCAGCAGAAATTTATTCAGAAACAGACAGCTATTATTGAACGTTTCCGTGCATCTGCCTCAAAAGCTTCAACTGTGCAGAGTATGATTAAATCTCTTGAAAAGCTTGATCCTATCAAACTTGATCCCTTGCCTAAACCCGTGCGCTTTCATTTTGCGCCGGTTATTGCATCGGGTAAGCAGGTACTTTCTCTTGAGAATGTTGCGTGTGAATTTGAGGGGAAGGAGATCTTTAAGAATGTCTCATTTTCTCTTGCTCGTGGGCATAAGGTTGCTCTGGTTGCTCCTAATGGAACGGGAAAATCAACACTTCTCAAAATTATTGCAGGCGTGCTTCCGCCAAAAACGGGAACGATTACGTTAGGACATCAGGTTTCGGTTGCTTTTTTTGAGCAAGACCAGAATCGATCGCTTGACCAGGAGAAGACTGTTTACGATACAGCGGTTGAGGTTTGTAAGACTAGTGAAGACCGGCAACGAGTCCGTATCTTTTTGGGCGCGTTTCTTTTTTCTGGTGATGATATCAAGAAAAAAGTTGGGGTTTTGAGTGGTGGTGAAAAAAATCGAGTTGCGATGGTGCGAGTACTTTTGCAAAAAGCAAATTTCTTACTGCTGGATGAGCCAACAAACCACCTTGATGTTCAGGCTAAAGAGGTGCTCTTGCAGGCGCTGAAGCAATATCAGGGAACCGTTTTATTTGTTTCTCATGATCGCGATTTTCTTAATAAATTAGCAACGGATATTGTTGAATTGTCTCCGACGGGTTCATGGAACTATCCGGGAACATATGATGAATTTTTGTATGCCAAAAAGCATGAACAGACGCCGGTTCAAAAGACAGTTGCGACAACTAATACCCCTGTTGCGACGATGGCGACTGGCACTGAGGATGCCATTGAGGGTGAGCAGGCGTTTCGGGCACGCAAACGGATGAAAGCTGTTGAATCGGCTATTGCGCGTCTTGAAAACGAGCGGAAAGATCTTTTACGTCGTTTTGAAACGATTGTGTTTAACTCTCCTGAATATTATGAGGCGAGTCAGCGGCTTAAAAAAATCGACAAGCAGCTTGTTGAACAGACGATTGAGTGGGAACAGATCGCTGCGCAACTCTTGCGTTAGCGCTAGGGGACCGCTCATCCCGAGTAACCCATAGGATTGTATCGAGGGAGAAAAGCGGTCAGTTGCTAGCAAGTGTGTAATATCGAATTTTATGGGAAAACTTGATTTGGTATTAGTTCGTAAGTGCCTGCAGGAACCGCTGTTCCATTAATAGACACATTGTTGCCAACGACCGTGAGTGTTACATATGTTGTGATACTGAAGATGCCGATGGTTGAAATACCGCTTACGGTTACATAGCGGCGTTCAAGCGCTTGTGTTGGCGCATTGATGGTCATTCGCGTAATAGTTGATCCTGCAACGGTATTTTGTTCGCCTGAGATGGTTGTTTTAAAAGCGGTAGTGCCGGTGAGTGAAAGCGAACCTTCTGAGATAATTTCGTTAGTGGCATTGCAGTTGGTGCAGAGAGCACTTGTGGTAAAGGTGAAAACTCCGGCAAGAGTTGTTCCGGTCCCTTCAAAAACGTCAATGGTCATATCACAAGGGAGTGTGCTCCCTACGGTGTCGACGATTCTCCCAATGTAAATTTTTGCCTGGAGCGGTGTTGCCATAAGCCCGCCTATAAAACAGAGCGCAATAAGTAGGCGACATGGTGTGCGATAGGCGGTTGGTATCATATGCAACTCCTTGTGAAAAGTAAAAGAGGTTTAGATACTTTTTAGCATAATTTGAGTTTATGAGACAAGAAAATTGGATCTATTTTGTGTAAAAATTTTTAACTGTTCCTTGCGAAGCTTTTTGATTTTTGATTCGAGAAGGGCGTAATCTTCGCCTGTAAACGGGTGAGCGTGCAGCTCTCTCATTAATAGTTGGATTGCAAGGGCTATTTTGGGTAAGAGTTCTTGAGCAAGCATATGCAGATCGTTGGGGATGACGGTAGTGTTGTATTGGTCAAGGAGTGGATTAAGTTCTTGATCGAGAGAGTCTATGAGGTTAAGAACTGTTTGATGCGCTTGTTCTTCTTGCTCGGATGAAATGGGCCTGACGAAACTAAAACTAAGAAGTGTGATGCAGAGGGTGAGGGTGCAGTAAAAATGACGAGCTAGAGAGATATTCATAGCAGATCTCCAGAAAGACAGGGTATTGCCGATAAGGCTTTACTTATGGCTGCTTACTGTAGCGGAGGCTCACATGACTTGTCAATAAAAGAGAAATAAGAAAAGGGAAATAAGAAAAATGGTCGGGGCGGCCAGACTCGAACTGGCAACCCCTCGCTCCCAAAGCGAGTGCGCTACCAAATTGCGCCACGCCCCGACTGATTCATGCAAATAATGTAGCTCTTTTTTTAATCTGTTGCAAGTTTTTTAGATCCGAATTACCTGTG
Organism: candidate division TM6 bacterium GW2011_GWE2_42_60; assembly: GCA_000996275.1. GTDB lineage: Bacteria > Babelota > Babeliae > Babelales > Babelaceae > UBA12395. Next base: position 11,720 of record LCEG01000002.1, read on the forward strand.
TTTCACCAAAAACCGTATTAGTTGTCATGATAATATGAGGATTGGCAGGCTGTGGATGAGAGTTATAGATGGCAGAACCAAATGCAGTAGTTGATTGATCGGGAAGAACCGTGCTTGCAAATGCGCTCTTTGAAGTAATAGTAATCGGGGTGTCTTTGCTGATTTTAACAATTGTTTTGCCAAAAACAGTACTGGCGGTGATCAAGAGTGGGGTCGTCGTAAAATCAGTTGATTTGAGGTGCGAAAGATCGAGCATTGTTGAGCCGAAGACCGTTGAGTATTCATGTGGTTGCCCTGGCTGTGCGATTGTCTTGCCATCAAGCAAGATGTCAGCAGAGCCAAACCAGGTTGCGTGCGAAGATGTAGATCCGTGGAACGATGAGCAACAACGCCATTCTGAGTTGCGGCACGTTGGCATGCCGGTGATAAATGTAAGTCCGATGTAGAGCATAATAAGACCGAAAAATACTCGGCCCACGGGGATATAGATGCCAAAAATAAGATTAAGAAAGATCGAAATCCCAAAAAGTATGAAAAATGCGCCAATAATGAGTGAACCGCACATAAAGTTTGTCCTTTGTAACATAGGAAGACCTAAAATAAGTTAAATAAAGTAAAAATAAAAAACTGTTTTATCGAGTAAAAGTAACGGTGCCAAACCGGGCCGTTGTGTATACAACAATACGGGGCGCGGTTCCTGGATGTGACGTGTAGATGTGAGAGCCTTCGTGTGTGTAAGACCCATCAGGGAGATACGTTTGACTCCGTTTGTTTTCAGAAAAAATGGTGATAGAGGTGTTAGCGGGAAGTCGAAACTCTGTTTTTCCTTCACGGGTCGTGCAATAGAGATTGAGTGGTCGCTCTGATTCGGCAAGAACATTTTCTGAAAGCGAGGAAAGATCGACGGTCAATTGCCCTTGTTTGTTGCTGAAAACAAGCTGAAATTGAGCGGTTTTAATAATTTCGTCAGTGATGGCAATGTGGGTGATTTCGCGTCTTGTTGCATAGTGTTTAAGTCCATCCCATTGCGCATGGTTCCAGTTGTTTGGAAAAGGGTGGGTGCGTGGGAAGAGGGGCGAAAAAAGGAGGCGTAAACCGAGATAGCAAAAGACGAAGGCAAGCAAGAGGCGGACGAGAGGAAGCGCAAAGCCAAAGACAACATTGAGAAGGAGCGTTGTTCCAAAAAGTATGAAGAGTGTGCCAATAAAAAAACCTCCGCCAAAAAGCATGTGTCTTTGGTGGTGGAACCGAATATGTTTCATGGGATGAGACCTTTACGAGAACTTTTGTCTGAATGGGGTGAGTGGTGGGGGTCGAACCCACGACCCTCGGAACCACAATCCGATGCTCTGCCAACTGAGCTACACTCACCATGCGACATTTACGTGACTTTAGTATAGGGGATTGTCTTTAAAAATCAACCGATTAATCTATTGGTTTTGTAGAGGCATTCGTTTGGAGTCTCTTGGCAGTCCTTTACTTTTTTAGAGATTGTGCTATTTTAAAATTAAATTGAAAATAAAAAAGTGAGATATAAAGATGGAATTTTTTATGAATAATAAAGCAAAAATTGTGTTGAGTATGCTGCTTCTCCTTTCTGGGGTAAGTCAGTTCTGCTCGGGTAGCAATATCCATACACTTGATTCTATCGGGAATCAAAAAATTACATTTGATCGAAACAAAATTGCATCAATTTTGTATAATAAACCAGTTCTTAATCCAAAAACAAAAATGGTTATATCTTGGGTGAGGCGTATTAGTAATGGTTTGGGATATTTTGACCAGTATGCACATGGCGCAGTAGCCGCGTTTGCGCTCTTTTGTGTTGCTCCGTGGCTCGCCTCAAAAGGAGCAAACAATACGGCGATTAAGCTTGCTGCCAGCGCTTTTGGTAATTTTGGTATGCGACTTTTGGGGGATTGGGGCCAATCTTCTTTTAAAGCGTGGGCTTCGAAAAAGCCTGCTCACAAGGAGTATTCAGAAGCTTTTAAATTTAAATATCCTAATGTTTACCCGCTTCCATTTCTTGCCATTCAATGGTCACAATTGCTTTTAAGAATGCATCTTGTGCACAGCATTTTTGACGCTATTGCATTAGGGAGTTTTAATCAAAACGAGACTCATCGTTTTGATAAAGGTATTATTTCAGGTGGATTAGCGCTACAGTTTTTTGATACAGTGCATACCAAGTTATTTGCCGTGCGTAGCATGATTGATATTGGTGTATTGAAAGTCTTCTGGCCGCTTTTGAGAAGGACAGATATCTCAGAAGCAAGGAAAAAGGCGCTTTTTATAGAGTTAAATAAAGAGTTAAATAAATAAAATGGAGTTTTTTATGAATAATAAAGCAAAAATTGTGTTGGGTATATTGCTAGTCTTTTCTGGGGTAAGTCAGCTCTGTGCTACCTCGACCACAGGCAAAAAGCCACAAGAGCCATGGCTTGTGCGGTATGGCAGAAAACTTGTCTACGGTTTAGAAAAAGTTGATCAATATTCACATGGTGTAACAGCCGTATTTGCAACCTGTTGTGTTGCTCCGTGGCTTGCATCAAAAGGACAAACGACCATAGCCACTAATCTTGCTGCAGGGGCTTTGGGTAATTTTGGTGTGCGACTTCTGGGTGATTGGGGCAAATCTTCTTTTGAAGCGTGGGCTTCAAAAAAGCCGGAAAAAGACCCTTTAAAGCCGAAAGAATACTCTTTTAGGCACAAAAATCGTGAGCTCTCTCTTCTGCCCTCTCTTGGTATTAATCTCGTTCAAGTAGTTTTGAGAAGAGATCTTTGTGCTAATATAATGGATGCTGTTATTGCGTCTCAAAAGGCTATCAGCTCAAAAAGATCTGTTTTTGATAACCCTATTATTCTTGGTGGGCTTGCCTATATCTTTTTTGATGATTTTGTGCTTTCTAATGTGCCGCTTATTCGGTCTGGGGTTGATGCTGTTGGGCTCAAGATGCTTTGGCCTGCCTGGAAAAAAGGTAGTTCTACGTGGCAGTCTTATTCTAACGAGAAAACTAACGATAAAGTCAAAAAAATAACGGACAACGCTATGCAAATCGTCAATGACGCCCGTGCCAGAGCAGGCTTACCACCTGTAAATTAGTCGGTCCGAGCAGAGACTTTTTGGGATTGGGACGCGCTAGAGAAAATATTTTACCGGCAGACTAAAGAGCTCTTTAGTTTATGGGGAAACGTTCCGATGTTAAAGCAGTCTGATTATATCGGTCTAGAAGGGAAATAAGCTCAATCCGCTCACCCTGAGCTTGTCGAATGGGTCGGGCGATTGGGAGTCTGTTTTTAGAATACCTATCCCGCTTCTTTAATTTTCCAGTTGTAAAATTATTTTATCCTGCTATACTTAAGAACATAGGGTGGGGAATACGTTGATAGTTAAACCTGCCAAAAGTGTGCAATTAAGCATGATTTGAAGAAAAAATTAAAGAAAAGTAGGCGTAAACGATGAAACACTCTCCTTTTATTACGGTTGTTGGTGCTCGTGAGCACAATCTCAAAAATGTGACGGTTTCTATTCCTAAAGAATCTTTGACCGTTATTACTGGCCCCTCGGGGTCTGGTAAATCATCACTTGCCTTTGATGTATTGTATGCAGAGGGGCAACGCCGTTATTTAGAGTCACTTTCGCTCTACGCACGACAATTTTTAGGTATGCCGCCCAAAGCGCAGTGTGATCGTATTGATGGGCTTTGTCCTGCGATTGCAATTGATCAGAAGACGGTGGGTGCGAATCCTCGCTCTACGGTTGGTACGATTACCGAAGTATATGATTATGTTCGCGTGCTGTATGCACGTATTGGGACGGTTCACTGTCCTGAATGCGCAATTCCAGTTACTACCTGTACCAATGAGCAGATTGAAGCGTTTGTATGCCAAAAGCATGCGGGGCTTTCTGTCTCGGTTATGGCTCCTTTGGCCTATCGGCGTAAAGGGACCTTTGTTCCTGAGCTTTCTGCGGCAATAGAAAAAGGGATACGACGTTTTTGGATTAATGGACAAAAAGTGACGCTGCAAACAGCGCATGATGCCGAACGGCTTGGCCTTTCTAAAAGTGCTCCCCATACGATTGACGCGATTATCGACTTTCTTGAAGTACTTCCTCAAAACAAGGATGAGCGAGCTCGTCTTGCTGAAGCAATTGAGCGGTCTTGTGCGGTTGCACAGGGTTTTTGTAAGATTGCAGTGGGCGACAAGGAGCATCTCTATTCAACCAAACGGACCTGTGTCCAGTGTGGCAGTTCATTTCCTGAGCTTGAGCCACGGCTTTTTTCTTTTAATTCACCTATTGGTGCATGCGCTGAATGTCATGGGCTCGGGGTTGTTTTTTCTGGAGAAGCTTGGTTTGCCTCATCAAAAACATGTATGCGCTGTTTTGGCAAGCGATTGAATGAATTAGCGCTTTCGGTGTTTATTGGTGGATTGACTATTTACGATATTGGTCAGCTTTCTATAAAGCAGGCCGTACAATTTTTTAAAGACCTTTCTCTTTCTCCCCAAGAACGTGAGATTGCAGAAGGCTTGTTGAATGAAATTACCCATCGACTCTCTTTTTTGCATGATGTAGGACTTGGATACCTCTCTCTAAACCGTGAAGCACGAACGCTCTCTGGTGGTGAGGGACAGCGTATTCGGCTTGCACGTCAGCTTGGAGCAGCTCTGAGTGGAGTTCTTTATATTTTGGATGAACCGAGTATTGGATTGCATCAGCGTGATAATGATCGTTTGATTGAGACTTTAAAGCGCCTGCGTGATCAGGGAAATACGGTTGTTGTGGTTGAGCATGATATCGATACGATGCATGCCGCAGATTTTATTATCGACATGGGACCCGCAGCAGGGGTGCATGGAGGTGCATTGGTTGCAATAGGTACTCCGCAAGAGTGTATGCAACAAAAACAGTCAATAACGGGTCAATTTCTTGCAGGAACACGATCAATAGAACGCACGGTTCCGCTTCGTACGCCAACGGGTATGTTGCAGCTTTCTCATGCAACTGCCAATAATTTACAAGATCTTAATGTCCAAGTTCCACTTGGTGTTTTGTGTGGTGTTTCTGGTGTCTCTGGCTCTGGAAAGAGTTCTTTGGTTATGGATGAATTGGTACCTGCATTGCAGTATGCTCTTGATGATCGCACAGGAAAACAGAATACAGGTGAAGTACTTGGTGCTGATCAATTGAACGCCCTTGTGGTGATTGATCAGAGCCCTATTGGGCGCACTTCCCGTTCAAATCCAGCGACTTATATTGGTATTTTCGATGATATCCGAGCACTTTTTGCCACATTGCCCGAAAGTAAAATACGCGGGTATAACATCGGGCGGTTTAGTTTTAATACCCCCAATGGTGGCCGCTGCCAGGCATGTAAGGGTGATGGATCCCTCACAGTATCGATGCATTTCTTGCCGGATGTTACGGTCCAATGTAAAGAATGTCGTGGCTCACGCTTTAATGAGCAGACATTACAAATCAGGTATAAAAATAAATCAATTTCTGATATACTTAATCTAACATTTAGAGAAGCACTCGATTTTTTTGAAAATTTCAGTGCCATTAAAAAACGTATACAGCTTATGTGTGAGGTTGGTCTTGACTACCTTATGCTCGGGCAACCAGCGCCGACATTGTCGGGCGGTGAAGCACAACGAATAAAATTAGTAAATGAGCTTGCAAAACGGGGAAGTAAAACGCTCTATGTTTTGGATGAGCCGACAACAGGATTGCATTCCTGTGATATTGAAAAATTGCTTGCGGTCTTTGACCGTTTGATTGAGAAAGGCAACTCGATTTTGGTGATTGAACACAATCTTGATGTGCTTAAGGTCTCAGATTATCTGATTGATCTTGGGCCAGAGGGGGGAGACGAAGGTGGTCAGGTGATTACTTTTGGAGAACCTTCGGTTATAGCGCAGTGTTTGGAAAGCCATACGGGGAAATATCTCAAGCGCGTATTAAAATAAAGACACCGCTCGAGCAGACCCTTCTCCCTCGATACATTTCCCCTTTGGGGAAACACTCGGGATGAGCGGGAAAGGCTTCAGGGCGAGCGGAATAGTAAAAGCACCGTCCGCTCATACTGAGTGTTTTTTCGAAGAAAAAATGTATCGAAGTATTAGAGCGAGTGAAGTTATATAGTAAAACAAAATAAGAATCTTTAATGGAGGTTATCTTATGAAAATCGTTATCCCAGAACCGTTAAAAAAGGGTCTGCTTCTTGTCCTTTTAGGACTTGGAATGCAGCCAGCACAGACACAGTGCACGGAGCGGCAGCCAACGCAAGAAGAATTTTTGCAGGGTATCCAGCAGGTCGTATCTAACAAGGGCGTGCTTAAAAACTTCTTGGCACAAAACTGTCGTCTTGCAGAGCCTGAGCTTACTCAGAAAGTGAATCAGCTTTTTAATAAACCAGAGGAATTGGTAAATTTTCTAGAGCAACTCAATGCGCATCCGAAACAGACTCCGCGTCCTAAAGCGCGCAAAAAAACCAATAAAGAAGTTGTGGATGAGTTCCAGAAGATTGTAAATTTTGCAAACAACTCAGATACTTTTTCTAAGTTTTTATGTGAAAAAAGTGGCCCTCTTTCGATTGGTTATCCTACTATAAAGGATATTACTGCTCAGAGAGAAGAGCTTGAGCAACGTTTTGCGCTTTACCGTTTTATCAAACCCGCAGCTATTGGCTTTGGGTCTCTTGCTCTTGTATTAGCCGGTTGTTCGTGGTGGCGTTGGTTCAGAGAGGGATCAACTGCTGTGATTGATAAAGAAAAAACGGGAATCTCAAAATCAGCGCTTTTAGATCGCATAACAGAGCTTGAAAACCGACAAAAACTTCTTGCCTTGCCGAGCAATGCAGTTGCTGTTCAAGCGCCAGTGAAAACAGGATCATATTTCCCCTCAATTGGTTCAATGTTTAAGACTGCCATTGGCTTGACTGGTTTTGCGGCGACAATGTTGGTGAAGGCTACATTCTCAGACATAGGCTTGCATACATTGTCTTCATTTGGTTTGACACCAGCATCATGGATATTGAAAAATTATCCATTTCCCGAACTCTTTTCGTCAGTACCCTCATTACCATGGATGCTGGACAATCAATTTGAATTTAGGGTTCATTATGAGATGGTTTTTGCTCAATTAGTGAACAGAAAAGAGCAGTCGCAGTCATTTGTCGATTCTATTACAGGTGTTGAAAAGCCGAAAGTCATAGAAGAATATTCGTTTTTAGATCCTTTTAAGGTCTGTTTTGAGCGTGTAAAGAAGCGGCAAAGTGAATATGCAGCCTGTATGCAAGCAGCAGTAAATGAAACAACCCAACAAAAACAGCTGCGTGAGCAAAAGCTGGATGCGTGTATTTCCTTGATGAGAGGATTAGAGGCCGACTTTACTCGTCTTGTAGAGCTGTATTGTAATCACGAAGATGGTGCTATTGTAAAACTTGCACATGATGTAGGTCTTTTGATGCGCGATGTTGAAAAAATTCTTGGGTACATGAGTTGTCGCTTTAAGACACTTCCAGAAAATTCGTCTCGGCGTAAGACATTTGTGTCCAACTATGTTGGTTTGTTCAAGCTTGCTAACAACATGGTCTATGGAATGCATAAGCGTAATTTTGACGCAGTGTACAATAATCTTTTGCAGCTCGAAAAAAATATTAATTTGAGTAAGGAAATTTTCAACTAACTTTAACTCAACTTTAACTCAATAGACGCGCTTACTCCATTAAAGAGGCCTGGTGAATACTGTTATTCACCAGGCTATTTTTGTATGAGTAGAGAAAAAATTTAGAACTAAAACTAGTTAATATATCAAGTTACAAAACGAAGATACCATGTCCGCTCGCCCTGAGCTTGTCGAATGGGCTGAGTGGTAAATAACCATGTAAATAACACTGAAAATACATGGGGCTTCTCGTCAAAAGGACTGCCTTGTTTACGTACCGCTTTACCCATTCGACAAGCTCAGGGCGAGCGGGAAGTGGGCATTTACCCATATACCGCGCTCCCTCGATATAACCGCTCATACTGAGTGTTTTCCTTAGGAAAATGTATCGAAGTATCGGGATGGAGCGGATGGATGGGGTTAGGGCTGCAGAATGTGTGTCTTAGATTGCGCATCTGCTCCCGGCATATAGTGGAGCGCGAGCTCCTCAGCACGGCGCAAGACTTCTTGTGGTAGGTGTACCTGCTTTGCAACTTCGATCCCAAAGCTGCCATGCGCACAACCCTTAATTATTTTATGCAGCAAAATAATCCCCTCAGCAGTTTTAGTGCTGGCGGCATGATACGAGACAATGCCTTTTTCATGTTCTGAAAGTGCCGTTAATTCATGAAAATGAGTAGCAAAGAGAGCGCGAGGACGAACGTGATGATGGAGATATTCGACCACTGCTTGAGCAATAGCAAGTCCATCATAGGTGCTTGTGCCACGTCCTACTTCATCCAACACGACGAGGCTGCGTTCAGTAGCGCCATTGCAGATTGTTGCGGTTTCTTCCATCTCTACTAAAAAAGTACTTTTCCCTGCAGCAACATTGTCTGAGGCGCCAATACGAGTAAAAATCCGATCAATAAGAGGGATAGTTGCGCTTTCTGCAGGGACCCATGACCCTGCTTGTGCCAAGATGACCGTAAGTGCCACTTGCCGTAAGAAGGTTGATTTTCCTCCCATATTGGGCCCTGTAATAATCCACGTACGCTCATTTTCGGTCAGAGTAACATCGTTGGCAATATATTCTGCACCAAGGTGTGCTGCAACAACAGGATGTCGGCCTTGTGAAATAATAATGTCACGGCCCTCGTGCATGGTAGGGCGACAGTAGCGTTGCTCGTAAGCGGTGCGTGCAAACCCAAGAAATGCATCACACTGGGCGAGCTGTTGCGCGCTTTTTTTAAGTGCAACACCGTACTGATCAACAAATACACAGACTTCTTCAAAAAGTGCATTTTCAAGTGCTTCTGTTTCGTGCTCTGCTTTGATAAGTTCTTGCTCTAAGGCTCTAAGGGCTGGAGTGGTATAGCGCTCTGCATTGGTAAGCGTCTGAAGCCGTTCGTATTCAAGGGGAACATGCTCGCGATTTGCTTTAGTGACTTCAATTGCGTACCCTTGCGAGCGACTATATTTTATTTTAAGCGACTGGATACCGGTCTTTTGGCGCTCTGCTCGCTCAAAAAGGGCAAGCTCTTGTGCTCCATTGGTCATGAGCTGCTTGAGTCGGTCGAGTTCTGTGTTATATCCTTCTCGAATACGACACAATTCACGATTTGTTTCTGAAAGTGCGCGTGAAAGAAGGTCGTGCAAAGCTGAAAAATCTCCAATATTTTCACTGCAGCGGCGCAAGAGTGATGAACTGTTGTTTTTTTCATTGAGAACTGTTTTGACTTCAGCTACCGCAGTGAGTGTGCGACCGAGTGTTCGATAATCTCCTACCGAAGCTCTTCTTAGTACAACGCGTCCTACTATGCGTTCAAAGTCGCCACATTCTTTTAAATGTGCAGCAAGTGTTTCTCTGAGTTGAAAATCAGCGTAGAGAGCTCCAACGGCCTGATGTCGTGCTTCAATAAGTTCTTTTTTGAGCAAAGGGCGGACAATCCATTTTTTGATCATGCGAGCGCCCATCGGCGTTGCCGCACGATTGAGAATCGAAAAAAGGGTCTGATCTTCGGAGCCATCCTGACTATTTTTTACCAATTCAAGATTTCGCTGTGTTGCTGCGTCAAGGAGTAAAAAGTCGTCTGCGGCATAGAAAAAAAGTTGGTTGCAGACAGAAAGCGCGCGTTCTTGGTTGTGTTTTAAATAACTATAAAGAAGTGCAAGCGCATACAAAGGTGCGTTCATAGACTGTATGAGATCGAGTGATGATGAGGTGAGGCTTTGAGCCCATGTTGTAAAAGTTTCGTCTGGTTCAAAAGCAGGGACGATAGTGATCGAAAAACCCATTTGACGCATCTGTTTTTCAAGGCCAAGACCTGCAGGGGTTCGGGGGAGCAGCAGTTCATCAGGTGAGTAGCGGCGGAGCTCGGCTTCGAGTTGAATTTTATCTTGTTGCGGAAGAAGGGTAACAAAAATTTGACCGGTCAATAGCTCAATAAATGCACACCCAAAAAGCTCTTCTAAGGGGAAAACAACTCCACAGTAAGAAGCAGAGCGGTCATGAAGGAGCCGTGTATCGGTGAGGGTGCCCGGCGTGAGGACCTGCTCAACACTGCGGGCAACTACTTTGCCCGGACGTGCAGGTTCTTGTTGTTTGCACAGAGCAACATGAAAGCCGCCCTTTACAAGCTTTATAAGATAGTAATCGACTGAATGGATAGGCATCCCACAGAGTGGAATAGGTTTTCCATCAAGGGTACCGCGCTTTGTGAGGACGATTCCGAGTGCGGCAGAAGCTTTAACGGCATCTTCAAAAAAGAGCTCATAAAAATCACCGACTTGGAAAAAGAGCAGAGTTCCTGGATACCGTTCTTTTATGGTGAAATATTGTTGTAAAAGAGGTGTCATAATAAATCTCGCATAAACTACATTTTTTCGGGACAACTGATGCCAAGGAGCTCAAAGCAGAGCGCAAACGTATTGTGTATAATTCGAACGAGCGCGAGGCGTCGTCTACTCTGTTCTACGTTGGTTAGATCGATAACACGATTGGCGGCATAAAAGCTGTGGAAAGTGTTTGCAAGTTCAAGTGCATAGTAGGTGAGCAGATGTGCCTGATTGTTTGCCTCGATCGATCGGAGCAACTGCTTGAGCGAAATAATCTTTTTGATAAGAAGCTGTTCTTCAGCGTCAAGATTGAAAAGATCTGCGGCTGCAGGTGCCTCGAGTGCTTTGGTGTCGGTTGCTTTTTCAAAAATACTATTGGTTCGTACATACGCGTAGTGAAGATAAAAGACAGGATTTTCGTCAGTTTTTTTGAGCGCAAGTGCGAGATCAAAATCAAGGTGTGCATCGGCTTTGCGGTTGAGGTAAAAAAAGCGAGCAACGTCAGGGCCAACGGTCTGAATGATGTCTTCAAGGGAGACGATGCGGCCTGCCCGTTTTGAGAGACGAACAACTTCCCCATCTTCTTTAACCGTTACGAGTTGGTAGAGAATAACGTCGAGGTTGTCGGGGTTATATCCAAGCGCGGCCATAATCCCTTTGAGACGAACGACATAGCCATGATGATCTTGCCCTAAAACGAGTATTAATTTTTCAGCACCGCGTGCAAGCTTGTTTTGCATGTAAGCGACATCGGCAGCCACATAGGTAACTTCTCCGTTTGAGCGGCGCAGTACACGGTCTTTATCATCACCAAAATGAGTTGATTTAAACCAAAGAGCGCCTTCTTGCTCGTACGTATGGCCGTTTTTTTTGAGTGTTTCGAGTGCTTCAGTCACTGCATTGCTGTCGTGTAGCGTTTTTTCAGAAAACCAGACGTCAAAGTGAACGCCATAGGCAGAAAGTGTCTCTTGTATTTTTTTGAGTAATTTTTCTTTTGCGTAGGAGCTGAAAAAAGTGACGTCTTGTTGAGCGATAGCATTTTCTACGCGTGCTTTTTGAGCAGTGATAAGTTCTTGCGCCATGGTGACGAGATAGTCGCCCTGGTACGCGTCTTCAGGTATTTCGACCGGCAGGCCAAGCTGCTGTTGACAGCGAATGCTCAGTGAATTGCCGAGCGTGGTGAGCTGCTTGCCCGCATCGTTAATATAAAACTCTTTGGTGACTGAGTGACCGAGAAATCGGAGGACGTTTCCGACGACATCACCAATAATTCCGCCGCGTCCATGGCCGATATGGAGGGGGCCGGTTGGATTTGCGCTGACAAATTCGATGGAGTAATTTTTTGCAACTAAATCAGTGGGTCTGAAAAATGCTTTTGTGTCTTTTAGAAGCGACTGAGCGCAGAGTGAAAAAGCTTCACTGGTAAGCGTGAAATTAATAAATCCTGGGCCTGCGATAGTGATTTGAGCAACGGCGGGATGTGAAAAGTTTTGGGCGCATTCTTCAGCGATTTGTCGTGGGTTTTTCCCTGCTATTTTTGCGATTATGAGTGCGGCGTTACTTGAAAGATCACCAAAACTCCGTTTTTTTTGATCGTCATTAATGGTGGTTGCAAGCGAGGCACTCTGTTCGACCGTGAGCTCATACGTTGTAAAAAGGTAGTCTAAGAATGCTTTTTGGACTGATTCAAAAGGATTGGTGATCATATGCGTCTCTTTCAAAAACAAAAAACTTTATTACAAACTATTCTACCACGACTGCGGTATCTGTACAAAAGTCCTGCCGCAGAAAACCAGTTTCCTGGCGTGCATACTAGTGTTGAGAATCTGGGAGTACTAAATCCGAATCTCGACAAATGTTTCTGCGACAGGGTAATTTTTAAGAGATGTTGTAGATAAATATGTTTAATTGAAAATGCATGGTGCAATAATCAAAAGTGACAACTACAGATTAGTTTACTGTTTTATGCATACTAAGCAAGTTTTTTTACAGGAGGTGATTTCTAGAATTCTGTTCATCGGGTAGACTATTACCATAAAGAGATAGGGCGCTTTAACGGTTTGGATAACTATGAAATGTGCGGTGTTACTTTCGGGTGGTGTTGATAGTTCCTTGGTTTTAGCGAGATTGGTTGAGCAGGGTGTTGAAGTCACTGCTTTTTATTTAAAAATTTGGTTGGAAGACGAGCTTGCGTTTTTGGGGTCATGCCCTTGGGAAGAAGATACTTTCTATGCGAGAGCTGTGTGTGAGCGCTTTGGTGTGCCATTTGAAGTTGTTCCTATGCAACAGGCGTATTACGACCGTGTTATTGCCTATACGATTGCGGAAGTAAGGGCGGGTCGAACGCCAAATCCTGACATTCTTTGTAACCAACAGATTAAGTTTGGTGCTTTTTATGACTGTATTGGTGAACGGTTTGATAAAGTTGCATCGGGGCATTATGCACAGGTGCGCGAAATTGAGGGGCGTTATCGACTTTTTTCATCTCCCGATCCTATAAAAGACCAGACTTATTTTCTGGCTCTTTTGTCACAAAAACAGCTTTCTAAAGCGCTTTTTCCCCTTGGTGATCTTACCAAGGCTGAAGTGCGTCAAGAGGCTGAGAAACGCAATTTGCCTAATAAAATGCGGCCCGATAGTCAGGGTGTCTGTTTTTTGGGTAAGCTTAAATTTTCTGAATTTTTAAAAGCGCATCTTGGGGTGCGTGAAGGTGAGTTGCGGGAGTTTGAAACAGGAACTGTTTTAGGTACGCATGAAGGTTTTTGGTTTTATACCATTGGACAGCGGCAGGGAATTGGCCTTTCTGGTGGGCCATGGTATGTGGTTGCAAAAGAGAGCGAAAAAAATATCGTCTTTATTTCGCGGCACTATTACGATGCTGATAAAAAGCGCGATATGTGTCTGATTTCGGGTTGTAATTGGATTACCGGGGCGGCACCGCTTGAGAGAGAGATTGAGGTTAAGCTGCGGCATGGTCCAAAGCGTTATCGGGCATATATTTCACAGAAAGATGTATCAGGAGAACCTCTTGGAGAAGGGCGTCATCGTATTCAGCTTCTAGATGAGCAGGATCAGGGAATAGCGTTGGGGCAGTTTGTAGTAATCTATGATGGTGCTGAATGTTTGGGTGGTGGTGCTATTGAGCGTGTCTAGCCAAAGATACGAAGTTTGGTATCATTGATCTGTTTACAGAGATAGCTTTATTTCGTGAAAGTTTTATAAGTATGCGTATTACGTTCCCCACAGTGCTCACGCTTTCTCGGATTGTCCTGATTCCCTTCTTGGTACAGACGCTTATTAATGAATCATGGCGATTGGCAACGGGAATGTTTGTGTTTGCAGCCATTACCGATATGCTTGATGGCTATCTTGCGCGTCGTTGGAAACAAGAATCTGATTTTGGAGCCTGTCTTGATCCTGTTGCCGACAAATTGCTTATTATTGCCTGTTATGCAACCCTCTTTTTTTCACCGATTTCTGAGCTCCCGTTGCCCGGGTGGTTTTTGTTAGTGGTGCTTATAAAAGAGATGGCATTGCTGATTGGAGCATTTTATTTTGGGCTTCTTAAGGGTCTGGTTCGTATTCGTCCTTCTTTGTTTGGTAAGGCAACGATGGTTGTGCAGAGTTGCCTTGTTATCTGGCTTTTGCTCTGTTCAATTTTTGACTGGGCGCCGATGAAGACCTTTCATGTCTTTCTAGCGGTTGCAATATTCTTTGTATTGGGCTCTCTCATGCAGTATGCATATCAGGCGCTTTCAGCCTTTTTGCATCAAGATGATGAGGGTGCACTCTGGTAATTTGTGGTATACTAAAAGGCATGCTAAAACAAAATAAGATGGAAAAACAAAAGAGGTATCTTGTGTTTACACGAAGCATAACAATGGTAGCATGTCTCGGGTTGATGTTCTGCGAAAGTACGCTTTTTTCTGGAGCCAAAGAGGCTGGAAAAGTATTAGCTGAAGAAAGTTTTCTTGCAGAGCCAGTTGCCGCAAAAAATGTAAAAAAACAGAAGCGAACTATGACCACAATGCGACAGGATGTTGCTGAAGAGATTGAATCGCTTTTACATACAAGCAGTGATCTTATTGCAGAATTGGCGCAGTCGCAGAAAGAGTTTATGGAGCAATTGCGGCATATTGCAGAAAATGAGCCGGCTCTTTCGCGGAGTGAACTCGAACTGCTTTCAGCACGGACAAAGCGTGTTGCAGAAGAACTTAACAATTGTAAAATTATTTGTCGAAAGAAATAGGACGACCATGGCTGGATATAATCGTATTATCATTATGGGTAATTTAACACGTGATCCTGAATTGAAGCAGTTGCCGTCCGGTCAGCCGGTTTGTCGACTTGGTATTGCGGCAAATCGTCAATACAAAGACCGCCAAACAGGCTCGATGCAGCAAGAAGTCTGTTTTGTTGATGTTGATGTATGGGGTGCGCAAGCAGAATCATGCAAGCAGTATTTGCAAAAAGGACGTCCTGTTCTTATTGAAGGTCGTTTAAAGCTCGACAGCTGGAAAGACACTGAAGGACAGGCTCGTAGCAAGCATTCAATTGTTGCAAGTAGTGTTCAGTTTCTTTTTGGTGCTGGTGACCAAGCGGGCGCTGGTGCTGATGCGGGCATGGAAGAAGAGTTTGGCGCTGCGCCGGCAGCGGCGGCAAAGGCTCCTGCGAAGGCTGCACCACGGAGTAAAAAGCTTGAAGAATCGCCTTTTGAGGACGATCTGCCTTTTTAAAATATTGAATTTTAATATAAAAAAAGAGTCCTGGTATTTGTACGAGGACTCTTTTTTTGTGTGATATTTACGGTGAGTGTAACGGCGATAGTCGAGTTTATCCCGCTCGCCCTGAGGAGGCCGTTAGGCCGTCCCGAATGGGTATCACCATGAGCGGGGTTGAGTTTACCTTGAGCTTGTCGAAGGGAGGGAGAAGGCGGTACACGTTTTTTGTATGCCCATAAAAAATTAGAGATAAAGCACCACACCTCGCTCCCTCGATACATTTCCTCCTGCGTCGGAAATACTCGGGATGAGCGGTGGAGATAGATTTTCTGAAGTTGGAATATTTTAGCATGAGTAGGGTAAATTACATAACTATGCCTGAGCAAGAGCTCTGTTTTTTACGGTGCGATTTTTCAAAAACAGAGGCAGGGCAGTGCTTACCCATTTACCGGTTGTTTGCAGTGTTGTAAGTAGCTGTGGATAGCGACGGGCTAAGAGTGCAGTTGCAACTCCAGTAACGGCAGCTCCTGTGCCGAGCGTAAGCGCTGTACGTATTTTAGATCCGAACAATTTTTGCTTCCAGGTCTGGTAGTCCCAGTCAACGCATGGAGTCATATACCAGAGCTTGAGTGCTTCAAATGCTGCGACTGGACAGAGAAAAGCGGAATAGCGTGCCGGGGTACTTGCAGCACCGGTGGCGAGTGTTGCTATTTTACACGTTCGGTAGAAGCTTAGAAGAAACTTTCTTTCACATGAAGAGGCGCTGAAGTCATTTGTTTTGAAGCGAAAACCGAGGCGCGAGACGTCAAGGGGTCCTTTTTTGTAGGTTAGTGATGAGGTTAAAAGTGAGTAGATTGATTCTACTGCGTATGTTGAACTTGCAACAAGTGCAATATAAGGGGATATGCGCTCTCCTTGCAAATAATCTAACAAGAGGGAGGCTGAAAGTAGCAATCCGAGAACTCTTCCGGAATAGCAGAGTGATGCAGGTATTTCGGCAAAAATGGAGCTCAGAAGATTTGCTTTTGGGTGGAGGCCAAGCCCCTCATCCTCGTCGTTGATGGTAAGATCTGTTGATTTCCAGATAAAGTTACTAGCTGCCCAGCCTGGATTGCCTGTGGCAGCCAATACAGTCGCTGCGCATAACTTGAATAAGAAGGGAGCGGTTGTCAAAAATAAAATGCTGTCATCTTTTGAACTGCAGCAGCGTATAAATTGAGAAACTCGAGACCAGTAGCTTGGCTTGAGAAGTTGTTGCATTTTCTGAGTAGTTATTGGATTAATATTTTGGGGTAAAGAATTTTTGTTGATGCAGTCGTAGGGAGTTTCGATAGCATCGTTAAAAGTGTTTTTTGAGACGTCTTTTTGTATGAGATATTCGACAATATCAGCTTTTCCATATTTTGCAGCTGTATGCACGACAGTGTCTTTAGATAAAAGCTCGCGCCTGTTGATGGGTATTTTGTGTGTTTCAACACACTCTTTTACTGCATCAAGGCTACCATATTGGCAGGCGTCTTTCAGTATGTTAGCTTTAATGTTTTCTAGGTCTTCTTCGTGTTTTTTTGCATATTCAAGCGCAATATCTAGGTAGACCTTTTTGCTGGCTGCGAGATAGGTGCTCGCTGTGAGAAAGTTATAAAGGTGTTTATTGTCTTTATTGGGTGTATGTTGTGGTGATGTTAATATATACGCAATAAACTTATCAACGACATTTTTCGAACTATTATTGATAAGGAGATTGAGTCTTTCTTTTGGATGCGCCAGAATCAAGCTCAAGTTTGGGTAATATGTGGCGTACTGTGCGAGAAAGAGAGCTTTTTTATTCTTGTCGAAAATTTGTTTTTTTTGTTCAGGCGATCTGTTCTCAGTAATATTGCAGAGAGCGTAATCCGTATCGCTTTCAGTTTGGTAGGTGAGAAAAGAGGCAGTTGCTGAAAGCGTTGGGTATTGTGGTGAAATAGTGCAGTAGAGAAGCGCATTCAGGCCTTCATTATTGAAAATATTTACGTTGGCGCCTGCACAGTATAATAATTTTACTGTTTCGAGATTGCCGCTGGTAGCTGCGTAGTGCAAGGCGCTATTTCCCAGAATGTCTTGTGCATCGAGTTTAATTTTTTTTGTTTGAATAAAGTAATTGACTAACTCGTGGTTTCCCGATTCTGCGGCGTAATGCAGAAAATTTTTCTGAGTAGCAGTATCTATCGCCGTAATAAGATCAGGTTTTTTGAAGAGAAGAGTTTCTACAACGTCCGTCAAGCCTTGTTTGATAGCTGCGATGATAATGTTAAAAAAGAGAGAGTTGTCTTCAGAAAGTTCAGTCTCAAATATATCGTAAAGGGACGTGGTTAACTTAAAGAGAGCAGATTTGTCTTCTTTGAAAGAGCTTTTTTTGCAAGATTTAATAAGCCTAATGCATTCTTGATCTATTTGAATAAGTTCAAGCTTATTAGCAATCTGAGCAGATTCGAGGTACGACACACAGGGTTGTGCGGCTTCGAGGCGAGTAACTAATTGAAAAGGATTATTTGTTTTAGCAATCTCAAATGCAGCAAGGAACTTGTAAACTGACGCTGGTGTGATTCCCTGATCATTAAAATTGATTGTTTTATTTTCTTCGTTATTTATAAATTGAACACAGAGTTCTTCTTGTTCTTCTTTTGTTTTTTGCTTGAACGATACAACAATAGTTTTGCTGTCATCAAAAAATCTGTCTGCAAGTATCTCGGACTGGTAAACAAGCGGTGCAAAAAGTGGAAGGAGTTTGTCGGTATTGGGTTTTAAACGAGGTGAAATCGATTCTGCATAGTTATCGTAATCAGCGGGAGTAAGTCCAAAAAAGTCCTGCGCATTAGGATCTGATTTCCCGCTTTCGTTAAGCAGCTTTATTGCAGCTTTGTTGCCACACATAATCGCCAAATGCCCTGGTATCCGTCCAGCATAGTCTTTTTTATTGACGATTTCGCGCGGCAGTGAGATAGGCAAGAGTTTTTTGAGTTCTTCTTCACTCTTCTGCAAAACAATGGCTTGGTGCAGTTTGGTCCAGCCGAAGGTATCGGTATAAAATTGTTCATCTGTTTTATTGGCATTATTTGTCGCAAAGCAGGTGATTTGGGAAAGTGTCGCAAACAGTAAAACGGCGGTGCGGCCGGCAGTGCGGACACAGTCTTTTAGATTCAGAATATTCATAAAAGGCCCTCTGTTACCAAAATCTTATTTCTTATTAATAAAATCCAGTTTTTTGCCGGTTTTTTTAATTATTTTTTCTTCTTTTAAGTCTAACAGTTTTTCAAAAAAATACAAGCTAAATTGTATGTTTGGCAAAAAAAGAAAGGGTATTATCTGTCTTATCATCTGCCTTTATTAGGAGGCAGAGTGTAATTTCTTGATTTTTTTATTTCTAATATGATAAGTTGACGATGAAGAGGGAATAATATCAGCGGAAATAATAAGGGAGCTGAGGGGGGATGGGGCGATGGAGAGTGGAAAATGGGGGATATGGAGGGAATGGAGGTGGGTGTGTGGTTTGCAGGGATTCTGTAAGCATTTACTCTTTTTAAGTTCCTTTTGTTTTTTGAGTGGTGATCTTTTTTGCGCAGAGCCATTACAGCCCTGGACCTTTTGTTATCGGCGTTCTTTTCTTGAACATCCCTTAACGTCGGGTGGGCGTGCTTTTGTCAAAGAGAAGGTGCATCCTTTTTCTCAACTTATTTTTTCATGGAACAGTTTCCGCCCGCAGAGAGGCTTTTTCCGTTTCTGGATCCGGGTGCACGACACAAAGCGAGGATGGCTTTCGTGGCATAAAGCGTTTGAATGGGGTCACGTACAACGTTCTTTTGGCGATGCGCATTCAGATGGATCGTATAACCATGTTCGTTATGAGATGCCTCATGGAAGGCTTGCCGATGGTTTCTGGATAAAAATTGAGGTGGTGGGGGGTAATGGAGGGAATGGAGGGAATGGAGGTGCGAGGCTTGAAGACATTGTGCAGCTATCGGTATCGGCATCGCGGTTGAATGGTTTTCAAGTGGAGTCTAATACGCTGCGGTATAGTCGCTTGAAACCAATTTTTATTCGTGGTGTTCCTATTTGGTCGCAGATGGTTCTTGACCACCCGCGTGCGCCAGCACTCTGTTCACCGACTTCAACGTGTATGTTGGCTTCGTATTTAGGTAAAAAAACATATAGTCCAGTGCAGTTTGCTCAGAGTGTCTTTGATGATGGGCTCTCTATTTTTGGCAGTTGGCAGTGCAATGTGGCGCTTGCATTTGAAAAGGTAAATGGACGAACGCGTGCGCAGGTGGATTATCTCTTTTGTGTTCAACGGCTTCATTCATTTAATGAGCTTTACAAAATCTTAGCAAGAGGTATTCCTGTTGTTGTCAGTGTCCGTGGGGTTTTAGAGGGTGCTCCAAAGGCGTACCCACATGGGCATCTTTTGTTAGTCGTTGGATTTGACCCGGTGAATCGTATGGTGATTTGTCATGACCCTGCGGCACCAAGTTTGCGCGGTGTCATACGAAAATATCGACTGAGTGGCGCACATGGTTTTCTGCACGCATGGGGAAATTCAAACAATCTTGCTTATGTTGCATTCAAACCTTCTTAGTCTTAGTCTTTTGGTAATAATCTGGTTATGCTAGAGTAAGGAAATCGAAAAAGATCTGAGTTGTTTATTAGCGTACGGTTTGAAGTTGTGACCATAGAATTAATCTGGCAAGAATTTCTTAAAATTGTGCGTGCAGAAGAAGGCAGCCGTGTTGTAGAAACATGGTTTAAGGCGGTAAAGCTTACGCGATGGGATGCGCTCGAACGCGTCGTGTATCTTGAAGCGCCTAACCTTTTTGTAAAGCGGTGGATTTCAACACACTATGCAGACCTCTGTCGCCAACATTTGAGTCGCCTTTTAAGCGAAGAGCAGCTTACTATTGTTTTTTGCGAGCCACGGATTGTCGAGCCTTATGCGCTTGGCCGTCTTCAAGAGCCCTCTTTTCATGGGCAGCTTGCTCAAGAGGCACGTGGTGAGGGATTGATTCTTGCTGTTGATCAAGATAAAAATTTTCATAAAATAGCTCCCTTAGAAAAACAGGGTGAGACGTTTCATGCTGCGCGGCGTCTTGCAGCTCCCTCTGAAACAGCCGTGGTTCCGGTTAGAAAACCATTGGTTCCCCGCCGAAGAGGCGAGCGTGCAGACATTGACCTCCAAGAGCAATATCGCTTTGATACATTTGTTGTTGGTCCCAGTAATGCACTTGCATTTTCTGCAGCCCAAGCGGCAGCGGAGAATACGGGAAAGCTTTATAATCCACTTTTTATCTATGGTGGATCTGGGTTAGGAAAAACGCATTTATTGCATGCGATTGGCAATTATGTTCATGCGCACGATCGTCACAAGGTAGTGCTCTACCAGCCAGCTGACCATTTTATTACTGATTTTGTCTCTGCAATTCGGCAAAATAAGGTCTATGAGTTTGAAGCACGTTATCATAATATTGATGTGTTGCTTGTTGACGACGTACAGTTTATTTCTAAAAAAGAGCAGACGCAGGAGGCTTTTTTTCGTGTGTTTAATCAGCTCCATCAAAAACAGCGGCAACTAGTTTTTACGTCAGATTCGATGCCTTGTGATATTAAAGGGCTTGCAGAACGAATGCGCTCACGACTTGAAGGTGGATTAATTACTGATATTCAGATGCCACTTTTGGAAACAAAGATTGCGATTTTACATAAAAAGGCTGAAGCAAATAACTATATGCTTGATGATGACGTCGCTTATTTTATTGGTGCGTGTGAATGTTCGAGCGTTCGAGAACTCGAGGGAATGCTGATTCGTGTGATTGCTTATGCATCGTTGACGAAGCAGCCTGTTTCTGTAGGGCTTGCACGTAAAGCACTTGCGCATACACGTGAAGCAAAAAAAGAGGGTGTTGGATTGCCGTTTATTGCGCGGTTTGTGGGGAAATATTTTAATTATTCGGTACAAGAGTTGCGTTCTTCAAAGCGCAATAAAGATTTGGCTCAGGCACGACATGTTGCTATGTTCTTCATGAAAAAATTGACTGATGCATCATTGCGCGAGATTGGTCTTTTCTTTGAACGTAAAGATCATACAACTGTTTTGAGTGCTCTTGAAAAAATTGAGCGGCAGCAGCGGCGTGACCGTGTATTTGCACAAGAGCTTCGTAAAATAGAGCAAGATCTCAAAGAACAGATTCCTTAGTTTTTATACAATCAGATTTTGAGGAACGGCTCTTTGTTGGTGTTTGAGGCGGGTGCGCTTAGTAGTAAAAAAGGCATCTTGTAAACACTTTTGTGCAAGTGACAAAAAATAATCGGTATAGCTTTTAAACTCAAGTGGCTCATCGAGTCCAACGATTGATGCAAAATGTTCTGTGTCGACAAATGCAATGTTCCCCGTTTCTTTTTCGATCATGAAATTACAGATATGCGGGTCGATACGGTTCCCAATAAAATTTGAAAGTTCTAGTGCAAGAGTACGGTCTTCTTGACTGTGTAGGGAGAGCTCCCTTGTTCCGTGCATCTCATCACAAATGATACAATAGACTGATGGATACGTAATGCTTTGTGTCTCTTGCGCGCCGATATGGTGGCCTATGACCGTGAAGGAGCGGACATTCGCTGGCTCCCAATACCATTTGCGGGGCGTTGAAACTTTTCCTGCCCATCGTGGTGATGCAGCTATCTTTTGGTTGATGGCATCAAGGTTTTTTATTCGTGTGAATCCTGCAAGAAAACGATTGATTCCTCCTCCCATTACAAAGAAGGTCGAGGGAACAAATCCTTTGGTAAAAGGAGCAGTAAAAGTTTCTGGTGTTTCACGAAAAAGTTTTATAACAAAGGGATAGTCCGTGAACTTTGCGATAAGAACGCCTGATCCACGGATATAATTAAAGTCGCTGTCTTTTAAGATTTTAAAATGGGCAAAGTGCGCCTTTTTTTCTCTGTTTTTTAAAATCTCTGAAATGAGCTCGTCAATTTGTGCGCACAACACGGCTTGATCAACAGTTTTTTCTGGCGCATGACGATATGAAATTTTTTCAGGAAGCTGGTGCTCTGCAAGGGACTCACTATTTCGTCGGCCAAAGATGGACCATTCTTTAAGGCTTTGATTGGTAAGAAAAAAATGCTGGCTGGTGAGGTCATTACTCCAAAAGACTTCAATAGAAGGCGTTCTGGCATGTGGTCGGTGGACGCTCCGTGTAAGGAGAGCTTGCTCTGCAGAAAGCAGAAGAAGGAAGAGAAATATTCGACAACGTCTTTGGGCAGAATAGGGTGGTCTCATGTGCAAAACTCCTTATAGTTCTACCGTACCACAAGCAACTTATGAGAAGCAAGTCGTTTGATTGCTTTTTCCATTTTTTATCTGGTAAGATGATGCATGATCGAGGGTTGCCATTGTAAATGATACAAAATTCAGGAGTCAAGAGAGGTATCTTATGAAGCCAAGTTCTATATCCCCTCAGCAGTATGAACTGCTTTCGCGGTTAAGTAGCTTACCAAAACATATTTTAGCATTACATTCATCAGATCATCTCGTTGAGATGGTTCTGGGTGAATTGTGCGACGCACGCTGTTTTAATCTTAAAAAGGCTGCCTATTTCATAGACAATCCAGATTTTGATTGTTGCCGTGGCGTGGCGGGATTTAATGCTGATGATCATGCTACTCGTCCCTCAAGGCTTTGGGAAGCTCAAGAAGCATTTGCTCAAGCTATGGAAAAATCTGCATTTCACCGTTTAGTAAAAGGTGTGCAGCATGCAAGTATTACGCGTAACAATGCGGAAGTGCTCGTTAATGCGCTCGCCCAACAGCTTAATCTAGTACGCCCGGCTTTTTATGCTTTTCCTATTAAGCATGACAATAAAGGGGTGATTATTTTTGAAGCGAACGAACCGGTTCATAACGAGTTATTTGATTATGGCGTAAGCCTTCTCGGTTTTTGTCCGGTATTTTAGCATTTTTAGCGGAGTGCATCGAGCCCTTTAAAGAAAGCTCCGCTTATGTATGCGAGTGTTGAACCGCCTCCGGTTGAGCACCAAGAAAAAGATGGTGCCAGTTTTGCCCTTTCTATTGCGGCAATCGTATCTCCGCCGCCAGCAATTTTATTTGTCTTTATGCGTGCAATTTCTTGCAAAAGTATCTCAAATTCATGACTTGACTCAGGATATCCGTCTAAGGCGAGAGCTCCGTTAAAAAAAACAGTTTTTGCTTGTTCTGCTTGAGCTGTTATAAGCGCACGTGTTTGTGGTCCAATACCAATGCCAATTCCAGTTTTTGGAAGTGCATGAGCATCAAAAAATTCAGTTTTGTTGTTGTGTGCGACGAGATAGTCGACGGGCAGTATAAGTTCGATATTTTTCTCTGCGGCAATTTTTATTACCGTGCGACAGGCTTCAATATGCGTATCGAGAACGAGCGATTCTCCGGTCTCAAAACCCTGTGCTTTAAGAAAGGTAAAGGCGATGCCGGGGAGTACTATAATTTGCGATACTTTTCCCCATTCAATAAGCGACAAGAGAGAGGCGATCTTATCTCCTTTGCAACCACCAAGAAGCACAAGAAATGGTTCTGCGGGAGCAACGCGTAAGGGGGTAAGTGCTGAAAGTTCTTGTTCAATAAGAAAACCTATCGAGCGGTTTTCTTGAGGAAAACAGGTGGGTAAAAGTGCTATTGAGGTATCGTTACGATGAATGACTCCCCATGCTTCATTAAGATAAAAGTCAAAGCCGGTTGCAAGATCGCGCGCATAATCTACCGTGCTTTCTTTTTCGCGTGGGTCAAAGCGAAGATTTTCTTCAACACTAACAGTATCATAGTCCCTTTTGGCGAACCAGAGTGCTAAGGGTGCTGTTGAGAGCAGAGGATTAAAAATTTTTGGGCGACCAAGATGGGTGATGATAGTTACAAGAGCCTGTTTTTGTTGCAAAAAATCAAGAGTTTTGGTGAGTGCGCGAAGGCGAAAGTCGTTAAGAATAACGCCATTATGTAAGGGGACATTGCCATCGATACGCAGCAATACTTTTTTGTTTTTTAGATTCCACGTTTTTAATCGACTGGTAATCATAGAGACTCCTTTTTTACTTATTCAGATTTGAGAGCAGTCATAACAGAAAGTGATGTATTTTGGCGTGCCGTAAGCCAACAAATTCCAAATCCGACGATACTGCCGATGGCGAGAATAGTCACTACGGTTACGATATCAAGTTCTGCGGGCAGATAGGAAATGTAATAGGCATCGGGCAGGGCAATTAGTTTTCCTTTCTCCAGAAGCAAAGAAATGGCAATTGCCATGAGGCAGCCAGTGACTTGAGCGCCAAAAACAAGGATGGTTCCGACAAGTAAAAAACTTTGGGTGATGAGCCGTTGGGGAATTCCCATCGCGCGGAGGATAGCGAGTGTGTGCCTTTTTTGAAAAAGAAAGAGGGAGAGGAGTGATGCGATTGTAAGGCTGGTGATACTGGTAACGAGGATGATAATAATGATAAGAGCGTAGTTTTCGAGTGCCATAGCCTCGTTAAAAGCGGGGTAGAGTTCGTGCCAGGCGTAGGCGTCGAGTTTAAAGCGTTTGCCTAATTGCTGGGCGGTTGTCTTGAGGTTTGTGTGAGGAGCGCAGTGGATGCCAATTTGAGTAATTCCTGTTTCGGGGAAGAGTTCATCAAAAAGATCGAGCGAGCAGATGATGAGCGCGCGGTCAATATCATCAAGTCCCGTTTTAAAAATACCGCCAACGGTAACTGATTCTTTTTCGAAAGTGATTGATTGGCTGCGCAGGTGAAGGTTTGTTGCGTGTAAAAGCGAAAGTGATGATCCTATTGTAAGAGTAAGTTCTTCAGCGAGCGCTTTCCCAATAATAATCTCTTTTTTTGCAAGTATTTGCGCTAAGTTTTGGTTGTTTTGTCCGAATGAGAGAGGGAGCTTTCGGACAAGTTGGTCTGTCGTTGGATTGATGCCTTCTATGGTTGCAAGGTGTGAAATATCATCTGAATTTTTTGATTGAACGAGTACGCTTTCGGTTGCAAAAGGGGTATGTGTGGTGCAACCTGGAGTAAACTCTTTTTTGAGAACGGCGCTGATTTTTTTGTAAGAAAGTGGCGTGCGGTCAAAAGCTTGGAGTGTGATATCCGGGTGAACGCTCTGCATGACGTCATTGGTTACTCGTCTAAAGCCGTTAACAATAGCGGTGGTAACAAGAAGTGCGCAAGAGCCAAGGGCTATGCTTGTAAAACAGATGAGTGCAAGGCGAGCGGATGTTTTGTCGGTTGCCATAGTGCCAAAAAATCGGCGGGCAAGTAAGAAAGGAAATTGATTCATAAGGTGGCATTCTCTTGTAAAGCGCTTGCGCTTGTCATACGCTTGATTTTGTTCAACATTTTTAGTGTATGAAAAAGGAATCTACTTATGAAGCGCTTTCTCTTTTTTCTTTCTCTTTTGATGATTTTCCCCTCATGTACCCGGTATGTCTGTTGGGTTAAAAAGACCTTTCGGCAGACGGAACTATGTGAGGCGTGTGGTGCAAAAGAGGCCCGTGCGTATGTACGGGAAGAGCCAGTTTATGATTATTTTAACACAATTGATCACTTCTATGTGCTCTGGATCAGTCCACGGGTATTTGAAGTCCATGAAGGTTTGATGGAAGGATGTATTTCGGTCTGCTCTCTTTCTGAAGGTGGGGCGAAAAAGTGTCAGGAGTTTGCCGATCAGACTACACACGAAACCAAGTATCTTGTGTTAATGAGTGGGGTTAAAAAAGATTGGAGCTTTACGCTGATTGTTGACGACCAGCATTATCCGGCGACCAAGGTAGTGGGGACGGAAATTGATCGAGGCTATCGTGGTATTTTTAGCGAAAAAACAACTCATTATCCGCGGAATGTTTATGAGGTTTTCTTTCCAGTTTCGGTTGCGGGGAAGACGCATAAATTGCAGGCTTTTAATGGGAAGCATAAAGTTAATTTTTGTTGGGAGTGAAGACAGTTTTTCATGGAGATTGTTTGCCGCTCTAACCCATTCGATACGTTTTCATCTTCGAAAACACTCAGGGTGAGCGGAGTGTTGGTTTTTACATACTATTATTTCTCTGATTGTTTGGCTTTGTTCGCTCATCCTGAGAGACCCCCCTCGACAAGCTCGGGATAAACTCCGGGGTTGTATCGAAGGAGAAGAGCGGTAAATAGAGAGTGGGTTGTAAAAGTACAAAAAGGAGAGAAGAATGAAAAAAATAAAAATTGCCATTGGTGCCGACCATCGTGGTTTTTTGTTAAAAGAGTTTTTGATGAAGCAGAGTCGCGAGTTTGTTCGATGGATTGATTGTGGTGCTTTTACAGAAGAAAATTCTAACTATCCTGTTTTTGCGCATGCGGTTTGCGAAAAGATTTTGCGGGGAGAAGCTGATATGGGTGTATTGCTGTGTGGTACTGGTGCCGGCATGGCAATGGCTGCAAATCGCAAGCCGGGTATTTATGCGGCAGTAGCCTGGGAAGGTATTATTGCACGGCGAGTGCGACAGGAAGATTTTTGTAATGTTTTGGTGTTGCCAGCAGACTATCTTGATGAAGAAAGAGTGGTAGACGTTGTTTCTGAATGGCGTTGCGCACATCTCAAAAATAGTGAACGGTATGCCCTGCGGCGTGCAATGATCGATGACGAGAAAATGGGTGAGTAATAAAAAGAGGGACGGATATTTCACCGTCCCTCTTGAGTCATAAAACTCTTTTGTAGCAAGATTATGCAGCGCGTGGATCGCGGGTCAAGAATGACCAGACCGAAGATGCTGCACGACCAAGTGATGCTGCATCACCTGAAATCTGTTTGTAGAAGATTGGCGCGAGTGCAACGGTCAAAAGAAGATCGGCACCCCATTTCACACCGAATTGTTTGGTGGTTTTCATCCAATCTGGATCTTGTCCAAGTTCAAACGAAGAAGTAGCCCATTGACCAGCATCAATTGCATTTTGGTCATCTGGTTCTATTTTAGCGCCTGAGGCCTGTTTTTCAAGCGCGGCCATGTAGGATTTATTATGGTCTTTAAACATGTTGTTTTTCTTGATAATCAGTTTTTTGGTACGCTCATAGTCATCTACTATGTTATCTTTCTTAAGCTGCAACTTAAACTGTTTGTCCTCAACTGGCTGATCTATAAACCGTTCACAAGGGCTACCAAGCCAGTTTCTCTTAAGCTGAAAAAGCGTTTTTTTAAGACCAAATGCTTCGGGCATATACTTAACATAATTTGAGTAGGTCATGAGGCGTAAAAGATGGAGTGCACAACCGCTGTAAATCAAGACCCGTGGTGCAACAAATTGAGTGACTGGGTTCTTGGCGAGTTCATTGACGGCGCGGAATGGCAAACGCCAGTCTCTTGTTTGGAGTGCATCTGAAAATCCTGCTATTGCGGGAGTTGCGGGCGCAGCTACGGTGAGAAGCGCTGCAAGTATCATAAGTTTCTTCATTAGATATAACCTCTGTTTTTAGGTTTAATACGGTATTTCTTTCCATCTATTTTCTTTGCGTTTATCGCGTGCTGATTTGTTATTACAGCATATCGGTGCTTGGTTTATCCGTCAACTACGTCGCTGGAGTTACGGCCGGTGTGAGCACTGGTTTAACTGGTTCTACTTTTAAAAGTTCTTGTATCTCATCTATGCGTAAGAAATCTTTATCTTTCTTAAGTTGATCACTAATACGAACTAACTCTTCTTTGTGTGCATTCAGTAATTCTGCAACCTGTTTTTCACATTCTTGTACTTTATTCCAAGCTTCTAACTTGAGGGCATCACTGAGTTTTTTTGGTAGTTTTTCAAGAGCAATTTTTTTAGTCATTTCAGAAAGCATAACCTCATACGCACGCTGGAATGCAGTTTGATCGTACGAACTGGTTGTGCCAAGTAAGATTTTCTCTGCAGCAGTTCCTGCAAGTATCGCTTTGCATTCAGCATAAGCAAGCGAATCGGTATCTTGGTTAGGGATGATTAACTCATTCTCTGCATAGGTAAAGAAGGTTCCATAGAGTGGCTTGAAGAAGGTGCGCTCATTTTGCTCTATTTTTGCCTGCCAGTCATATTGTTCAGAGATGTTTTGTTGTGGTGCTCGAATGGTAACCGATTCTAGTTTTGTTGAAAGCGTGAGATTGATTCTAGCAACCACAATACCAGCAAGGTGCGCCGCGACAATAGCACGTTCTTGTTGAGTGAGCGCGATGCTTCTGTGGAGGTGGCGGAAGCCATTGTTAAGTGATTCGTACATATCGTCAAAGCTGACGGGCTCATTACGTAATTTTGCTCGCCGTGAAGCGCCTTCAACAAGTTTATTCAGTGCGCTGACTGATGCCCCTTTGGTTAAATGGGCAAAGAGTTCTGAATTTATTTTTTTCGCATGAATACCTGCTTTTTTGCAGAGAGTGTCGAGAATCTGTTTTCTATGCTCAAAGCTTGGTTCAAAAAATTCGATCTGAAGTCCCAAGCGTCCGGGCCGACGGAGCGGCTCGTTAAGAAGGTCAGGGCGGTTGGTTGCAACAATGACCCAGACCTGGTGCTGAGGATCGTTATCGCGATCAATAGCATCAAGCGCTAGTAAAAAGTCTTCAAGCATTGCCCAGTTTTTGTCAAGTTGTAGTCCACCGGTTAGGGTGTGCCCTTCATCGATAAAAATAACACACGGTGCAAGCGCTTTTGCTTGGGCGATGATCGATTCAAACCCGTTGCTTGCAATCAGTGCTGATGAATTAACGGAAATGACAGCAGTGCGTCCTGCTGCTTTTTTGCACGAATTAATAAAGGCTTTCGCCGTGAATGTTTTTCCGCTTCCAGGTTTGCCCGTTAACAAGATCCCTTTTTCTATTTTGATGGTGCTGTATTTTGCTGGATTACCAAGATAGGCAACAATTTCTCTGAGTGGAGCAAGGTCATCACCGAGGTAGTTGAAAAGAGGGCTCGAAAGGTCGGGCGCTGAAGGGTCAGTTCCATCATCTTGAAGGATAGCGGTCGTTGCAGGGGTATTAAGGGAAACACCTCTTAGTTTTGCATCGACTGCATAGGCGGCTGCTTTGAGCTGGTCAAGGAGGCCAAGTTGCTGATTAAGTGCAACAAGAGCTGCAATTGCGCCAATAGTTTTTTGTGCGGAGTCCATGTTTTCTGCGCTAAAAAGAGTGTTTATTTTAGCTTTACAGTTGGTGCGAAGTGTCTTGAGTGCTGGATTAGTGATCCAGTGCTCCGGTGCGTAGAGAAGGTATGAAAAAAAGGCTACGGTACCAATAGCGGCCGTTTTTGCCGTAGTTTCGACCAGAGCCGTGCGGTGTAGAAAGCCCGAGAAGATCGAATAGGTTTTATTAAACCAAGAGAGTCCTGCATCGGTCGCTTTTTGGTTGAGTGCTGAGACAAGATTTTCGGTTTTTTGAGCAAAAAAGAGTGCCTGACTGAGCGTTGCACCTAATTTAGTAAAAAGGTAGAGAGACTCATAGTCGAGAGGCGGGAGCCATTGAAATTGTGTATCAATTGAACGAGAAAGTATTGAGCTTATTTTTTCAACGACCTGAAAGCGCGCAATAAGTACGTCAGGAGTGAGCCGTGCGACCGGGACCTGCCGTGCCTGCATGACAATATCTTTTACTGAGGCGAGCCATGTATGGACGTCGTCCATTAATTCGGGCAGTCCCATTTTTTTCTGAGATACCGCGAGCGCGAGCTGCTCAATAATAAATTCAAGACCCTGAAGCTGTTTGGTGTAAGCAAAGAAAAGGTTTTGCATTGCTTCTGTTGTATCGTCTTTGCCCAGTGCGTCGATCGCATCAGTTAAAGACGCGGGTAAAGACGCGGGTTCCGCTTGCGGTAGTGCTTGCGTAGGGGGGGGTGCGACTTGGGTTTCACCCTGCTCCATTGCCTGTAATCCGGATGGTGCGACTGTAAGAAGATAGATCAAGAGAGAGAGGGTAAGCCTCTTCCCGTTGATTGGGCCATTGATCGGGTAGATTGCGAATGAGTTGGCTGCTTTTTTTGCCATGACAGAACTCTTTCTATTAGAAGTATTATTTATTAAAAATTACTGTTTGAGGCATTTTGAGTCCTCCATTTTCTCCATTCTCTTCGAATGGCTGAAGTAAGTGTAACAGATCGGCCTTTTTTGTCAAAAAGGCCGATCTGTTCAAAATCGACTCTTTGTCTTTTTCTCAGTATACTTTGGGCATTATTGTCTGGTTCTTCCCTTTTGTTCAAGTGAGGCGAGTATGAAAAGTATGGGTTCTTCCTGGAAGATAGTGCTCTTTTTTATGGTGATTGTTGTAGTGGCAGGGGGTGTTTTGGGGTGGCGTTTTCTTCGTAATTTTTATGGAGGTGGTGTAGCGCATTCTTTTGCTCTTTCTTCCCTTGAAAAGCTTGATCAGATTATTCCGGTAGCTGTTATTGGGTCTGGGCCTGCTGGTCTTGCGGCGGCGCTTTATACTGCTCGTGGGGGAATGCATACGGTTGTTTTCGAAGGAAAATTGCCGGGAGGGCAGTTGATGGGAACCTCTCTTGTTGAAAATTGGCCGGGAGCTCCAAAAAAATTGGGTCCTGATTTAATTAAAGGTGCCCATGCTCAGGCAGAAGAATTTGGTGCACATTTTATTCGTGATACCGTTGTTGATGTTGATTTTTCGCAATGGCCGTTTGTTTTAAAAACTGAAGATGGGCTAACGCTCCGGGCATTGACCGTGATTATTGCAGCAGGTGCAACGCCGCGGCGACTTTCTACGCGACAGAATGCGGTTTCGGGTGAGGAAGAATTCTGGGGTCGCGGGGTTTCAACCTGTGCCACGTGTGATGCTGCATTCTGTCGAGGACTTGATGTTGCCGTTGTAGGGGGTGGTGATGCTGCAGTTGAAGATGCACTTCAACTGACACCCTATGCTCGTTCAATCACGCTTTTGGTGAGAGGCGAGAAAATGAGAGCAACTTCTTTGATGCAAGAGCGGCTGAAGGCGTATAAAAATATTAGTATTCGTCCAGAGACCCAGGTTGTTGCAATTGATGGGGATGCAACACATGTAAATCGTATTACCGTAAAGAAAAATGGTGCGGCTGAGCAGATGCTTGTTCGGTATCTTTTCTTAGCGGTTGGACATGAGCCAAATGTGGGGCCGTTTGCACGGAGTTTAAGTACTGATAAAGATGGCTATATTAAGGTTTTTGGCCACACACAAAAAACGTCATTAAGTGGGGTTTTTGCAGCGGGTGACGTAGCAGATCCACGATATCGTCAAGCAGGTGTTGCTGCGGGAGATGGCATTCGAGCAGGGCTTGATGCGCTTGAATTTTTGCGCGATATAGGCTTTAACTCGCTTGCCGCTACTCAGCATGAAAAACGCTTTTTTATGCCAGAGGGGGGCTTGCATCGAAAGGCTCTGACAGAGCTTAAGAAAGAAGAAGATCTTGATGCCGTTCTTTCATCACATGATACGGTGGTTCTTGATTTTTATACAGAATATTGCCCTTCGTGTGCACAGTTATTGCCCATTCTTGAGCTTGTCGCAACGCAGTTTGAGTCGACGGCTTTTTGCAAAGTAGATCTTCTAAAAATTCCGGCGATTGGGAAGCGATTTGAGATTAGTACGGTGCCAACGGTCTTGGTATTGTCTAAAGGGTCGGTTGTTGCGCGGGCGCATAAGAGCATGTCGTTGAAAGAATTTAATGAATTTTTGACGGAAGCGTTCCATTCTGAGGATCTAAATTCTGCTTCTTGATTAAGTCCTCCACCGCTCATCCCGATGCCCATTCGACAGGCTCCCAGCCGTCGCTAAAGCTAAGGCGGGCAGGCAGGACATGGTTCGATACAACCGCTCATACTGAGTGTTTTCCCAAAGGGAAAACATGTCGCCGTAGGCGGCACAATGTATCGAAGTATCACCATGAGCGGGGTTGAGTTTACCCTGAGTGTTTGCTGCAAGCAAACGTATCGAAGGGAGGGAGAAGAGCGGCGCGAACTATGCGGATGGCGAATTAGTCATGTGTTTGAGGGAATGGTCATTGAACTGCCGTATACCAGACCGGTACGTATGGTGGTGTGAGAGGTGGGAGGCCTTACGGGCCCCCACTTACTCGATTAGATATTTTTTAAAATTATTGATAAATAGAAATATAAAATGCTATGCTCATAAGTAGGAAGCAACTATAACTGTCAAAAGTCGGGGTGTTGGGTTTTTTAACTCCTTTTTTAAAAAGTGCATCTTTACGGCTTTCGGGCGGTTTTTTGCTTTGTTGTAGTGGTGATTATTTTATTTTTATGGAGGATGTTTTATGAAATTTTTAAATGTGATGACCGTGGCGCTTTTGTGTAGCCCCATAGTTGTATTTTCTTATCAAGAGACAAATTTAGGGACGTCGAAGACGCCTTATGGCAAGACGGTTGAAGTGACCAATTATAATGCTAATGCTCCTGTTCAGTCTTCGGGAACCCAGGTTACGCCGTCTTCATCGTCGGTAGATCCTTCAATCAAGATCGACTTTACTGCTCCAGCTTTTAAAGTTCCTTCTATTTTTTTGGGCACTCCGCAGGTAGTGAAGAACATAAAGGACGAGATGCAACGTAAGGTATATACATATTTGACCATTGTTAATGATGCGGCAAATACTTCTTCGTCCACCTTGAAAGAATATGTCATGAAGAATATGCTTCAGTTTGATAAAAATGAGGGTGTTTTTGGGAAGTACAAGGAGGATGAAGATATTATTCTTGCCATTTTAAAATATAAACCATGGAACACACTTTATGAGCTTGATGTTGATGATGGATCAATGAGAGACAAGAGTTTAGGAACACAGCGGGTGTGGAGTGTGTATCTTAATATGCTTGCGTATAAGATTCTTGGTGTAAATTAGTCTCCGGTTAGGGAATGGTAAGCGGTGCGAATTTTTTGTATGTGCACAGTCAAAAGCGGCAGAAGATTTTGTTATCTTCTGCCGCTTCTAATTTATTTACGAGATAAGCTTGCCTGTTTTTGTTTCGAATGTGATCGCTTCTGTTACAACGTCGGTTGTGAGAGAGATTGTTTTTGAGTTGTTTAAATAGGTTAAGGTTTCTATGTCCTCGTCTTGAGTATCAAATGAAAAGAGTACTAGCGGATCTCCAACGTCTAAGAGTTTGAAGTTGGGATTTATTTTTTTTGTGGTTTTTTTTGTGGAAAGAGGACAAAGAGAAAGCACGCCGAAGTAATTTTTAACGGTGAGTACGAGCAGGCTTTTTTCATTAGGTGCCCATACAATTTTTTCGATGGCACCATTGAATGTGAAGGATTTTTCAAAAATTGAATGAGATTCTTTGCTCCAGAGTGAAAGTTTATTCTCAGTGACAATGGCAAGAAACTCATTCTTAGGTGACCATGAAAGAAGTGTTGGTGTTTCTTCAAGCGCTAATTCAAATAGTGAGGTAGAGAGACTTCCTTCGTGTGGAATAACAAAGAGCAGTTTGTCCCAAAGTACTGCGATATCAGCTTTGCTCGGCTCGATCAGACGAGGAATAAGAGCATTGAGTTTTTGATATTCAATACACTTATTTTTTTCGGCGCATTCGTAGGTTGGACTAAAAACCGTCTCTGTGCGGTTTTTTTCATTCTGTATGAGTTCTGAAAAGTACTTGTGATTTTGCTCATAAAGTTTAAGCAATTTAATAGTTCTTGCTGGTGCGTTACAGTTTTCTAAGAACTGGCTCCAGCGGATCTGTGTTGTTGGAATCGGTATTTTTATTGGCGGCGGCGTTGAGCATGAGGATTTTGACGAGGGGCTTTGAGGACTGAGAGGCGAAAAAACCTCTTGCTCAAAGGCTGTTTTGAGCAAGAGGTTTTTCTTAGGAGTGTTCATAGCTTGCAAAAAAGTGAATGGAGCGAGCATTCCAATGAGTGAGTAATTCAAAAAACAGTGTTTACGCGTGAATATTTTCATAGATCTATTCTCCCTAATGTAGATAAAATGATGCCAAAAAGCTTTAACTGCCTTGGCTGACGGGTAGTTTAGCAGTCAAAACTTCTGTTTTGCAAGCAAAATTTTCAAAAGAACGGTAATAAACATGCTTTATGAATAAATTTTGGTAAACTGTTTTTTTTTCAGTCAAAAATTACTATTATAAATATAGAAAAAGAAATTAGAGAGAAGTAATACGTTGTGGGAAGGAGAATGGTTATGGAAGGGGTTCTTTTTATAAGACGCGTTGTAGGCATGTTTTTTGCTTGTCTCGCGGGTGGATGTGGGTTGATGGGGGCTGTATCTCCTCAAAAAAGTGAACGAGTAAAAGCTGGTTCATTGTTAACACAGGCAGAGCGGCTTGATTTTGTGAGGCTTATGAAAAAAGAGCCGGCAATACTCGCTTTTCTTGATGCGATTGGTTTTGCTGAGGGCTCATTTAAAAATCGTCCCTATGAACATTCTTTAAAAGGATATTTACTTCGGTATCCAGGAGTCTCTTTTTATGGATTTAAGGATCATCCACAAACGGTAATATGCTCGTCTTCTTTAGGGCGTCAAATTTGTTCATCCGCTGCAGGTCGCTATATGTTTCTCTCAAAAACCTGGGAGCGGGTGGCGAAAAGCCTTGGCTTGAAAGATTTTAGTCCGGTGAATCAGGATCTGGGAGCAATTTATCTTGTTTGGCAGCATGATGCTCTTGATGATATTCTTCAAGGGCGCTTTGAGCGGGCGATTTATAAAGTACGTGATGTTTGGGCTTCTTTTCCAGGGTCTTCATACGGGCAGCCGCAAAAGCGAATGAGAGAGCTTAAAAAACTTTTTAATGAACGACTACAATACTATACCAATGGGGGGCGGTTATGAAGATTCTTGATGCAAGCATTATCCTGCTCGTATTTCTTTGGTTAGTTGGAGAGTCATTGATCTTTGCAGAAGAACCAAAAGCGAGAGATCGTGCAGAAATGTCGGTTGAAGATATTGTATTTTATTCGCAGCCTGGATTGAGTGGGAAAGAGCCTCTGAAACGAAAAGGTTTGCTTTTTAGGAACAATCGACCAGGCACGCGCGCTACTGTTTTGATGGCTCATGGTTATTCGTGTAACAAAGAAGATATTCGTTTTATGAGCATGATTTTTAGTGAATATCATGTTGTTGTTTTTGACTTTCGGGCACACGGTGAACTGTCGGCGGGGCAGTGCTGTACGTTTGGAAGTGATGAGGCTTATGATATAAAAGCAGCTGTTGAATTTATTCGAGCAGACCCACAATTGAAAAAGCTTCCCATTGTTTCTTGGGCTTTTTCGATGGGTGCCGTTGCTTCAATAGAAGCACAAGCGCGCTTTGGTAAGCTCTTTGATTGTGCGGTGTGGGACTGTCCATTTGATTCAACCGAAGAGTTGATCGCACGCGCAATTGAACATTTAAAAATTACGGTGCTTGGACATTCATTTCGGATACCTGGACGGTCATTTTTATTAAAGTATGCATATCATCCTTGGGTACAAGGTGGACTTAAAATGGCGTTGCGGACGATTGCAAATATCGACGCATCGCTGGTTCCGACTCGATTGGTGCCCATTGATGTTGTTGCGTCTGCGCAAAAAATAACGATTCCTGTCTTCTTTGTAACGTGTCAAAAAGATACGAAAGCGCCGCCCGCTGCGGTGAGGAATATTTGTGATGCTGTTCCGGGATTTACCCGTTTTTGGATAACCGAGGGTGAGTATCACTTTCGCTCATTTTTCCAAAACCCAGAAAAGTATCGGCGTAAGGTCCTACATTTTATTGAGAATTTTCTTGATGGAACGTTAAGCCAAAAAGTGCAGAAGAAAGTTTGGATTGATGAGGGACTGGTGAGGAAGAGTGGTGAAAAGGGCGCAGTGCCTGTAAAAAGTATTAAGTAATTATTAAAAAAGGGGGCTGTCATGAAACATTGTATACCGTATGTTCTTCTCTTAATGTCTATAGCGGTTGGATTTTTGTGGGCAGAAGAAGATCCACAATTTGTTGAGTTTCTTCATGTAAGAAAAGATGTAGATCGCGTTTTAAAGAAGCACCAGTTTGTTGTATTTTATGGGTATCATATGCCACTGGAAGACCGCAAAGAAACCATTTTACCAAATGGTGAAAAAGAACATTCTGCTGTTTGGCACAAAATTATGCGTGTCTCGAATATGCTTGATGAATACGCTGGACGCGAGCTTTACGAGGACCGGGTCTTTTTTGTTGCATCAAATTTTGACCGTGGAGATATGGCAAGCTTTAAACGAGATTATAATTTAAAAGGCGACACTATTTTGCTGATTAAAAATGGCAAGATTATGGGGCAAGCTGATCTGAAGACAGGTTTTTCGAAGGCTGATTTTCAAAAACTGCTTGATACAACTCACTTTGAAGACTTTCTTGATTCTGCACGTAAAGCAGATGAAAAGAAAGCAATAAAAGAGGCTGATCAGAAAAAGAAACATCGCTCGTGCCGGTCATGTTTGAACGTAGGTGTCGGTGTTGGGGTTGGGTATTATCCAGGATTTTATGATTCTTGGTTTAGTGGTCCAACGTGTTACACCTGTAGCCCTTATTGGTGGTAATCGATAGTTATTACAAAATAGAGTGGGTGGCCCAAAAACCACCCACTTTTTTTATGGGATCTTGTTCTTATTGATAGACTTTTTGTAGGTATTTTTTTGCTCGTTGGTAGAATAAAACAGAAGATGCTTGGTTGCTCGAGCGAACTAGATACGTTATATGCAAGGAGTTGTATGATCACCATTTCGATTAATAAGGGCCCTGCTTATGAAGTTGGGGCAGAAGGGTATGTCCTGTTTTGTCCTGCGGATACGGCATTATCCTTGGAGCAACAGGCAGTTGCAAAAAAATTACTTCCCGTTCCGTTAGAACATGAACTTAAGCGCATGCATTTTACGGGTGCGGTTGACTCGTGTGTTGAATTTCTCGGTGTTCGCAATGGCGAGGCGTGCCGTCTTCTTTGTGTTGGCGTGGGAGCGCTTTCGGGAAAATCGTACGTTCGGATTGAGCAGTTGCGACGTGCCGTTGGGCGGGTTATACGGGTTGCCGAACGTCTAAAAATAACAAAATTGGTTTTTGATTTGCTCCATCCAGATCTTTTTGGAATAGAGCCTTTTGTGTATGCCAAAGAGATTGTTATTGCCGTTGAAATGGCAACGTATCAATTTAATCAGTTTATTACCGATGAAAAAAGGCATGTTGCTGAAGATTATACGCTCTTTTTAATTGCACCAGAGTCATTGCATGAGATGCTCGAAGCGGGCATTGAGCAGGGCGTTCGCATAGGTCATTCGGTTAATCAGGCGCGTCATTGGTGTGATCTTCCTGCTGCGTATTTGACTCCAGCGGGACTTGCAGAACGAGCTGAAGCGCTTGCTCATGCCTATGACACATTGTCGTGTACGGTTTTTAAGAAACAAGAAATTCTTGAAATGGGGATGGGTGGCCTTATTGCTGTTGCGCAAGGGTCTGAACAAGAGCCACGATTTGTGGTAATGGAATATCATTCTGGTGACAAAAATGCGCCGACGATTGGTTTAGTTGGTAAGGGAATTACATTTGATTCAGGAGGCTTGAGCATTAAGCCGGCAGCAAGAATGGACGAGATGAAAGATGATATGGCTGGTGCTGCTGCGGTAATTGCCACGATGCAGGCCATTGCTCATTTAAAGCCTCATATCAACGTCATTGCTGCAACTCCAATTGCAGAGAATCTTCCAAGTGGATCTGCTATAAAGCCCGGCGATATCGTGTATCACTACAATGGCAAAACATCAGAGATTAAAAATACAGATGCCGAAGGTCGATTGATTTTGGCTGATGCGCTTTCGTACGTTGCCAAGCATTACAAACTTGATGCGCTCGTTGATATTGCAACGTTAACAGGTTCATGCTCAGCGGCGCTTGGTCCCTTCTATGCGGGCGTTGTTGGTAAGAGCGAATCACTTATTAACCAATTGATTGACGCCGGAAAACAGTCAGGCGATCGGCTCTGGCCGCTTCCCTTTTCTGACGATTATCGGATGGCGATTCGTTCTGAAGTTGCCGACGTTTGCAATATTGGAAAAGATCAGTATCGTGCGGGGGCGATTACGGCTGGATTCTTTTTAGAACATTTTGCATCGGGCATGCCTTGGGCACACCTTGATATAGCAGGAACCTCTTTTGAGGTGCCCGATAGAAGCTATTATCGTGGTGGTTCAACTGGGTTTGGAGTTCGCTTGTTTGTTGAGTTTCTGCTTACATGGAAACCGCTTGTTGATTAATAGTTGCTGTAAAAAATAGGTAAAGGGAGTTGTGTGGCAACACACACTCTCTTTTTTTTGGTGTTTTGTATGTATATAAAAAAAATAGTTTTTGTACTAGTAGTGCTCTGCGGAATGAAATCGACTTTTGCATCAGAAGATAGTGAGACCGAAACGTTTTTGCAAAAAAGAAATAGAGTTTCTCACGAGAGGGTGCGGCTGGGCGCCAAGTATTTTGGTGCAACCTGTACGGGATTTAATGTGGTGAGTAGAACATATCTTTTGAGCGATGTGCTTTTAGGGCGGCCACGTTATTTGAATAATGCTTCACGGACATGGAGGGGATGGAGGTGCGCACGGAATTTTGACTTGCAATGGATGGGCGTTCCGGGGACAATGCCGGTTGATTTTTCTATTGGCAGAATGCATTCATCTTTTTCATCGTGCCTCTTAGATGTACTGACTCGCATTGGCGTAGGCTATCCAGTAATGGCTGCCATGCTTTTGGGCCATGAGTGTGGCCATTCACTGACGCGTTATCTACTAACGGGGGTTGGATCTACTATTTATGTGGGGGCTTCGTGGCGAGATGCACTTGGTCTTAAGGGAGAAGGCGCTTCGATATCAAAACCATTATTAAGTCTTTTTTGTGGCAGGTTGGTCTTTCGCGGTTGTTGTTTTAATAGTGGAGTTTCGTGCCCTGACCGCGAAACCGAGCGTGATTATCCAACGATTAAGGGTCTCGCAATTTCTATGGCGGGAGGTATTGCAGGAATAGCAACGGTGGAGTCTTTAAAAGTAATTTCGTATCTTTTCTGGCGCAGGCATAAAGAGCCGGTGTCGGAAAGAAAAGTTGAGAAGGGTGAATACAAGCCTACAGAGAAATTAACCATAAAAAAACTGGTACAAGAGTGTTGTTCTTTGGATAGTGGCATCGTGTATAATCTCTTTAATATGCTTTACCCCGTTTATGGACTTGATGCGTATTATTTGTGGTGGTTTATTGCTTATCACACTCAAGCCAAAGAAAAAACAGAGGCGGATCTCAAAATAAAGGAAACCCTCGGTGCAGAAGTGCCGGGCAATCAAATCTTGCTGAAGTAAAAAAAGAGGCCCCCTTTTTACGGGGGGCCTGCAGCTTAAGCTTATTTGTTGAAGAACATGTAGTAAACGATTAAGCAAAATACAACAACAGCGATTGCAATCATAATGTAGGTGTTCATATTCATTGCCATGGTGAGAAACTCCTTTTGATAAAAGTGATACTAACGTGGGTTATAATAAAAAGTAACGGGTAGTGTTACTTGCATTTGCAGCGCATAAAATAAAATAGTAAAAAAACGAGAACAACCGCAAGTGCTCCAAGTGCGATAAAAAGAGATATATTCATGTGTCATGAATCCCTATTTTTTGTGTGTGATGAGGCGGTTGTTGACGAAAGTTCTTCAATAAACGAGTGCATTGATTGTGCGGATTGGGCGAGTGTTTTTGTCTCATTAGGTGAGAGGGTGATAGGGAGCATACGTTCAATTCCCTCTTTTCCAAGAACAGCGGGCATGCTTAAACAGAGGTTATATTCTGGTTGGTAACATGAAACGGGCAGTACGCGTTTTTCATCGAATATAATTGCTTGGCACATGTCGGCGACGCAGGCTGCAACGCCAAAAAAAGTTGCACATTTTTTTTCGATAATGGCATAGACCTCGTTTTTTGCCTTAAGTGCTATGGCATTTCGTTGCTCTGTGTTGAGCATGTTTGTTGAAAGAGGTGTACCCCCCACGAGGGTCTGTGACCAGGCAACGCATTGCGCATCGCCATGCTCTCCAATGACGAATGCGTCAATAGATTCAGGAGCAATAGCGAGTATTTCACCGGTGTACCGGCGAAGCCTTTGGGTATCAAGCCAAGTTCCCGAGCCAAAAATATGATTTTTAGCTTTTTGGGTGGCACGCTGTGCGAAGGTGGTCATAATATCGACAGGATTAGTGACTAGAATGATAATGGTGTGGGGGGGGATGGGCTCAAGGTTTTTTATTATCTGTTCAACAATAGGTCTATTCTTTTGTGCAAGATTAAGGCGCGTCTCTTTTGCGTTTGATTGAGCAAAACCGGCGCAAATAATAATGATATCAGCAGTACGTGCTTCTGAATAACTTGCTTGACGAATGTGTGCAGCAGGAAGAAACGCAAGCGCATCGGCAAGATCTCGTACTTCTCCCTCGCATCGCTCCTCGTTGACATCAACGAGCAAAAGATTGGCGACAAGATTTTTGAGTAAAAGCGTGTAAGCAGTTGTTGCTCCAACACGGCCTATACCAATGATAGCAATTGTATTGTTCAACCTGCCTGCTCCTCCTTTTTGTACAACAGCAATGAGCTTTTGTACTTCCCTGGTTTTCAAGGTAGCTTTCGTACGCTCCGGGTATAATACTGATTTTTTAGCATGTTGACAAATCGTTGTCAATAAATGATGCGAAGTCTTTATGATGAGTTATTAGATTTGCTTTTGTATCTGTCTTTGAAGCGCATTGTTTTCGAGTGCGCAGTTAATAATGAGGCCGACCATAAAAAGGCTGCAAATTAACGAAGAGCTACCAAAGCTTACAAAGGGCAGGCCAATTCCTTTGGTTGGGGCGAGTCCTGAGGCTACAAAAATATTAATGATTGCTTGAAGGCTGATGAGAAAAACAAAACCGAGTGTTACCAGTGTTGCAAAATCGTCAGTAAATTGACGTGCGAGTTTTACCCCGGTAATCAGGAGAAGAATATAGGCGAGAATAAGGAGTGTGACTCCTACAAAACCGGTCTCTTCAGCAATAACAGAAAAAATAAAATCAGTGTGCTGCATGGGGAGGTAAAAAAATTTTTGTTTTGAATGGGTGAGCCCGAGTCCAAAAGTACCGCCGGATCCTATAGCGACGAGTGATTGAATAATTTGAAACCCAGCGCCTTGAGGGTCGCTCCATGGGTTAAGGAAAATGAGAATGCGGCGCATTCGATATGCTTTGAAATAGACAAGAATCGTAGCGCCAAAAAGTCCGATCAAAGCGGTAATAGAGAGTTGTTTAAGATTCCCCTGGGCTACGAAAAAGAGGGCGAGCGCTGTTGTTCCTATGGTTACTGCTTGACCAAAATCTGGCTGTTTTAAAAGTACAAGAATTACGATACCGACGATGCTTAAAAATGGAATAAAGCCGTGGAGCAGTGATCGAAGATTAAACTGCTTTTTTTCGATATAGCGCGCAAGATACATAATGGTGCACATTTTTAAAAGTTCGCTTGGCTGGAGCATAATGCCACCAAATGAAAGCCAGCGTCGTGAACCATTGAGCATGATCCCAATTCCGGGAAGAAGGGTTGCGTAGGTGAGCGCAAGACTGACCAGAAAAAAAAGAGGGGCGAATTTTTTGATGGCGGGAAGTGGTAAGAGTATCATGCAAAACAGTCCAATAAGACCAAGCACTAATCCAAAAAGCTGTTTTTTAATAAAATAGGCAGCATTGCCGCAACTTTCGAGTGCGTATACTGAGCTTGCTGAATAGATAAACACCATTCCTACCATAATAAGGATAGCAACGAGGGTAAGGAAGGTGGTCAATAATCGTTTTGTGTCTTCCATAGTCTGCACCGTAATAAAATGCAGCGTGAGTTGTCAATGTTTTAGAGACTTCTCTTTTTTGAGTTGCTGAACAAGCTCAACAAATCGGTCACCCCGTTCTTCATAATTTTTAAAGAGATCGAAACTTG
Organism: candidate division TM6 bacterium GW2011_GWE2_42_60; assembly: GCA_000996275.1. GTDB lineage: Bacteria > Babelota > Babeliae > Babelales > Babelaceae > UBA12395. The sequence goes on from LCEG01000002.1 coordinate 53,895, forward strand.
CGCCACCAGGGGAGAGTAAGACCGCATCTCCAGCTCGGGCTGTATGATGAGCTGCGGAAACTGCTTCTTCAAGCGTTTGGCATATTTTTGTTTTTATTCTGAGTTCTTCAGCAGCTTTTGCAAGCGCGTGAGCTTCTTTACCAAAGCAGATGAGGAGCGAAAGGGACTCTAATTCTTTAAGATAAAGCGTTCGATCAACCCCTTTGCTGACGCCACCAAGAAGGAGAATCAGTGGGCGTGGTGCAAGTGCTTTTGTTGCAGTGATCGTTGCTTGCATAATGGTTGATTTTGAGTCGTTAAAATAAGCGACTCCGTCAATGGTTGCGACCGGTTCAAGCCGATTGTGGGGGAGCGAAAGCTCTATTGATGAAAGAAGTGGTTCGATTTTAATACTAAGCAAGTGAAGTGCTGCTGCAAGAACAAGCCAATTTTCTTTAAATGAAAGCGTAGGAATCTTTTGTGCGGCCAAGAGCTGCTTCTTTATTTTCCCCGTGTGATCCGTTTCAATACAGGATCCATTTTCGTCAAACGTAAAAATTGTATCATCGGGTTGAATTGCCGGGTTCTGCTTTTCCTTGAGTTGAGTAGTGGAAAACCAGGCGATGGGGCGGTGCGCGAGCCGTTTGTCAGCACGGATACGTGGAGCAAGCGCAAGTGGTATGAGCGCTTGCTGCCCCTCGTTTTGATGAAAAATAAGCTGTAGTTTAGCCTCAAGATACGCTTCAATCGTTTTATGCCGGTCGAGATGATTAGGATAAAGGTTGGTGATGATGGCAAGATCGGGCGCTACGAGATGTGCGTGTTCAAGTTGAAAGCTCGAGAGTTCAAGTACAGCAAAATCAGTCGTAGCTTGCTGGGAGACGAGATCGAGCATGCCGATGCCAATATTGCCGCCAGTGGCTACTTTTTTCCCTGCTGTGGCAAGGAGTGTTGAGAGGAGGTGCGTGGTGGATGTTTTACCTAAGGTCCCGGTGATGGCGATGAGAGGTTTGTGCCATGCTGTTGCAAAGAGGTCTATTTCGGGGAAAATTTTTTCAGGACAGGGGAGAGTTGCAAGGTCTATTCCGGGGCTTGGGATTACATAATCAATGGCATCAAAAAAGAGTGAGCGCTCTTCGGGGTCTTTAAAAAAAATCAGAGAAGTCGAGGGTGCAAATATTTTTTGTACGATGTCTTCGTTTTTCTGGTCGAGTAGTGCGAGCTTTTTATCAGGGGGAAGTATCGAAAGAAGATATGATGCAATTGCTTTGCCTGAGACACCAAGTCCCCAGACACCGATACGTTTTTTTATGATATCCATTGTCTCTTATCTCCGGACAGTAGTATCTTGTGTTCAACAGTAGTAAGTGTAGCGTATTTTGGTGAGAAAAGCAGTTTAAAAAAGATTGAAGAAAGTGATGTGGCAATGAAGTTAAAATCATATTCGGTTGTGTTATTTGTGCTTGTGATTGCAGGGAGCATGAGCCTGCAGAGTGTTGAAAAAACGAAGATAAAAAAGTTTTCAAAAAAAGAACCGGTGTCCAGTTTAAAGCCGCGTGCGCTTGTTAATGTTGGCAATACTTGTTACTTAAATTCACTTGTACAAAATCTCTACAATATGCCCGGGTTGGTCAACGTTTTTAGTCAAACTAATTTTCGTACAATAGCGGAGACGCGTGAACAGACAATTGCGGAGGGATGGAAAAAAGATCTGCCCAAACAAAAGTCGCTTGCAAATGCGATGCAAGCTGTTTTTATTGATTTAAAAAAAGGTGCTACAGGTGACACCACACCAGCATTGACGGGTCTTTTGAATGCTTTTGTGGGGATGGGGGTGACGACGGCAGGGGCGCAAGAAGATGTAGCAGAACCATTTTCCCTTGGATTTTTTAATAATTTTGTTACAGAAGATATTTTTAATAAGCTTTTTCAGTTTACGACTCAGACCCAGTATCGTGGGCCAAAGTCAAAAGAGCAGCTCACTAAAGAATATGCATCAACATGGATGTTTGCAACGTCTTTAGAGCGAATTTTGTCAGTACCGTATTCTCCAGAGCTTGGTGAGGCACTCTATTTTTATCGTGATGAAGAGGGAAATAGTATTACGAAAGCTCAAAAAGAAGATCGTGAGAAAAAAAAACAAGGGTATGTACAACAGGGATTTACGTCGCTACCGCTTGTTTTGGCGGTGCAATTAAAACGAGCTGTCTGGGACCCTGATTTAAAGAAGGTGAAGAAAATAAGTGAGCCTTGTATTGTGCCAGACAAGCTTACTTTGCAGACGCTCAAAAATGATGACAAAGCTGACTATCAGCTTATTGGGGCAGCCGTGCAGCTTGGCGGTGAGGCGGGTAGTGGTCACTATGTTGCCTATGTTTTGAACCAGTGGGCATTGGGAACAAAACAGGCGCCGCAATGGTTTTATTGTAGTGATGAGTATATCGAGGTTAAGTCGAAAAAAGAGGCGCTTGCAGAAATACAATCTGGGGTGCTTTTTTTCTACAAGCGTCTTTTTTTCGACAAGGGTACTGACAAATCATGGCAAGACATAGAAAAGATTTTAAAAACCGGTACTACTTCTACACTAAAGCTTCCTGAGCCTTTAAAAACAGTAATGCCTCCGGAGATTGTTCGGTCCGAATGTGAAAAGATTTTTGTTCAATATGGTGATGTGAAACTCTATTATCTCGATGCGTTGATGCAGAGTATGAGTAATCTGCCTGATTGGAAGAAAAGTGGAGTTGGGCTGTCTTGCGAAAAATTACCACAAACTGCTCGCCCAAGTCTGGGAAAAATAACAGAATTTTTGCCTATATTTTTGCGCACGTTTGGCGGTGAAGAGCTTTCAAAAGTAGCGGAAGCAGCGGCGGAGAGTAAGTTTTCTTTTACGGTTGATAACTACTTTTTATTTCTGAAGAATTGGACAGATCCACAGACAATAATGGAGGCTTTGGGTGATTATTTTTCTGATAAAAAGGTGGCGGAAAAATTACCGCGTTGGTTGGTTCTAGTGTTAGAACGTTTTGGCAGATTTTCTGTAGAAGTTTCGAAAAATGTTTTTAAAGAAAAAATGGTAGTGAATACTCGTACCGTTGACCCTACGGAACATATTACGCTGTCTCCTTTTGTGACGGACGAACTAAAAAAGAATCTGCCGCAAGAAGGAGCCTGGTATACCCTTCGTGGAGCCGTTGTGTACGAATCGCACAAAGGATTTTATTCGTATATTTTTATTCCGGGGCAAGCGATTGATAGTCCAACGATCTGCTATGAGTTGACGAGCAGCGTTCGGCAGGTCTCTGAGGGTGAAGCTTATTCAGTGACAAAGCGTGCAGGAATTTTTTATTTTTATCAACATGAGGGCTCAGAAACGGAAGGGCTTTTCACTGATTTTGTACGTGGCCTTTCGAGGATTTTTTAGAAAAAAGGGTATAGTATGAAAGCGAAAAAAATTCTTTTTTTGTTTGTGTTTGCGTTTGGTTTGGCAAAAGGGAGTGTTTCGTCGTTGCCGCCTGCACTCCATAATCTCGCGCTTACCTGTTACATTAATGCACTGCTTCAAAATCTCTATAATATTCCTGAATTTGTTGAGCAGGTGCAGACCGATACCTCTGAGTGGGGGCGTGCGCTCAAACTACTTTTTGATGACTTTAAAGGAAGTCAGATTCCGGCGCTCGAGGCTGTTTTTAAGAAAGTGGGACTGGAAACGGGAACACTTGCTGAACGGTATCAGAGCCTTGTGAATATACTTAAAAAAGATATATTTACGGGCGATCTTAGTAAACGCGCGATCTGGAGCGATAGGATAAAAAAACTTGCAACCCTAGACCCGATCGACTTTGCAACGTACGAGACGCTTGATAAAGAGGTCGGGTATTTTTTGTGCAATGCATTTAAAATTTATTTGACGTATACACTCCCTGAAAAAGAAGGTGGTGGTAAGGCAACGCGGCTTATTGAAAGAAATATAACGTCTTTTACGGACGCTGAGTTTGATCAGATTACTGTGCCCAAGACGAGAAAAACTGCCGAGGCGCTTAAGGAATTCTTCCCCAAGGCGGTAAAAGCAGGAGCACATGATGAGGCGCTTGATACGTTTGTTTCGACGTTAGAGCTTGAGAGAATGGCGGGAGATTCGAGTGAACTGTTTCAGGCAATGGCGCTTGATGAGTTAGGCAGCCTTTTCCAGTTTCAGCTAGAAAAAGAGTATTGGTGTCATAAGGGATCAGTTTCAGCTCCACAATTTTATTTTGTATCGAAAAAAACAGAGTTAGCAGTTTCACTTTTTGTGTCACCAGACAAAACAAAAAAAGAAATCTTGCTTACCGAATTGTTGGCGCAGCAGTTTGGAGTTTTTACCACAATGCAGGAATTCAAGACCTATCTCGATGTTCCAGCGCTCTTAAAAGACACCAAAAAACAATACGTTATTGAATCTATTACGGAAAATCGTGACCAACGGATGCAATCTTTAAACGACGAGATTAAGAGGCTGGAGTTATTAGAAAAAACGAAAAGTATCAATACTATTCCGTGCAAAGAAAAAACAATGCTTGATAGTATGCCGCAGGTTCTCGTGTTTACGCCAACAAGAAAGACTGAGGGGTATTTTTATACGAGGGAGGTTGATGAAAATGAGAAAGCGTGGCGCATCGAGATAAAAATAGAAAACATTGATATTAACAAGATTCCTAATGATCTAAAATATGAAGAAACTGAGCTTTTTGATGGAATTATTACGGTTCCACTCTCCCTTGACCTGAGCCCCTATTTAAGCCTAACTGCCAAAAAAAGCGCTGAAGAAAAAAAGTATGGTTTGCTTGGTGGAGTAGTGTATTCTGGAAAATTTCATTATTATGCAATACTACGCAATTGCCGTGATGGGCTTTGGTATTTGTGTAATGATACTCCGCTGCAGATTAAAACTATTTCTGAAGAAGAAGCACTCAAGAAGCTTTCTGGTAAACAGAAGCCTGGGTTTGCGACGATGTTGTTTTACAGAAAGCAGACTGTTATTGATGAGCTGATTAAAAAGGCAACGCTTACAAAAACAACCGATAAGCTCTTTGCTGACTTTGCGAAAGGCCTTGAGGCGATCTTGTAGCGCGGGTGGGCTTGGAGTAAAAGCAGTCTTTGGGTAGACTGATAAAAAAGAGATGAAGAGAGCATACGAGGGTATGCGCGTCTTTTTTTCTTGCAGATATCAGAGAAAGGTTTTGTTATGGCCGATGAACGGACTACGGGCGGCGAATCAGCTCAAGGTGGTGTTTTTAAAGAGACTCTCAATCTTCCCCGCACTGATTTCCCCCTACGCGCAGACTCAAAAATAAATGATCCATTGATGCTTGCCCGTTGGCAAGAGGAACTCGTTGCTCAGAAGGCAATGCAGTGCAATGAAGCGGGTGAGCCCTTTATTCTTCACGATGGCCCGCCCTATGCAAATGGTCCTATTCACCTTGGCCACGCCTACAATAAAATTTTAAAGGATATTATTACCAAAGCGCGACGCATGATGGGACATCGTGTTCCTGTAGTTCCCGGATGGGACTGCCATGGTCTTCCTATTGAGCACAAAGTTTCGGGGGATAATCCAGGTCTTTCAGGAGCTGCCTTAAAAACTGCCTGTCGCGAGTATGCGGCGCATTGGGTTAATTTTCAACGTGATGAGTTTAAAAAGCTCGGCATCTTAATGGATTGGGACCATCCGTATATTACGATGGACCCACACTACGAAGCATCGATCTTGCGCGCCTTTGCTCAGATGGTGCGGGCTGGTTTTATTGAACGTAAAAATAAAACAGTGCCCTGGTGCGCAACGTGCAAAACAACATTGGCAACAGCCGAGATTGAATATCAAGATCGTACCGATCCATCGCTCTACGTTCTCTTCGAAGTTGAGCAAAAAGATGCTCAGCGTATTTTCCCTGCATCAAAAAATCCGCTTTTTTTAGTCATCTGGACGACAACGCCTTGGACAATCCCTCTTAATCGGGCCGTCTGGCTGAAAAATGGTGCTGCGTACCAGCGTATTACCGTTGAAGGACGGGACATGGTCGTGGCCGAGAGTCTAGCTCCTGCGTTTATTGCCCAGCTCTGTGGACGTGAATCGTGTGCTGCTCAGATGGGCGAAACAGTACCTGCGGAACTATTTGAGAATGTACAGATTCGCCATCCGTTTGATACGACTCGACTGGTCCCGGTCATTCTCGAGCCTTCAGTAAGCCTTGAAGAAGGGACCGCGTGTGTTCACTGTGCGCCGGGGTGTGGCCCGCAAGACTATGAAGTTGCCGTTAAGCATGGGCTTGAAATCTATTCACCGCTTTCTGCTGATGGATGTTATACCAAAGGCATAGTCCCTCAAGATCTTGAAGGACAGACGATTGCTTATGGCCAGGAATGGGTGAAGAAGCAATTAAGAGTGGGTGAAAAGCTTGTTTTTGAAGGCAAAATACAGCATAGCTATCCGCACTGTTGGCGTTGCCGTCAGGGACTTATGTTCCGCGCAACACCCCAGTGGTTTTGTAATTTGAATCATAATAAAGCAAAAGAACAGGCACGTGCGGCGACTGAGCAGATGACCTTTTATCCTGCGCAGAGCCGTAATTTTTTAAAGGCGACGCTCGAAAATCGGTGGGAGTGGTGTCTTTCTCGGCAAAAGACATGGGGTGTTCCTATTCCTGCATTGATTGAAGTGAATGGTACGGATGTTTTTATTGATCCAGCATTTATAGAAAAAGTTGCAGATGCGGTCGCCCAAGAGGGTATTGAGTTCTGGGATCGGGTAACGGTTGAAGATCTTGCAAAACGTGCCTTTTTTAGCCCAGAAGAAGCGAAAAAATATGCTACGGCTTCGTATCGGAAAGAGCGAGATATTCTTGATGTCTGGTTTGATTCAGGCGTAAGCCATGCAGCAGTTTTGATGACACGTCCGGAGCTTGCCTATCCTGCAGATCTCTATCTTGAAGGGTTGGATCAACATCGAGGGTGGTTTCAGTCTTCCTTGTTGACGGGCATCATGTTGAATCAAAAAGCTCCTATGAAAGCAATTATGACGCATGGTTTTACGGTTGATGAGAGGGGCCGTAAGATGTCAAAATCATTGGGAAATGTGGTTGCTCCGGGGCAGGTAGTTGATATGGTGGGGACTGATGGATTACGTCTTTGGGTTGCCAGTATTGGAATCGATGGTGATGCCGTTTATTCTGATCGGTTAATCCAAAATGTGGGGCAGGTCTATCGTAAAATTCGTAACACCTGTCGCTTCTTGCTTCAAAATCTTTACGATTTTGACCATTCAAAAGACGCTGTTGCGCTCGAAAAATTAGAACCATTAGATCGGTACGCGCTTCATCAGATTGTGCTTTTACAAAAACGGGTAATCCAGGCATATGAGCAGGGCTCGGTAACGACCGTATATCAGCTCTTAAATGAGTATTGTGCGACGGAGGTGAGCGCTTTTTATGGGGATGTCGTCAAAGATCGGCTCTACTGTGAAAAGAAAACGGGCCATGTTCGGCGGTCTGTGCAAACAGCATTCTGGCATATACTTGATACACTAACGCGGCTTATGGCTCCTATTATGTCCTTTGCGGCAGAACAGGTAGCTGATTTCTATCAAGGGGCTCCGGGGACGCACCCTTCAATTCATCTACAGCGTTTTGCAGATTTGAGTGCGCTTGAACATCTTTTTGATGCGGTTGATCTTCGCGCTTACGATGCAGAGTGGCAGCTTTTAAAAGAGATGCGCTCTGCGGTGTTAAAAGGCATCGAAGAACAACGGGCGCAAGGGGTGGTTAAGCATCCACTCGAAGCATCGGTTACGCTTTCTTACGGGGCGCTTAGTTCGCTTACTGTTGTCGGCGATCTTGCATCGTTGCTTCCGCTTCTATTGATTGTTTCTGACGTTACGGTGGTTGATAAAGATACACCAGGGTTACAGGAGACAGCTGTGAAAGGGCTTTTGATTAAAGTAGAGCGTGCGCATGGGACGAAGTGCCCACGGTGCTGGCAGTTTGATACACAGGCTGCGGCGTCGGGGTTGTGCCGTCGGTGTGTACGTGTTTTAGAATAAAACAGACAAAAAAAGGGGCGCCTTGAATCTCAAGGCGCCCCTTTTTTTGTCTAAGATTTCTTCTGCGTCTTCTTGGTCTTTTCTTCTTCTTTGCTTTCAAGACCAGAGTTTACAAAAAGTTCATCGATTTTATCGACATTGCTGCCGATCATTTTGATGTCTCTTTCAAGCTTTGCCTGCTGCTTTCTAATCGGAAGGGCACGCTCTTTTTCGGTGAATAAGTGTTTTTTGTTAATAGAGCCTGGGGCGATAAAGGCCTCTCCAAATTCTTCAAAGATGGATCCTGGCGTTTCACGTGCCATTTCTTCAAGTGACTCTGCTTCTTTGAAGTCTTGTTTTTTATTTTCTGATACTGCTGTAAGTGCATTTTTGAATGACGACCAGGCTCCAAATTCTTGAGGTGTGCGCTTTTGGGTACTTAAGAGCGTCATTTTTGAAACGAGTTTTTGTAGATCTTGGTTAAGTGTGTTCCAACCACTGTCGCGGATAAAGTCGTTGAATTTTTCGGTCAGGGCTTTCTCGATTTTGACGTCGATTTTCTCAAGATCTTTTACTTTTTTAGGTTCGGCTTCAAGCGCAGCTCGTAGAGTTTGGGTAGATGCTTTTTTGAGCGATACGCGCATTGTAGACAGATTATTTTCAAGACCTCGAATCATTTCTTCAATTGAGCGTGGATCAATTTTTTGTGCTTCCGCACTCATATTTGAAGGTGGTGGTGTGGTTGTTGAAGCGGCGGGCTCTTTTTTCTCGCTTGGTTTCGCTTGCCCTTCGCTGCCAGATTTTCCTCCGTAAGGATCATACCCCTGCATACCTGGGTAGTAGCGGCCTGGTCCGTAATCAGGATAATAGCCGCTGCCACTGTAGCCATCGGAGGAACTGCCATGATACGAAAGGCTTGGTTCAAGTTGTCCGCCTTGGCTTGATTTCGTTGAGGCTTTACGGGCACGTTTCTCTTGTTCCTTGATCTGTTTTTTTTCTGAGTCTTCCATAGCCTTGCGCTGTGCGAGTTCTTTTGGAGCTATTTTTGAAAGCAATTCTTCAAAGTTGGGGAGGAGTTGGTTTTTGAACACCGAAGAATCGAGTGCGAGTTTGATGCTATTGAGTGCGACTTTGTTCATGCCCATAATTTCGTTAAATTCTGCTGTTTTTGCGTCGAGACCGCGGTCGAGTTGCGCGCGTGATGCTTTGTCTTTAAGCTGTGTGTAGGCTTCTTCGATGGCATTGAGAGCGAATTTGTTAAGTTTCATTGCGCGCTTAATATCTTCTTCGATGACCTTGTCGTTTGTAAGTTCTTTTTTAAGAGTAGTAGGGTTAAGTTTTTTCTTTAATTTTTTATAAGCGGCCGTAACCTCTTTATCGGTGCTCTTTGGACTGATGCCGAGTACTTTGTAGGGAGATTCTATTTCAGTGATCTCAGGGACCGTTAGTTTTTCTTCTTCACTGGCGAATGCGGTCAGGAGTTCTTTGAGGTGTTTGATGATGATGCCATCTTTAAAGTCAAAGAGCGCTTCAAGGCGTTCGGGTGTATTGATGAGGTAGAGATCGTAAATAAAATCACGAAGAACTTGGCGCCATGCGCGGAGTTCTGTATCGATAAAGGTTAAACTCGCTCCCTTTTGAGACAAGGATTCAAGATGCTCGATAAGGCTGTTGACGATGAGTTCGGCCTGTTTTCTATCGGCGCTCGTTACTTTAGTAATTTTAGAAGCTTTTTGTTCTTCGGGGAGAGACGCTTTTTTGGGGCCTGGTTCTTCTGAGGGCTCTCCGCCTTCTTCATGTTCGGCAGGTCCTTCGTCAGGCTCAAGTCCTTCTTCTTGCGTTGGCGTGGCAATTGCTTCTGCGGGCTGTTGTTCTACTTTGCTCATATATTCTTTTGCTTCTTCGCGTGCTTGCATAAGCTCTTTAGGGTCGATATTCATGGCCTTGCTGAGTTCTTTAATATCGTTATCACTCATGCTTGCGGTGAGTTGTTGGGAAGCCACTTCTATGGCTTTTAAAAGATCTTTATCTTCTTGTTTATCGCTTTTACTAAGGCCTTCCATCCATTCTGCTGCTGCTTGCATTTCAGCTTCAGTTGGCATTTGGCCGGGGCCTCCGGGTGCACCATCGGGCATGCCGCCTTGTGGAAATGGCATTTGGCCGGGAGCCATTTGAGGCATTGCACCGGGCATTGATCCTGGCATGCCGCCAAGTCCGGACATTCCGCCTCCGGGAGGTGGCATAAATGAGCCAGCGCGTGTATTTGTGACAAGTGAAAGGACGAGTAGTATAAGAAGCAAGAGAGAGACGGGGATGGTGAATTGACGGTTCATAGTGCGATTGCTTTCGATGGCCCACCCTTTATGCGGTGTGGGCATTGTTGCAGTTTGAGCTTTTCCTCGTAGAAAGTATAGAAAAGTGGGGGACGAAATTCAAGAGATATTCTGTTGCGTCTGGATACGTGAGATTATTTTTTTTCGATTGAGGGCTTTCTTGATTGAACCCAGGTTTTAAATTTTTTCATGATGGACGTTTGTTTAAGCTCTTTCGAGAGAGTGTTTATCTTAAGCTCTGCTGCGGCTAGTGCTGTCTTGATTTTTTCTCTTGCGAGCATTGCTTCGACCGCCTCAATACGCTCACGGAGTGAGTGTGGGGCTGGGAAGTACTGAGTGTAGCGCTCAACAGCTTTGTCCAAAAGAAGATCGATCTCTTTGACGACGATTGCATTCCAGCGCTTGGTATCTGCGTATAACTTTTTAGTGGCAGTATAGATTTGTTCTTGGAGCGCTGTGTCTTCTTGCCCGGTAAGTTTTCCAATTTTTGCAAGAAGAACGGTTTTACACTCTTCTGTTTTTGAGTTTTGAATTTCTTTTCGGAGGTTCTGAGAAAGACAGAGTACTTGTATCTCAGCAGGAGAATACGCTGCCCCTGTTCCTCCAATGACACCCGTTGCGATTAATTCTTGGACAATTGCGCGTTTGGTGTAACAGATCTGATTAATTCTGATTTCGTTAAGCCACTCTTTGTAGGCTTTGAGGTTGAGTGCAGATACTAGTGGCTTTTTGCCAGAGTCAAATGATTCTGCGATTTTGTCGAGTGCTGTGGCTTCAGCCTGTCTACGAACCCATCCGTAATAATTCCCAAGAAGATAGCTGTTGACAAAATTGCCTGCAATGTTTGCTATTTTCGCCCCCCCTCCGAATGAGAGTGCAGTGACACCAAGGTTAATAAAAGCATTGTCGAGAGTGCTGGTTTTTTTAACGAGCTGATTCAAGAGAAAACTAAGACCAAGCTGTGAGGCTAGACCGATCGTACTTCTTCCCATAAGCGGAATAAGATCGCGTTTAATCCATGATTGCGAAAGTCTACTCAAGGCTATGGATTGTAAGACAGAACGAGCGCTTTCATTAACATCAGAGCGCTCATGGGGGAGTATGAAGCTGTTGTATTGAACCTCATACACATCGGGCTCAAAAGAAGCATTCCATCGTGATTGTGTATTGAGAGTCGCTGGGAATTTTGCTCTATAGATGTTAAAAGTTGTCTGCTTATCTTTTCTGAGAAGGCCGGTATACCCTAGAGTTTTTGTGAAATCAGCTACTGTTTTTTTGTTTGCATCTGAGGTGTTTAAGTCTTCCCATCCATACCGTGCCTGGAGATAACTTCCGACACCCTGGAGCGCCAGTATGCAGGCATTGCTTGCATAGGGGTTTTCGTAAATCCAGTGCGCGCCAGACAAGAGGCGATCGGCCCAGGAGCTTGAAAGAGTGGAAAGATTTGAAAAATTTGGTCTAAAGAACGACGAAGCAGAGGGCGAGCTTTTTAACAAAATGCTTGTTGGGGGTCTCAGTGGTTTTGGCGCCGAAAGATTGCCGTTGAGGTGCATAGGCGTTATGCTTTGTGGTACCGCTCCTGCTAAAAAAGCAAAAAGAACTAGTAGATAAGAATTTTTTTTCATCATGATATTAAAGACCCCCAGAATGTCATTATTCCATTATTTTAGAGACAAAAGTCGCGTATTTACCCTTTATCTGTCTCGATTATATTCCCTTTATTCTCTCAGATTTTCTTCATTTTGTCAATTTTCAGCCAAACGCTCGTTCTGGCCCCTTATTTCAGCCTTTTGCTTAGTCATGAGTGTTGCTGCGGTCTGGTTGGCGCCTTTGTTGCTTTGGGGAGGGTTTTTTATTTTTTTGAATGCTGGTGATAAGTGTCTTAAGGCTAAAAGATCTTTTTGGCCAGGGTTTTATTGGTGTGCGGCTTGGTGTGGCGGTGTTTTACTTTTCCCTTTGTATGCACTAGTGGGGATTGTAGGGAATGTCCCGTGTGGGTTTGCGCTCCTTTTGTGTGGCATTGGCATGGCAGGATATGCAGGTTTTTTGGGCGGAGTGATGTTGTGGATGCGCGCGTGGCTCTCTGTAGCTTTAAAGAGGGGCAGTGTTGGGTGCTTGGTGAGTGAGTTTATCATGCTTTTGCTCTTTTTTAGATTTTTTTTATATGATGCTTTACGCGTTTTTGATCTTGGCGAGGGATTTTTCTTTCTTCATCCGCTTGCGCCGCTCATGGAGTCGCCTTTGTGGCGGATGTTAGTTGTGTGGGGTGGCGAGTGGGGTGCGATCTGCTTGCTCCTATTGACTCTCTTCGGTGTGCGGTTTTTGTTTGAGCGGAAACGATATTTTCTTTGTGGATTATCTATTTTTATGTTGGTTGTGCCGGGTAATTGGAGGGCTGTAGCGGAATGTCCCTTTTTTCAAACGCAGGGTGATTTTGTCTGTTTGCCCAGCAGAGCGTTCACGCCGTGTGGCGATTTGCATGCTGCTGATGCTGCAGGATTACTTGCTCGTTCTTTAGAAGCTGTTCCAGGGGCACATTATGGAAAGGTTCAAACAGTTATTTTTCCTGAGTCGGCTTTTCCTATTGAGATTGCGCTGGGAACACCAGCTTTTCAGGCGCTTGAAGGGCTTAGTCTTGGGCGAAGACTTTTGTGCGGTTGTTACTGGCGAAGTAACCAGGGCGTTTCTAACGCAGCGGCCTTCTTTGTTAACGGGTCTTTTAAAGGGGTGTATTGCAAGCAACACGGCGTGCCTTTTGCAGAGAGACTACCGATCTGGTGCACGTGGCCGTTTATGCAAAGGCTTTTATCACCGCTCTTAGGAGGGGATGTTTTTGTGCAGGGGTGTGAACAGGCGCCTGGGTTTGAGTGTGAAGAGATGTGTCTGGTGCCGATGCTCTGTTCCGAGCTTTTTAGTAGGCCGATTGCGCTTGATGCGTCTTCTAGCTGCGTGGTTGTGGCTGGTATGATAAATGATGCCTGGTGGGTGGGTACATCATTTCCTTATCACTTATGGCGTATTGCAGCGTTTCGTGCGCTTGCTGGAGCACGGCCGTTTTTGTATGTTTCTTATACACGTCAAGGTTTTTTTGATGGGCGAGGTGGGTGGTTGAAACTTGTGTTGACATACAACAATTAGGCATGCATCGATCCTCTGTGATTTGCAGCAAAATTTGGTAAACTAAATAAAAATGTATCTGGCGGGATCAAAGGAGCAAGGGATGTCAGAGGCAAAGAAAAAATATATTTCGGTAGGCATTGACGATTTTGGGAAGCTTATTACGGGTGAGTATTATTTTGTTGACAAGAGCCTTCTGATAAAAGAGTTGCTTGATTCTCGCGCAGCTGTAACTCTTGTACCCCGTCCACGTCGATTTGGCAAGACGTTGAATATGTCGATGATCCAGTGCTTTTTCGAAAAAACTGACCAAACTAAATCCCGACGTCCACTTTTTAATGGTCTCAAGATTGAACAGTATTCTGACTGTATGGAACATCAGGGAAAGTATCCAGTTATTTGGCTTACTTTCAAAGATGTAAAAATGGATACATGGGGTCCCTGTTACGAAAAAATCTGTAAGCTTATTGGCGTCGAATTTAGTCGTCATTTTGATAATATAAAATCGGTTCTTAGTGAGTTTGAGCTGCAGCGTGTAGAAGCAATCATATCGGGGACCGCAACTCAGGCCCTTTACGAAGATTCACTCTTGGATCTTTCGATTTATCTTGAGCGTGCTCATAACGCCAAAGTGATAGTTATTATTGACGAATATGATGCGCCCATTCATGCTGCTTACCTCAAGGGTTACTATCAAGAAGTTATTGGTTTTATGCGAGGCTTTTTGGGTGCCGGCCTAAAGGGTAATAATGCCCTTAACTTCAGTATTATGACAGGGATATTGCGTGTAGCTAAAGAAAGTATCTTCAGTGGTATCAACCATCTTGAAGTACGTACTTTGTTGCAGCAAGATTATTCTGACAAGTTTGGTTTTTTGGAGTCTGAAGTAATAGCGATGCTCGATTTTTTTGGGCTTGATAATAAGCTTGATGACGTGCGACGCTGGTATGATGGCTATCAGAGTGGGAAACATAAAGTTTACAATCCATGGTCGATTATTAATCTGGTTAAAAACCGAGGTGAATATCAGGCTTACTGGGTCAATACGAGCGATAATGCCCTTATTAAAGATCTGCTCAAGCGGTGTACGCCCGAAATGAAAGAAGATCTTGAGGTGCTTATCACCGGGGGCAAGGTAACAAAGCCTATCCAAGAAAATATTATTATGCTCGATATTGAAAAGAATGACGAAGTCCTCTGGAATTTTCTCGTCTTTTCGGGGTATCTGACTTTTGAGAACTACCGACTAGTCGTGGATACAAACTATGCAGAGCTTTTAATTCCCAATGTTGAAGTGGGAACAACCTACAAGACATCGTTTAGGGCGTGGTTTGCTGAAGGCTCTGGCATGAGGAATTATACGAGAATGATCGACAGTCTTGTTGCGGGTGAGATGGAACCATTTCAAGACCATTTTATGAAGTTTACTCGAGAGACTTTGAGCACCTTTGATATTCGCGGTGATGAGCCGGAGCGTTTTTATCATGCGCTTGTGTTGGGTATGTTTGGGTCGCTCATGCAAACGCATGATATTAGATCAAACCGGGAAAGTGGCTATGGGCGATATGATGTTATGCTTATTCCAAAAGATCGATCAAAACCGGGGATTATTATTGAGTTTAAAAAAGCACGTCCCAAAGAGTCATTAAAAACAGCGAGTCAAAATGCCCTCAAGCAGGTTGAAGAGCGGCAGTATGAGACAGAGTTGCGAGCTTTGGGTTTAAAAAAGATTTTGAAATTGGGGATCTCTTTTAAGGGTAAAGAGAGTCTGGTATTGGTGGGATAATGGTAAAGGCTTGGTTGATACGTGGCTTTTGACTCTTGATGGGACATCCCTGGGCACATTCTTGTAAATGACATTTGAGGTTTGGGTTTTCTGCAGTCGGTTATGTCTGTCTGTTGGACGGTCGAAGATAGTGTTGATTCGTCTGAGTATTTGGCGCTCGCCGATGTTTTGAGACAGGACTTATGTCATAAGATAAAAATCCTTGGTTGAATTTTTAGTTTCTACACACATCTTTTTGCGCTATACTGAGCCCTTGAACAGAGGGAAATTTCGATTGATAAGGAAATTGTGTATGAAAGTTTTTCTTTTAAAAGATGTTGTTAATGTTGGCATGGCTGGTGAAATTATTAAAGTAGCTGACGGGTTTGCTGCAAACTTTCTTTTGCCGCGTAAGCTTGGGATAGAAGTAACTGCTTCTAATGCAAAAGAATTTGAAAACCGCTTGCAAAAGATTGAGGCGCACAAAGAAGTTGTTCAGTCAAAAACATCGATGCTTGCTGAGCGTATCAAGTCACTTCAGTTGGTTCTTGCCTACAAGATGCATGATGATGGGAAACTCTATGGTGCAGTAAATCCGCAAGATGTTGTGGATGCGCTTGCAGAAAAGGGTGTTTCTGTTTCGAAGAGTCAGATTATTGTTGATAAGTCTATTAAATCCAAGGGGCTTCACTCGATAACGGTTAAGCTTTCAACTTCGTTACAGCCTGCCGTTTCAGTTAAAATCGTTCCGGAGAAAGCATAATACGTGATGCATCAACAGCAACGACAGCGTCGGCAAGAAGGCGATGCACAACAGCGGCGCGCGGTTGCCGTCGAGCAGGTGCTTGGCAAGAATTTGCCAGCAACGATTGAGGCAGAGCGTGCTATTTTAGGGGCTCTCATTTTAAATGATGACAACTTTGCCGTTGTGTCTGAAGTCCTTGTTGCTGACGATTTTTATTCACATGCACATCGCATTATTTTTTCGACGATTGCGCTTTTACTTGAGCAGCGACGACGTGTTGATTTGATTACGTTGCAGGATGAACTCACCAAGCGTGGCGAGCTTGAGGCGGTTGGCGGGGTAGTTTATCTTGTTTCGTTACAAGAAGACATAGCGGCGATCGGTCTTGTTGAGCAACATGCGCGTCTGGTGAAAGAAAAGTCTGTTTTGCGAGAGCTTATCAGTTCTGCAACGTCTATTATCACGCGTTGTTATGCGCAGGATGACCGTGAGATTGAAGCGGTTTTGGATGAGGCGGAACAGACGATTTTTTCAATTGCCAATAAGCGGACGCGTGCGAATTTTCAGCAGCTTGATATCTGGTTGCGGCGTACGTTGCAGCAGGTTTCTGAGACGAAGAGTCAGCGTAGTGGGGTGACGGGAGTTCCTTCGGGGTACTCTAAGTTGGATGAGTTGACGAGTGGTCTTCAGAAGGGTGATTTTATCGTTTTGGCGGCGAGACCTTCGGTTGGCAAGACGGCGCTTGCGCTTCGTATTGCGCAGAACGCTTCTCAGGCGGGTGCGGCAGTTGGCTTTTTTTCACTTGAAATGAGTGCAGAGCAGTTGACGCTGCGTCTTTTGTCGAGTGAATCGCGTATCCGTCATCATGTTATTCGGAATGCAACACTCTCTTCTGATGAATGGATTGATTTGACTCATGCGGCGACGCGGCTTGCAGAGGCCCGATTTTTTATAGACGATACGCCGTCACAGACTATTATGGATGTGCGTACGAAGGCGAGAAAGTTGCGGCTTGAGCAAAAAGTGCAGCTTATTGTAATTGATTATTTGCAGCTTTTGACGAGCTCGGGATGGCATGAGAATCGACATCAAGAAGTTTCGACTATTTCTCGTGCGCTTAAGGCCTTGGCGAAGGAGCTTGGAATCCCGATTATTGCGCTTTCGCAGCTTTCGCGTGCGGTGGATAGCCGTGTCGACAAGCGGCCGATGCTTTCTGATTTGCGTGAGTCTGGTGCTATTGAGCAAGATGCCGATCTTATCATGTTTCTTTATCGGGATGTTTTATATAATCCTGATACGGCTGACCCCAATCTTGCTGAGCTTATTATTGGTAAGCAGCGCAATGGTCCGACGGGAACGGTCTATCTTAATTTTATTCGAGAACTTACTACTTTTGAGGATGCGCCAGATCGTGAGTAATGAAGCGCGGGTGATATTGGGGGTTGATCCGGGGTTTGTTTCGGCGGGATTTGGGGTAATACGGCTTTTTGAAAAGCGGGCAGAACTTTTGGAGAGTGGTGTTTTAGCACAATCTTCTCAAACGACTATCCCAGCTCGTATTGAGCGATTTCATGACTTTATGGCTGAAAAAATCACCACATATTCGGTTACTGACTTGGCGCTTGAGACCCCTTTCTTGGGTAAAAATGCACAGAATTTTTTAAAACTGGGATATTTGCGTGGCGTTTTGCTGCTTTTGGGGCAGCGGCAAGGTCTGATAATTCACGAGTTTTCGCCGCGGGAGATCAAGCTTTTAATTACCGGGAGTGGGCGAGCGGAGAAAGAGCAGGTTGCGCGGGTGTTGCTGCGACTCTTCCCTTCTCTTATGATGCCGCGTAAGCTTGATGCGACCGATGCGGTAGCCGTTGCGCTTTGTGGGCTCTGGCAATTGCAGCAGAAGTTTTCACTTGCTGCTCGATAGAGTCTGATAATTCGTAAGTCTTTTCTGATTTTGTAAGACTATTTTTTAATTCCTCCCCTCCTTTCGCCTTCTTCTCGCCTGGGTGGGTTCTTTTTGTGGGCCTGCTCCGGCATCGTTTCGGCTCATTTCGTGGGGGAAGGTTTGTGATAGAAACATTATTTATTCCAGTATTTATAAGGTTGTTTACCGCTCGACCCATTCGACAAGCTCAGGGTGAGCGGATTTAGGCTGCGTCGGATGCGGCGGCAGGGTGTGTGTAGGCTACGTCGAACACGGCGGGATGAGTGGTGGGGGTATTTGAAGTAGCGGCGGGTGGGCAAACTCAAAAATTGGGCATAAAAAAACCACCGCATTGATAGAACATCAATACGGTGGAAAAAGGAGAGTAGTAATGAAGCCTTGTTAAACCGTGTGGAGATTTTTAAATAAGCAAATCAACTCACATGAGATAATTATCTCTTAATTATAGGAAAAGTCAAACTTTTTTATAAAAAATCTTTTGTTATTACAAGCTTTTTTTACAACTATTTACAATAAGGCATGCTATTTTGTGAGATTTTGTTGCATGCTTGTATTTATAACATCAGGTGTGTTTTTAGATAAAGTCCTCTGGGTCGAGTAAGTCAGGATTCTTATGCTATTTACAGCTTCTCAGTTAATTCCTATAAACTTGCATTCGGCAGAAAAGTTTTTTTCTTTGAGTTGCCGGAAAAGGCTGCTTCCTGAGGGGGTCGTAAAAATCACCTGGCGTCCTTTTTTACAAAGGAGTTGCACCAAAAGTTCTGTGCGCTCGTCATCAAAATCGGTAACAAAATCATCAATTAATACAATGGCGGGTTTTTGTAGAACGGTAAGTTGGGCAAGTTTTAAAAAATAAATAAGCAGCTTGTGTTGCCCCCGCGATGCAAACCTACGTGCGGATTGCCCGTTCCAGAGTATCTGAATTTCATCAAGATGGGCGCCTTGCAAAGAGCGTCGAGCCGAAATTTCTCGCTCGGGAGAACAGTTTGTTTCATCGCCTTCCTGGTAGCGCAATTCGATGTTGAGACCTTTTGAGGGTAGGTGCTGGTTTACAAGCTTCTGTAGCTCTGCTTCAAGGATCTTGCTATATGCTTTTCGCTCTTCTCTTATAAGGAGCGTCGCTTTTTGAAGCTGTTCGGTCCAGACCTCATACGTTTCAGCATCAAAGCGTCCTTGAGATACGTGCGATAAAAAAGCGTTTCTTTGTCGCAAAATTTTTTTTAAGGTACGCATTTTTTGGATATAGAGTGGATCGGTGAGCAGTATTGCGTGATCAATAAATTGTCGCCGCTCTTCAGGGGAACCCTGTACAAGTTCCATGTCATGAGCACCGAGTACGATAACGCGGTAGCGGTCAAAGAGCTCTTTATAAGATGAGAGAGCAACGCCATCAGCTTTTACCAAGCGTTTTAATGCAGTTGCGGCTATTTTAAGCTCCCATGGTTCTTGCGTTTCTGAGTGTCCCTCAAGTGCGAGAAAAAAATGGTCACTCTCCCAGCGTACGAGCTCTCGAGGGAGATGGGTTTTAAAGGAGCGCAGATAGCAGGCATAATAGAGGGCCTCTATGACCGAGGTCTTTCCTGCGCCATTGGGACCCTCTAAAACCGTTATTGGCTCGTTAAACTCGAGTGTAAGCGTTTCAAAACAGCGAAATGTTTTTATTTTGAGCGACGATACAAACATTTCGCCGGTTCCTTTTCTAGTAGTTTCTTAACGAGCAGTCGGTGAAACAGGCATAACTAAATAGAGCGTAGAAAGCGTGTCTTCCTGCGACTCAAAAATAAGAGGCTTCGCGCTATTCTTTAGATAAAAGGTCACTTTTTCGTCACTTAAAGCTTGGAGCCCATCCAGGATGTAGGGTGCATAGAAGCGGATATCGAAGTTTTCTCCCTCAAACTTGACAAGCGGAAGTCGCTCGTCGAGTGTTCCAATTCCCTTGTTGGAAAAGGTGACTTGAAGGCTGTTAAGATTAAATAAAAAGCGTGTTGCCAAAAACTGACCTGAGAGAAGGCAAGCCGAACGCTTAAGTGTTTTGATGAGCTGTTGGCGATCTACCTTCCCTACCAAGAAGCCTTCACGTTCAAGGACGGGTTTATATTCAGGGAATGGTTGAGCAATGAGGCGGGTGAAGAAATTAAAAAATTCTCCTGAAAAGACCAAATGTCCATCGCACATGCCGACAAAAACCGCTGTGTCGCCAGAATTTTCAACGAGTTTTTTGAGCTCAAAAACTGCACGGCGGGGCATGAGCCAGTTACGTGATTCTTCAAGGGTATATTTGCCTGAATGTACTTGTGCAAGAGAGTGCCCATCAGTAGCTGTCATGGTAAGACCTGCGGGACCAATTTCAAGGAAAAGGCCATTAAGGGCAGCGTTACTGTTTCCCTGAGGAATGATAAAGGCGACTTTTTCAAGCAATGCGAGTAAGTCAGTTGCCTCGAGATGAATTAAGTTTTCAATACGCTCAGGAAAAGGAGGAAACTCATCAGCACTTTTGATTGAAAGGCGAAGGTCTATGCTCTCTGTCTGGAGCACAAGCTGGTTGTTTTCGAGCGAGCAAGAGACGACGCCATCAAGTTCTTTGACAATATCAAAAATTCGCTTCCCTGGAACTAAGAATGTTTCACCCTCAATACAGGAGCATTCTTTAATAGAGCAGCTTGCCTGGAGACTAACTTCAAGGTCAGTACCCTTAACGACAAGTTCGCGATTGCCAATGTGAAGAAGTACGTGTGAAGTTGCATCAACTGTTGTGCGCTTGGTACAAAGTGGTTGTAGTGCAGAAAGGAGAGGGAATATCTGTTCTTTCTCAACCGAAAAGCGAGTTTCCATAAATTTATCTATCCTTGAGTAAGCGTTTAGTATGCTTTTGCAACAATAATATCGCAGCTACTTGGCTGCCCCGAAAAAAAGCACCGAGTCGATAGCTTTTCGGGCAATACACAGCGAATTGTACCACCGAAAGCCTTGAGGGCATCAAGAGCATTTGTGTCCTCATTCCAGCCAACGCGATAAAAGCCACCTTCCGCCTGGAGTCGTGGTCCAAATTCAGCAAGCGACTCTTCTGTTTGGTAGAGACGTTCATCACGATATTTCTTTGCGCGCTCAAAAAGCGCATCCTGAATGTCAGATAATTTCTTAGTTACCATTTCTTCGATTTCCGCAAGCTTAATCGCCTCCTTAAGCCCTGTAAGGCGGTCGGCTATCATGGCAACGCCTGCGTCAATGTCTCGTGCGCCCAGTTCGATTCTTAAAGGAACGCCCTTAAGTTCCCATTCATAGAATTTTGCACCAGGCGTTTCGTACTCTCGTGTATCAAGATGAATACGGAATGACTTTTTAAGTTGCTTTGCAAGTACAGTCGCTGCGGCAAGGACTGCTTCTTTGTTGTCTGTTTTGAAGATCGGTACAATGACAACCTGAATTTGTGCAATACGGGGTGGTAAAATCAGCCCTTTAGCATCTCCATGTACCATAATTATTGCGCCAATCAAGCGGGTCGTTACTCCCCAGCTGGTGAGATAGGGGTACGAAAGTCCACCATCTCTATCTTGGAAGGTCATGTTAAAAGCTTTTGCAAAATTCTGTGAGATCAGATGCGCGGTTCCCATCTGTACTGCCTTGCCATCCTGCATCATCGCCTCAAGGGTAAAGGTTGCATCAGCTCCCGCAAATTTTTCGTGTTCAGGCTTTTTTGCTGCAATGACGGGAATTGCAAGGTCTTTCTCCATAAAATCTTGGTACATCTGGTGCATATCACGAGCTTCTTGCGCTGCTTCTTCTGCTGTTTCGTGAGCCGTATGCCCTTCTTGCCACCAGAATTCTGAGGTCCGTAAAAATGGACGGGGACGCAACTCCCAACGTACGACACTGCACCATTGGTTTACTTTTATAGGAAGATCGCGCCACGAACGTAGCCACTGCGCAAACATAGAGTGAATAATTGTTTCTGAGGTTGGACGGATGACGAGTGGTTCTTCAAGCTCTTTGCCACCTGCGTGGGTAACTATAGCGAGTTCTGGCGAAAAGCCTTCAACGTGTTCTTTTTCTTTTTGAAGAAATGATTGGGGAATTAAGAGGGGAAATGCAGCGTTTTGGTGGCCGGTCTCTTTAAACTTCGTATCAAGATTTTTTTGAATTTCTTCCCAGAGGGCATAGCCATAAGGTCGGATAACCATGCAGCCCCTGACGGGAGCTTGGTCTGCAAGTTCTGCAGCAAAGACAACGTCTTGGTACCACTCAGGGAACTGTGTCTTGATATCAGCAAGTTTTTTCATCGCGCTTTCCACAACCAATAAAAATGGGGAATTAGTCTTTATGTTTAGTATACCAGAATGGTACTGATTGCCAAAAAATGACATCTTGTTATACTAAGAGAATAAAAGAAATTTAGGGAGGATCATATGAATAAGAGATATATAGTTTTTGCGCTTGCACTCTTTGCCTGTTTTGGAGGCCTCAAAGATATCAACGCGACTGAAATGGTTGAACTGGTTAAAGCTGGAGAGTTTAAGCTCAATGAAAGTGCTACAACAGAAGACTTGATAAAGCTGATTCAAGAGAAGGGCGCCCAAATAGTAGAACTCGACTTTTCTAAGTGTAAAAATATAGATTTTACAAATCTCAACTTGAGCGGGTGTAATAAACTACAAACACTCGATCTTTCTTATACTAATATTACTACTGAAGACTTAAATAAAATTATTTCATCCCGCCCAGAGTTAATATGTCTTTATCTTGACCGGTGTAACAAATTGGATTTTGCAAACCTTAACTTGAATGGGTGCGTAAATTTACTAAATTTAGATCTTTCTTATACTAATATTACTACTGAAGACTTAAATAAAATTATTTCATCCCGCCCAGAGTTAATATGTCTTTATCTCTTGGAATGTAATGCAATAGATTTTACCGATATTAATTGGAGCAAAAATGAACTAGAAGCGCTCTATCTTAATTCTACTTATATTACTCCTGATGGCTTAAAGAAGATTCTTGCAAGCTGTCCGAACTTAAGAACACTCGATCTTTGGGAGTGTAAATTTTTAGATGAAAAATATCGCAACTGCTATCAGACTAAAGAGGCTATTGAAGAACTCAAGAAAGATCTTGGTATAGAAAACCAAAAATCTCTACCCATTAATCCAAAGCCGTCTTGGCTCGTTGCAAAATGGCAAGCGCTTTCCACACCATGGAAATGGGCACTAGGCATAGGCGCAGTCGCCATCCCACTTATTGGTGCCTGTATTTTCTACAAATACAAAAGATCTCAATGTGTTAAAAATCTGAGCGGTGCAATCTGGCGTCGCTTGGCGCCCCTTTTAAGAAGACAAAAGCTCACAAATCAGCCACTAGTAGTTCAAAACAGATATCAAATATAAAGAGTGGAGAATAAATCATGAATAAGAAATATATACTTTTTGCGCTTGCGTTCTTTGCCTGCTTTGGAAGCCTCAAAGACATCAACGCGGGTGAAGATGGTATTTGTAAGCTCAATGAAAGTGCTACAACAGAAGACTTGATAAAGCTGATTCAAGACAAGGGCGCCCAAATAGTAAAGCTCGACCTTTTTAAGTGTAAAAATATAGATTTTACTCACCAAGATATTAACTGGACTCATTGTAAAAACCTCAGAAGTCTCAATCTTTATGAAACAAAAATTACTGATCGTGGATTACAAAGCATTCTTACAAATAATAAAAACCTAAAAGAGCTCATACTCGCACGGTGCAGAGCGTTAGCATTTGATAAAGATTTAGACTGGAAAAACTGCGAGGCTCTAGAGAAACTTAGCCTTGAGTCTACAAATATTACTACTGAAGGATTGAAGAATATTCTCACTGACTGCCCGAGCTTAAAAAATCTCGATCTTTTTACGTGTATAAACTTGGATTTTGCAAAGCTCAACTTGAGTAAGTGCGAAAGGTTAGATCTTTCTTATACAAACATTACTACAGATGACTTAAATAAAATTATTGTATCCTGCCAAAAATTGAGATATCTTCTTCTTTATGGATGTGAAAAAATATCTTTTGAAGAGATTAATTGGAATAAATGTGCAAATTTAGAAGAGCTAACTATTTCTTCTACAATGATTACGAATACTGGCTTGAATAGAATTCTCACCGGTTGCTTGAATTTAAAAATACTCAATCCTTCTGAGTGCAAAAACTTGAATTTTGAAGCTATTAAATTGAGTAACTGCACGCAGCTTATCAGTTTAAATCTTTCTTTTACGAAGATTACTCCTGAGGGCTTGAAAAATATTCTCACCTGCTGCCCGCACTTAACAACACTCGATCTTTTTAGTTGTAATAAATTGGATGAAAAATATCGCCACTGCTATAAGACTAAAGAGGCTATTGAAGAACTCAAGAAAGATCTCGGTATAGAAAACCAAAAATCTCTATCCACTAATCCAATAGCCCCCAAAAACTCAGAACAACCAACTAATCCTCAAGACGTACCCAAAAAAACCAAGAACCCGTCTGATAAAAAAGAGATCAAATATAAGCCCATCGGTGAAAAAACTGGTGAAAAAGAAACCAAAATCCATCAAAAAAACCGAGTAGAAACTCCCTTTTCGGGATGGGTAGCGTCGGCAGCATTTGTATGGGCGCCTGCTATTGTCGCTGCGTCGAATCGTAATAACACCACCGCTACAGCCTTTTTTACCATGGCAAGCCAACTCGGTGCTCAGGCTTATTTTCCATCCATTTTCCGCTCTGAAGATCCAGGGGTGTCTTATCGTCCCGCTTCAAGAATTCCTTTTTTTCGACATGGTTTAACAGCGCTTTCGTGGATTGCTCTTGTTAAAAATTTTACAGCCCTCCCAACAGCGGGGAAAGTATTCCAAGTAGCGACCTGTGTAGGTAACTTTCTTATGAATGGCGCTACCGTAACAGACTACGGAGAAGATGACGATGACGAGTGGCCACGGTTTAAGGCTGCTTGTTACACGAGCCTTGCAACCTTGGGCTGCTGTGGCGGTTACGGAATGTTTAAGTTTATGAAAGCCAATCCACAGTTTAGAGTTACGAAATGGCTTACGCGCAGAAAACCATCCTTTACTTCGGTACAAGGAGCAATCGCAAGGATTTTTCATCAAGCTTCATTTTGTTCTCATCCCGTAGGCGCTTAAGCGCCTCTTCGTACCGTGGTGCAAAACGAAGTGCATTGATTACTTCTTTAGCCTCATTTTTTACGGAGGAGAAGGGCGCGTATTCAGACCCTGTCTTGAGGGTACCAAGGACCACATAAAAAAAACGCTTGTCAGCGCTTTGTACAGTGTCCCATACAGGAAATGCTCCCTTTGGTATTGCCTCCATATCTTCTCCCTTTTGCAACAACGCAGGATCAACTGTTTTTGCATATTGCGAGAGAACACCTAGGTCAAGAACTTCTTTATGCAACTCGTCAGCTGCCTGCTTCAAGGTTGTTTTGACCGCTTTTTCCATAAGATATTGGGCTTCAAACGGATCATCAACTCGAACTGCAAAGGTTTTTATTCCACTCGGAACGGCAATAAAGGGAGGTCGCTGAAATTCGGGCAACCGCTTTACGTTTTTATTATAAAATTCTTCGGCATCTTTGTCCGAAACCGATGACTCTGCAAGAATACGTTTCTGAAACTCATTATCGGCAACCACTTCTTGTGCATATTGCATCAATATTTCATCTGGTTGCGCTACTCCACCTTGAGTGAGCTTAGATATTTCTTTTTTTAATGCTTCCTTAAACTGCTCATGAGCATCCCACCCTTTCTCTTTTGACTGAATAGAAATTATTCTACGCTCACCTAAGCGGGTAGCAAGTTCTTGATAAAAATTAAATTGATCATCTTTGGACATGAGAGGAACAAGTTGCTTAAGCATAGGCTGTTCTTTATCGAGTTGACCCGTCGCGAAAATAAGATTCTTGACGGTGATGGCAGGTTTACTATTTATGGTGACAATCACTGTGTCATTACTGAGAGCTTCTGTGGCAACTACTGACGTGCTACTGCCAATGATTATAACTAAGCAACTCAATAGTTTATGGGTTAGGGTGATTTTCATGCCAAACTCTCTCTATTTCTTTTGGTTTAATTTCTAATACAGTATAAAGAATAACAGAAAAGAGACGATTTTTGCAATAGTTTGGATTTTTGAGCTTGAATACTCATGCCCGTTTACTTCAAGCAGTTATACCGAAGTGAGATGTGAAATGCGCCAACCACGCTCACACTGCCTGCAGGGGCGCCTTGGCGATTGCCGGGAGTGTTTTTGCGTAAGCAAATGGTACAATGTATCGAAGAGAGGGGGTGGGGTGAAGCGAGCTGTTTTCCTACTCTGCTCGCCCTTTCACACCGCTCACCCCGAGTGTTTTTACTATTCTTGAGCTTCAAAGTTAATCTTTAGTAAAAATGTATCGAGGGGTCACCATGAGCAGAGTTGAGTTTACCCTGAGTGTTTTCATCGAAGATGAAAGCATGTCGCCGTAGGCGGCACAAAGTATCGAAGGGAGGGAGTTAGGTGGCAAAAATACAAGCAAACGCATCGAAGGGAATGGGTAAGAGTAGTAAACGACCTTGTAGAAATATTGCGTTTATTTATGTGTCGCTTCTTAAGTTATGTGCAATTTAAGTGGCTGATTAACGGTTTTTTGTCTCTTTAAAAGTGGCGCCAAGCGATACCAGATTGCACCGCTCAAATTTTTAATACTGTGAGATTTCTTGTAGAAAATACAGGCACCAATAAGCGGGATGGCTACTGCGCCTAGGCCTAGTGCCCATTTCCATGGTGTGGAAAGCGCCTGCCATTTTGCAACGAGCCAAGACGGCTTTGGATTAATGGGTAGAGATTTTTGGTTTTCTAGACCGAGGTCTTTCATCTAATTTTTCACAACCAAAAAGATTGAGTTTTTTTAAGTTCGGACAGCCGATGAGAATCTTCTTCAAGCTTGCTACATCAATATCTGTAGAATGGAGATTGAGCATGTTCAGATTTTTGCAATTTGTCCAATTAAGTTTTGTAAAATCTATGCCTTTGCTTTCTGCTAAACTGAGTGCTTCTAATCCAGTACACTTTGTAAGAACTCCGTTTAATTTTCTTGTGTCGTCAGCTTTAAATTTTAAACTTTCAAAACAGATTTCTCGTAGCAGGTATTTAGGCATATCGTAGGCTATTCTATCTTCTTTACCAAAATAATTAAGGATATGGTTGGCCGAGGGACCGCTTTCTTTTGATCGATACATACATGAGTCGTTCGCTATTGGTTTAGTAGCATTAAGATTTTTGAGGTGTCCAAAGCAGGCAAAGAGTGCGAACGCAAAAAGTATATATTTCTTGTTCATGATTTATTTTCCAATCTTTATATTTGATATCTGCGCTGTGCAATAAGTGGCTGATTAACGGTTTTTTGTCTCTTTAAAAGGGGCGCCAAGCGATACCAGATTGCACTGCTGAGATTTTGAATACTTTGAGATCTTTTGTAGAAAATACAGGCACCAATAAGCGGGATGGCGACTGTGCTTACGACTATTGTCCATTTCCACGGTGTGGAAAGCGTTTGCCATTTTTCAATCAGCCAAGACGGCTTTTGTGTAAGATCTTTCTTGAGATTGTTCTTGAGTTCTTCAATAGCTTCTTGAGTCTCATATTTCTTTTGATATTTTTCATCCAAGTTTTTACATTTATTAAGATCAAGATCTGCAAGCAGAGGACACGATTCAAGAATTTTTTGTAAATCTTTATTAGTGATATCTGTATCGTTAAGATCGAGAAGCCAAATTCTTGTATACAACAAGTTAATCTTTGGGTCTTTTAAATCTATTCCTTTACATGAACAAAGATCGAGTAATTTGATTTTATTACCCTCTGTTTTAATCAGCTTTATCAAGTCTTCTGTTGTAGCGTTTGTCTCGAGCTTATAAATACCATCTTCACCTGCATTAATATTTTTGAAGCCTCCAAAGCAGGCAAAGAGTGCAAGCGCAAAAACTATATATCTCTTATTCATGCTTTGTCCTCCAATCTTTATATTTGATATCTTGGTTGCGCAATAAATGGCTGATTAGCGGTTTTTTGTCTCTTTAAAAGGGGCATCAATCGACGCCAGAGTGCACTGCTGAGATTTTTAATACTTTGTTTTTTGTAGAAAATACAGGCACCAATAAGCGGGATGGCGACTGCGCCTATGCCTAGTGCCCATTTCCATGGTGTGGGAAGCGCTTGCCATTTTGCAACGAGCCAAAATGGCTTTTGTGTTTTTTTGGGGATTTTTGGATTAATGGGTAGAGATTTTTGGTTTTCTAGACCGAGGTCTTTTTTGAGCCGCTCAATTTCTTCCCGAGTCGAATAGCCTTTACGATATTTTGCATCTAATAAATTACAATTCCAAAGATTAAGGTTGTTCAGGGCAGTGCACTGTGTAAGAATGTTAATGAGTCCATCTTTTGTAAGGTCGGTTCTAAAAAGATTGAGCTTTTCTAGATTCTTACAGTTTGACCAATTTAAGGTTTCAAAATCAAAATCTCTTTCAATAAATCTAAAGTTACTTAGAAGATTGAGGTCTTTCAGTTTAGTGCACTGTGTAAGAATGTTTTGTAATCCAGATTCAGTAATATTGGAATAAGAAAGGTCGATGGTTTCTAGCTTTGTGCAACTCTTCCAGTCAAGTTTTACATCTGTAAAATTTATTGCTTTACAGCCAGAAAGCTTGAGGTCTTTTATTTTATTGCCATCTCTTTGAATCAGCTGCTTCAAGTCTTCTGTCGTAGCAGCTTCATAGAGTTGAAAGGCTCCATCTTCACCCGCATTAATATTTTTGAAGCCTCCAAAGCAGGCAAAAAGTGCAAGCGCAAATATATATTTCTTATTCATGATTTATTCTCCAATCTTTATATTTGATATCTGTTTTGAACTATAAGTGGCTGATTAGCGGTTTTTTGTCTCTTTAAAAGGGGCGCCAAGCGATACCAGATTGCACTGCTGAGATTTTTAATACTTTGTTTTTTGTAGAAAATACAGGCACCAATAAGCGGAACGGCTACTGCGCCTATGCCTAGTGTCCATTTCCATGGTGTGGAAAGCGCCTGCCATTTTGCAACGAGCCAAGACGGCTTTGGATTAATGGGTAGAGATTTTTGGTTTTCTAGACCGAGGTCTTTCATCCAAGTTTTCACACTCAGAAAGATTGAGCTTTTTAAGCTTTTTGCAGTTTGACCAATCTAAATTTTTAAATTCCAATTTATTCCAACTAAGATCAAGCTCTTCTAATGCTTCGCAATTTGTAAGAATCTCCTGCAAGCCAGCATCAGAGATTTTTGTCGAAGAAAGATCGAGTGTTTGTAACTTTTTACAGTTTGACCAATCTAAATTTTTAAATTCCAAGTCACTACACGCATTAAGATGAAGCTCTTCCAACGCTTTGCAATTTGTAAGAATATTTCGTAAGCCAGCATCAGAGATTTGTGTAGCAAAAAAATTAATCTTTTTGAGTTTTTTGCAGTTTGACCAATCTAAATCAAAGTTTAATCTTGTATAGCCCTGTAGATCGAGCTCTACTATTTGAGCGCCCTGCTCTGTAACCAGCTTTCTCAAGTCTTCTGTTGTAGCTTTCGGCTTGAGCTTATAAATACCATCTTCACCCGCATTAATATCTTTGAAGCCTCCAAAGCAGGCAAAAAGTGCAAGCGCAAAAAGTATATATTTCTTATTCACAAAAAGTCCTCCACCCCATACCATCTCACGCATCTTGTAGTACCTGAGATATCTTACAACTACCTCAACCATATCTATAAAAGCCGAGGGTCTATTTTTAACTATTATTTATAATAACAGAAATTAAAAGAAAGTCTATTGGGGGAAACTGCTCTATTCTATTCGTGTAAAAAATTTACGAAGCTCATCGACCACTAAGACGGTGGTAGAGACGGAAAAACAGAGGCCAATTTCAGACCAGGAGAGACTGGTGGTTGAAAGCATATTTTGTAAGGGTTTCCAGGAAATGGCTGCATATTGCGCGGCGGCAACGAGGCCGGTCAGTATTAAAAGCCAACGATTTCCAAAGAAGCGAAGCGCAAAAAGAGACTTTTTTTCTGAGCGACAGTTCCATGCGTTCCACCATTGGCACATCGCCAATACCGTAAGCGCTACGGTTCGTGCTTTTATAAGCCCCTCTCCACTATACCACCAGAACCACCAAAAAAGACTGAGTGTTGCAAGGGCGATTGGAAGGGAGGTGAGAATAAAAATGCGAGCAAGTGATCGATCAACAACGGCCTGTGTAGCGATAGGCTTTTGTAATTCTTCATAATCGGGTGGTTCCATCCCTAAGGCAATATCAAGAAGCCCATCAGTAAGCATATGAATCCAAAGAATCTGTGTTGCCAAAAGTGGAAGCGGGAGGTTTAAAAAGAGCGCAAATGCAAGGGTAAATACCTCACCACCACTTGTCGCCAAAACAAAAAGCAATACGCGCCGCATAACAGCAAAAGCATGACGTCCAAGAAGAATACCTTGCTTGATTGTTGAAAGTGCGTCATCCAAAAGAATGATATTTGCAGCTTCTTTTGCAAAATCTGTCCCCATGCGCCCCAATGCAATGCCTACCTCAGAAAGCGCAAGCGCGGGCACATCATTGACTCCATCTCCGGTCATTCCTACGATAAAGCCAGCCTGGTGGTACCGTTCAACAATAGAAAGTTTATCTTGGGGAGTAACGCGCGCCAACACAGAGGTATTTTGCAATTCTGTGTCAGAAAGTGCCGAAAGGTGTTTTCCTTCAACAATGGCTTCGAGTGGCTGGTTAAGGCCAATCTGCTGGGCTACATGAAACGCCGTAATAGGGTGATCGCCCGTAGCGACAACAACATGAACCCCCAGCTTTTTAATATCCGAAATTGCTTCGGCAGCATCAGAACGAAGGGTATCCGACATTCCAAAAAGCCCGAGGCAGGTGAATCCTTTTTGTATTCCTGTAATAGTTGTTTCTCCAGGAGCTTCTCTTAATGCAAGCGCAAGCACTCGATATCCTTCGGCGAGTAGCCGAGAGCTACCCTCTTTTTTGCCGGTATCATGTGGCGAGCAAAGCTTTTCTATTGCTTCTGGAGCTCCCAAAGCAAAGAGGAAGGGGACTTCGGTTCCTTTTTGAAAAAGGGCCAAATGCAAACGCGTTGTCGTATCAAAGGGAATTTCGTCGAGCTTATCGTACATCTTCTGGACTTCGGCCTTATTAATTCCCGCTTTTGCAGCAAAAACACCAAGTGCCGCCTGGAGTGGCTCCCCCCGGACACTCGCGTGTTCCGTTGCTTGGTCTATCGTAATTTCTGAACTATCTAAAAGTGCTGCCCCAATAGCACTCTGATGAAGCTGAGAATCTGTTGATGGTCTGATAATTTTAGTGCTTTCATCCCAGATTTCTCCCGCACTCTGATACCCACTCCCGGTAATTCTATAGGTAGTATCATCTGTTAAAATGGTCGTAATTATCTGCTCGTTTTTGGTGAGAGTCCCTGTTTTATCCACAACAAGGACCTGAACTCGACCAAGGGCATCGATTGCCTGTAGCTTTTTAACGAGTACATTAACCTGAGCCATACGAAAAGCATTTTGAGCCATAATAATGGTTGAGACGATGGGAATGCTCTGAGGAACAATAGAAACCAATAACGACGTCATGGTAAAAATAAGCTCGTTAATATCTTTGCCTACGAGGTAGCCGATAATAATAAAGAAAAGGGTAATCGAACACGCGGCAATTAAGAGAAATTTTGAAAGCTTTTTAAGATCGCGTTTGAGAGGCATGTCCATTTCTGGACGCGAGAGTGGAGCATGGAGTGTTCCAAGTTGCGTATCCATTCCGGTTGCAACGACGACTGCTTTTGCATGGCCCATCATAACCGTTGTACCCATAAAGACCATGTTTTTTTGGTCAAATAGGGGGACTTCGTGGTCGATGATACTAGTTGCATTTTTTAAAACAAGGGTAGATTCTCCGGTCAAAGCGGATTCATCAACTTTAAAAAGAGAGCTTTCTATAAGGCGCGCATCGGCAGGAATTCGGTTTCCTTCGAGGAGAATGATAATGTCGCCAGGGACAAGCTCAGTCTGATTGATAACATACTTGTGCCCATCGCGCAGAACAACACATTCGGTGCGAACAAAACTGCGTAGTTTTTCAAGAATTTTTGAAGCACGACCTTCCTGAAAAGCGCTGACAATTGCACTGACAATAACGACGATAAAAATAAAAAGTGCATCGCGGTAGCCTTCAATAAAAAGCTTTAAAAAAGCTGCAATTACTAAGAGGTAAGAAAAGGCATTATTGAATTGGTCAAAAACAAGGGATACAAATGATCTTGGCGGTTTATGGGGGAGATCATTAAGGCCATAGCGCTCTTTCCGTTCTCTTACTGTATCGAGGGAAAGACCGTTTTCTGGAGAAACGGCAAGCGTTTTCAAGATTTCTTTTACCGTTTGTGCATATGGCATCTGTTTTTTCATAAATAATGCTCTTCTTCTTTAAAAGCCCATTTTTGTTGACGCAAGGGACTGGCAGCAGTGTGCCATGATTTGTGATAAACCGTCAAGATTTGTAAAATTTCAAAAGACAACCATTGCGTTTGTGGTTGTGGGGCTATTACAGTAAAGTTATTAAGTTGAACTTAAACCAGAGAAGGGTCTCTCATGACTAAAAAAGGCGGCATGTTCTTGGTAGTTTGCTGTTGCTTGTTGTATCCAATGATGGCGAGTTTAGCTGTAAGGCCAGTCGTAAGGCCTGAAGATGATGCTCTAAAAACAATAAAAATTAACTCGACGCTCTATACAAAGTACTTCGTCGTCTGGCCGTATCGGAGGGGCGGAACGAAGCACTTTTTTACAGAATTTGAAAAAAAAGACTTATTCTTTAATCAAAAAAACTTAAATTATTATTTAAATAATAAAGGGAAGGTAGAAAAAGTAACGAGTGACCTTGCTCAATATCTTAAATGGAATTTGGAAGACATTAAAGAAAACCGTCTTTTTAGGGTTGACTGCTTTTTTGATGTCATGGGATTTTATGAAGCTGAATTTCGTGATTTTAGCCAAAAGAAAGAGCCGAAATGGGCATGGTGTCCTCTTTTTAAAACACTGCAACAATCTCTTGAGAGATTTGTTTTAACAAATCCTTATATTAAAAAAAATCCACAATGGAATGCACTCTGTGGTTCACGTTTTAGTACTTTGACGATTGAAAAGCTAAAAAAAGAAATCGAGTTGCAGCAGGAGGGAGAAGAACTTTTTAAGCCCTCGGATCCCGGGAGATTTCATCTTATTGATGGTTATGCGATAAAAGAAAAAGGAAGTTGGCAAGAGGCGTTAAAACAGACTGATATTGCCTATCTTCAAGAAAACAATCCGGGTGCTCTCTTTCAGATTGCTTCGACGTTTAATGCTTTAGAAGGTAGTATGGGGTTAAATGAAAAAGATTATGGACGTTATATTGAGACAATGCAATTTACACCAACGCAGGGTGAAAATGCGGCATTGGCAACCATGGGTGCTACTATTATTCGCAAATATTGTACACCGCCCATCAATTTGCTTGAACGGTTGTCTAATAAAATCACCATGAACAACAAACCCGGTCGAAGTGGAACAGTTTTTAAAATTTCACCCGCTTTGATAAAAGAAGACGGGGATGTTGTAGCAATCGGTTTACACTCGAACGTTGTTGTCACCAGTGGTTATTATGGCTGTTATTCAGAAAAATTTTCTGGTAAGTTTTCAAAAAGCGATCCCGATGCTCAGGCGCGCATTACATTTATGGAAGATCGTCAAATTGTTAAAAAAGACCGCGAACCCTTTTTTATTTTCAATAGCCGGCTTGATCTCAGTGATCCTAAGAAATTAATACGAATCGACCAGGTATTTACTGCAGCATTAAGGCTTGAAGATACGAAGGACAAAACACAAATTGCAAATGCAAAAATTCTTTTAAAGGCTGCTTACCAAGGTACCATGTTGGCTGCCGCATTGCGGGTGCTTCAAACAAAAGAAACCAATAAGAAGCAAAAAAAGGTCTTCCTGACCCTTGTTGGAGCGGGAGCTTTTCATAACAAAATTAAATGGATCGTGGAAATTCTTAAGGAGCCATGGTTTATTGAGATTATTGAAAAGTTTGGTCTCGATGTTTATCTTGTTATTTACCCAAGTACACGTTCTGATAAAACAACCTTAGATTCTGAACTTAATAATTTACGTGATTTGGAAAAAACGATTCAGTCACAGCTGGACAAAAAAACACTTTTTACTGATGTTGCGCGTGCGCTTGCGGTCATCTGATTTTTTCTCCACCGTTCATCCCGACGCCCATTCGACAGGCTCCCAGTCGTCGCTAAAGCTAAGGCGGGCAGGCAGGACATGCTTCGATATGCCCGTCCGCTCACCCCGATGGTTCGATACTTTTTGACTGACGTCAAAACACTCACCATGAGCGGCTATATCGAGGGGTCACTATAAGCGGGGTTGAGGTTACTTTATTTTCCCGCCACCCTGATACTTCGATACATTTTCCTACGGAAAACACTCAGTATGAGCGGCTGTATCAAGGGAAGGAAAGAGACTTTTAGATGTTGTGTAGTGCAAAAAACTCAAGTCAAAATAAATGCCGTTTTAATTTTTTTAATCAATTTGATTCCAATTTGCAATTATTATGTGGTAGGCTTATTCTGTATTGAAACGCGCAGAAAGTTATTTTTAAATATAAATAAAAAAATAGAAATGGAGGGGGTATGGAGGGTATGGAGGTGGTTATGAAAAAAAGTATAGTCTTAAAAGGTGTAGTAACGGGTTTACTTGTACTCTTTCCAGTGCTCAATGCAGGCACCTGGAAAACTGACGTTTATTTAAAAAATAATACCAATACTATTTGGACTGATACACGTTTGCAGAAACCAATTCTGCTTCAGTCACGTGAGAATATCGCCACCATTTCACGCAAAGGCCTGCTGGGTAAAGATTCAGACCAAGAATATCGCGCAAAATTTGTTGCAGAGGGGTATCCAACATTACTTATAGCCGTAAATTTTAGTGAATTAAATGGACTGAGGGTTATGGTTCGTGATGAGAAAAAGTTTGAAACTACCGGAGATTGGATTTCAATCCCGACGGGGAATGGGACCTTTGTTTTTGGTGTTGGGAACAATCTTTTTGTTAACGTATTTTATTATATACAAGCAGGAATTCAGGACATCGACCTTGAAATAAATTCGGTTCTTCGTGTTGAAAAATAATTAAATTCTGTAGAAATATTGCAATTTGAATATAAAATAGTGTATGATGAAAGAGTAGAAGGTGACTTTAGTCTGGAGTTACTATTTTGTTAATTTATTAAAAAGGAGATCATCATGAAAAAGTTAGTATTTGCAGCAGGGATGTTGGTAATTGTATTATTGGCTGTGCCTTTAGTTCAAGCAGGTTTTTGGGAAACTGAAGTTTTTGTAAAAAATAGTACAAAAGATATTTGGATGAACCAAAACCCAAAAACAAAAGAGATCATCAGTACTATTAAACCTGGGGTAGGACACACAAGTGTGTATCATATTTCACGTAAAGGTATTTTTGGAGATGACACAAATCAAGAATACCGTGCGGTGTTTACCTCAACTGACAAGAAGTATCCAGAAATACTTTGTGTTGTTCAATTCAAGAGTGGCGTCGGCTTGCGTTTTATGGTGCGTGATGTAAAAAGAACGGAAACTGACGCAGATTGGATATCAATTCCTGCGGGTAATGGTTCCCATACGTTCCAATTGGCAGCCGGTCTTTACGTTAAAGTAAGTTATTGGCTTCAAGCGCTTCTTCACGACGTTGAGTTTACGATCAAGAACTCACCTGAGTAAAATCCATTGAGATGTTTTTGCAGGACGACCTAAAAATCGTCCTGCTTTTATTTTGCATATCCCTGTAACAACTCTTCATGATAAAAAAGCGTGACGCCCGCACTAACGCATAGCGCTGAAAGAGCAAGTGTTGGCGTGAGCGGTTCCCCTAAAAAAACCCATCCCAAAAATGCCACAATAAGTGGGCACATAAGTCCAGAAAGTGCCAATAGCGTGGCCGTATAGCGCTTTAAAAGTATGGTATAAAAATTAGAAAAAATAATATTAGCGACTACTACCGTTGTAGTGACGAGTAGGAGGAATTTGTGCCATGAAACAACAGGAGACGGTGACCATGGCTCTACAAGCCATGAGATAAAAAATGTTACCAATCCTCCAAGACTCATGCCAAAACCATTAATTAACGAAGATGAAAATCCTCTATTTTTAACGAGTTCTCGAATAACAATCCAGCCATAAGAAGAGCTTATCACAGCTACCATAAGGACTGCGATGGGGAGCAGTCGTGTTGAAAATACCGCAAGCGACAGATCCGAACCATGAAGTAAAAGAGGCAGAAGCGAACCCAGTCCGATTCCTAAACCAAGCCATTTTTTTGTCGTCATTTTTTCTCCAAACCACCAATAGGAGAAGAATGCGGCTGCAAATGGGGAAAGATTAAAAATGAGGGCTGATTCTGAACTCATCAAAAATTGGAGTGACCAGAGATCGCCAATATAGGCAATACAGACTGAAAAAAGCGCCACCTGTGTTAAAAGCCACCAATCACTGCGAGTCGGTTTTTTGAAAGATCCCGTAAAAAAAGACCAACCTAATAAAAGAACTCCCGCAAATAACATACGAAATCCAATGTAAAAAATTGGATTTGCATAAGCAAGGGTTGCTTTGGAGAGGGTAAATGTTGAAGCGCAAATGGTATAGAGTAACAAAATCGAAAGCATACTTTTTAGTCCGTATAATTATTTTAAACAATTTATCTATGAATAGCTTATTATCAGTGAGCACTTTTTCTAGTGTATCTATATTTTAGCTTCTTGTCTCTCACTCCCTAGTGTATAGAATAAGCAATAAGTGTTTATTGCAATTTGAATATTTGGCTTGCTATAATAAAATGTGTAGTAATAGTCTAATTATAATAGAAGGAACATAATATGAAGATAAAATCTATACAAAGTCTCTCATGGAGTTTTTTGGTTGCAGGTTTTTTAATGGGGACTGTAGGCATGAAGGCTTACAACCCTAAATTATTGAATGTTGCTCCAGTGGCAAAATTGCCCAGTGAAGTAGGCTCTACTCAACCTACTCAACAGAGTGAGAAACAACCAGTTACGGCTAAAACTGAAAGCAATCAGCCTACAGAAAAAGATTTTGAGCTTTTTGCAGCCTGTGTAGATCGAGTAAATCCTCTCAGTGAAAAAATTTGGGGGAAACTTGAGCAGTTGTTTTTGGAGAAGCCAACATTTATTAATGCAAAGGACAGTAAAGGTCGAGCCCCTTTACATCTAGCGATTGTTTACAAAAATCCCGCGGTATTTACTTATCTTGTTGAAAAAAAAGGGGCAGATCTTACGGTGAAAGACAGCAGCGGTCGTTCACTAATTGAATTTGCAAAAAAGTTTCAGGCCGACAAAAAAGAGATTGGCGGTAGAGTAGCAGAAATAATTGAATTTCTAGAGAAAAAACAACAGAGTGAGAAACAACCAGTTACGGCTAAAATTGAGAGCAACCAGCCACCGGTAAATAAAATTCTTAGATTTCAATATTTAATAATGCAATCTCCAGGAGTAAGGGTCTTCATGGCAATGGATAAGCTTCTTATAGACTATCCATTGCTTATTGATGCAACATATGACAAGGGACCTTCTCCTTTAGAGGCTGCGATTTTGGAGAGAAATCTTGATGCGTTTAAGTATCTTGTTGAAAAAGGAGCTAATCTTAACATTAAGAGTAGCGATGGGTTAACGCTTCTTGAATTTGCAAAAAATACCCTTAAAGACCTTCAGCTAAAAACATTTAAGTTCGGAAATGCAGACAAAGAAATTGCATTGAAAGCATTGAGAGATATAATTGAAATTCTAAAGAAGCAGTAATTTTTTAGGTTTCAATCTTATTCAGACCCTGGAGAAAGTTCTAAGCTTTCTCCAGGGTCTCCTTTTATCTTTTTCTGGATAACCCCACGCGAATGGTGGCAAAAAACCCCAAGCCGAAGATCTCCATTTTTTAGCCTTATGACTCTTTTTTGAAATCACTCGGGAAAAAATACGCTTAAAAATCAAAACAGGACTACCTTACAGAGAGGAGTTGATAATTTATATATTCAAGCAAAATTTGCGATAAATTTAAGAAGAAAAAGAAAATTAAAATAAATTATGCGACACCGCTCGCCTAAAGCATTGCCCTACCCCTTGCTCATTCGCTAAGCTAATATGAGAGGGCTCTTGGACAGCTCTTGGGGGATCTAAAATTTTTTAGGAGAAGAGAGTATGAAGAAAACATACCTAGTTTTTTTACTAG
The DNA here is from genome assembly GCA_000996275.1 of candidate division TM6 bacterium GW2011_GWE2_42_60. Taxonomy (GTDB): domain Bacteria; phylum Babelota; class Babeliae; order Babelales; family Babelaceae; genus UBA12395. Next base: position 92,206 of record LCEG01000002.1, read on the forward strand.
CAGGTTTGAGTGTAATTGGGCAGATGCTTTTTGGCAGAGAGGGAGAAATTGCTTTTCGATATATAAGAGAAGACAAGAAAGAAGAATTAGCAAAAATGCTTGAAAAAGTTCAAGAGCAAACCGTTCTCCATTCGGAGTTTGAGCATAAAGACCTTCCGCCACTTACGGTTGCAGAAATTGACAACAAACCCTTTATGGACAATCTCACTCTTAGAAAATTGATATTTCGCAAGTCAGACCATCAAATACAACCTGATGTTAAAAAGGCTCTTAATCAAGTAATCGATTTAGCTTTAATGCGACTGTATCTTGAATCGCAAAAGGATTTTTCCTACAATTACACTGAAATTGCACAAAAACTTGCCGCTAAGCTTAAGAAGTTTTTAAGCCTTGTTCCTGAAAATGGTTATGAATTGGACCAAATACTACGTGTTAATCTAAAAGAATGTAAAGATGACTATGCAAAAGACAAGTTTTTAAAATTGCCCAATGCAAAAGAGATTCTCAAAGAATTAAGAGTTCAACATGCTGTTAAAATCTATCCAAAACGTCTTGCTGACATCTAAAAGAAAAACTTACTAACTTTCTAAATAAAAGTGACCTGTGGAAAGTAAGTCAACAATTCCTAATTTGTTGACTTACTTTCTTTTAAGTTAAACTCAGCTTCTTTTCACTCGAATTCATTGACCAAATGGGGCGCTTCATGCAAAACTAATAAAAGAAATCAAAGAAAACTCTAAATCTGGAGAGAAGCATATCTTATGAAACCATTACCTCCATTACCTCCATTGCCTCCAAAACCACGGTCGAAAAAAATCTCTCCTGCCGTCGCTACTCAAGCGCCTCTTGTCTCAAAAAGCGAGCGTTTTACCAAACTGATAGATCAATTTATTTCAGCACAAGATGTCGCCCTCTCTTCAAAGAAAACCTATAAAAGTGCACTCCAACAATTTTTTACCTGGTTTGAAAAACAACAGGTAGCAAGTCCATCCCGGGAAACCATATTAGCTTTTAAAGAATGGCTTGACCAAAAAGGTCTTCAACCCTTCACGCGAGCAAACTATCTTGTCGCCGTACGCCGCTTTTTTGAGTGGACCGAAAGTATGAAATACTACCCCAATATTGCTAAGGGAATCAAGGGAGCGCGACGCCTCATCAAAGCACACCAAAAAAATGCTTTGACCATCCCCCAGGTTGCTCAACTACTTAATGCTATTCCCCGTTTAACGCTCCAAGATTTTCGTGACTTTGCTCTTATTAATCTTCTCTTTAGAACAGGACTACGACTTATTGAAATCAAACGCGCACTAATTTCTGACCTAGAACTACAAGATGAAAAAAGTAACGCCTCCGCACTGCTCTGGATTCGTGGCAAAGGAAGAGATGGGAAAGATGATTTTGTCATCGTGACACAAGAGGCTCTCGTACCACTTCGTGATTATTTAACAAAGCGCATGCCAGGAGCAACCAATGTACCACTTTTTGCGTCAGTAAGTGACCGTAACTTCAACAAAGCACTTACTGTTTTTTCACTTTCCCGTATCATAAAAAAGAGGCTTAGATCAGCTGGCTTTGACAGCAAGCGCTTAACCGCCCACTCACTGAGACACACCTTTGGCGTTCTTGCAATTTCAGCAGGTGCATCGCTCTATGAAGTCCAACTTGCCATGCGGCATACGGCACCTTCAACAACCGAAATTTATTTGGGTGATATCGAACGTTCTAAGCGGCTTGAAGGCGGTCCCGAACAACGCATTAGCGCTCTTATTAAATCGCATAGTACTTAAATTTGAAAGTAAAAAACATGAAACACAAGCGCTTTTTGAGGTTTTTGATAGCAATCGCACTACCAACATTTCTTTTTTCATGGTCAATTAATGCAACACAAAAAAGCCTTTTTAAAAAAGCCTCTATTTTTATAAAGCTTGACGTTGTTTCCGGACTTAAAAAATTATTACGAGAACATCCAGAACTTGCAACCATAAAAGAAGAAAACTACTTAAATACCAAGACAACGCTTTTGTTAGAAGCATGCAAGAGAGATAAAAGTAATGTAAATCTCATCAACCTCTTACTGAAATATAAAGCTCCTTGCAACACCCCAGATAATCAGGGACGAACACCGCTGCACTATCTTTGTAGGAATTACGATAATAAAGACTCAATCCGGCGCCTTCTTAAAGCCGGCGGCAATATTTTCATCCCTTCTCAAGGTGGTGCTTCGGCTCTTGTGATGTTAGTAACACTGGTCGCACAGCATCCACTTACCACTCTACTGTCAATACTATTTCCGCTTAAAAAGGACCTTTTTTTCCAAAAAAGCGTGCAGTTTTTATCTACAGAATTAGAAACCATGGCACAAAAAACACAAAATAAGCTTTCATTCTCTTTGGTAAACTACATTCTTAATCAAAAAAGCTTCCTAAAAAAAAGCTCTACCAAAAAATCACTCACACTCAAATTCATGAAAGCCTTGCAGCCACCAACCACTTGGGTGTGGAACTATCAAGCTCCTATTCTGGCACCCCTCTCTTCTCAGGAGCAAGAAACATATAGCACCTATTGTACGGGCACCTTTGAGCAATGGTATTTTGGACTCTTTAAGCTTCCCAAAGAGACAAAAGATTATGGCTATTTTTTGAAAAATCTCAAAAAAGCTTCTCTGCAACGCAAAAACAAACAGTGCGATATCAATATTCGTTTTCTTTGACTTTCGCCACACCTCCTTTTTATCCTGAACCTGAGTAAGAAATTTTTATAACTCAGGAGGAGGGCGTGACGTGCTTAAAAAAAGCTTTTTTATTCTTTGTTTTTTGGTTATTGTACCCAAAACTTTTGCAAGTCAAACTTCAACATTAATAGAAATGCCCGACTGGTTTTCGCCAAAACTCCTAAAAAAACTTGCTCTTGAACCAGGCAGCGTCCTACCACTTTATAAAGAAACGGCGCTTACCTGGAGTATTTTAGAAAAAGGACTTTCTTGGGAACAAGCACCTCCATTAGATGCAAAGCAGCTTTTTTGTAAGAAACAGACTATTGAGCTATGGGCTGACTCACTTGCACCAAAAATATGCCGGGCAACCCTTTTGCTCATTGCAAAGCTTTCAAAAATAAACACAAAAGAAGTACCCCCGCCAACACTCTCTCTTAAAACAGTGATTGCCGCCTTACTTCAACGTACAACTTACTACCATAAACACACGCTCAATCCAGAAATTTTTGAATTGCTCACAGGTCCATGGCTCCAAAAAATAACAACTCTTACGCCATTTTTTGGGCCGGGCCTCAAAATAGGTCCTTTGCTTAAAGAATCGCAGCATTTTTTCACCAAGAAACAATCTTCTCTCCAACCATTATCCATGGCAACACCAGATTGTTCAATTTATCTTACCGTTGCTGATGATGGATATGCACATGTTTCAAATAACAATAAACACCAATCTTTGGTTTTAAAAGGGAACTTGAGCCCAAAGGCTCTCAAATATATCGTAGAATCTGAAGACACTCCACTTCTACAAACGAGTTCAAAGGGCGCTATTTCTGATGTTTTTCTTTCTCAAGACGGAACAACTGCAGCACTTGTTTTTCTACAGCACTACCTTGAAATATGGAAACTAGGCTGGGCAAAACAAAATGCAACAACCAAGAAAATATTTTTCTGCGAAACAGACAATATCATTTCCTCAATGGCACTTTCTAGCACCGGGAATATGCTTTTTTTTGAAACAAAAAGTACAGAAGATCGCATAAACCCCTATGCACTCTTTTGCGTCGATCTTAGTAAAAAGCCCCAAAAAATACACTTTATATGCAGGGCCTCAACACCAATATCACAAAAAGAGGCTTCGAGTGACGGAAGCTGTTTTGTCTTTATGCGTGGTGAAAATGCATTTGTCTATGTATCGTCGAGTAGCGAAGGGCCACGCCAAATTTTCTCGGCAGAGCCAATTGAATATGTAAAACTCACCCGTTCGCGGCTTCCACTTATTGTTGCCACCAAGGGGAAAAACAATAAGCCCGCGCTCTGGGTACTTGCACGGCCACTCTCCCTTTTTACGCTTTATTGTATCGAGGCACTTAAGCATTCAAATAAACAAATAGTGAATGGTGAGTTTCATGAGAAACTCACTGAAAAATTTAAAGAAAATATTCTCAAGGCGAATGACGAACTTATAAAAAACGCTGCTTCTTTTCAACTCAAATACACGATGACCCAAAAACCAACATGCGATAGCGTTGCTATCACGCTCTGGGCCTACAAAAAAAATACTAACCTGCCTGTTTATCCCTGGTAAATACGGCTTGCTGTATGTTTGAACAGTCTTACAATGCACGCAACAAAAAAACGGTCTGTATTGTCAACATCGGCTCAGGTTTTCTTTTAACGGATTTTTTAATTATTGATCAGTTTCTTACCAATCATACAATTGCTCAGGTAAACCTACAAAGAAGGGGTGTCGGGCGAAAAAGATTTTCAGAAAGCACAGGAGGCGATTAATTCGCTGCAGACAACGCACGGGCAAGATCGTAAAGAAGATCAAAAGCAAACTGTTCTCTCAGTTGCTCTATTGCGTCTTTATAAAACATGTTTTGGTATTGTTTATCAAGATTTTTACAATGAAGAAGATTCAAGTATTTTAGATCAGGACAAGCACTAAGAATCTTCTTCAATTTAGCAACTGTGATTTTAGTAGACTCAAGATCAAGACTTGTAAGTTGAGGACACTGAGTCCAATCAAGGGCTTCATCATCAAAATTGATCTTCGTACAATGCCAAAGATCCAAGCATTTTAAATTGGGACAAGCACTAAGAATCTTATTCAATACAACAGCTGTGATATTAGTAGACTCAAGATGAAGCTCTATAAGTTGTGGACTGCTGGCCCACTCAAAAGTTTTATCATCAAACTTGATTCTCGTATGAAACGACATGTCCAAGGTTGTTGGATTTTTAGAAAGTGCCATTTTTAAATCTTCGTTGTCCGCATAGCTTGCGAGCTGTAAATGACCATTTCCAAAAGTAAAATGCATTTCAGACCCTTGGGCAATACCAAACCTACAAAGTAAAATTATACCGAGAAGAAGACTTTTATTTATAGACATCGAACACCTACTATTCTAAAAGGTAAGTTACGCTTTCGCTGCAGACAACGCACGGGCAAAGTCAGGGAAAGGACTAAACTGCTCTTTCAACTTTTGTATTGCTTCTTCACCATCAAATTTTTTCTGTAATTTTTCAGGTAGATTTTCACAGAATAGAAGGACAAGGTAAGTCAGGTTAGGGCATACGAGAATCTTTTGCAAACCAGTCTCCGTAATATTTGTGCCAGCAAGGTAAAGAATCTTTAGCTTATTAAGCTTACTCCAATCAAGTTTTTCAAAATCTATATATTTACACCGAGATACTATAAGTTTTGATATATTGACACACGTATTAAGGATAGACAGCAAGCCTAACTGAGTTATTTTTGTTTGCCTAAGCTCCAAATCCTCTAACATTTTGCACGCTGTAGAAATTTTTTCTAAGCATTTATCGGTAATCTCGGTCTCGCCAAGATCCAGAAATGTAAGCTTACTCAACATTCGCCAATCTATCCCTTCTCCGGTAATTTCAGTGCTGGTTAGGAACAGAAAATCCAAGTTCAAACCGTTTTTTACAATGTTTTGTAAGCCTTTATCGGTAATAGTAGAGTAAGCAAGACTGAGATATTTAAGATTTTTAAACTTATTTCCATTCAAATTTTCAAACTCAATCTTACAGCCCCAAAGAGAAAGATCGGTTAATTTGGTGCATTTATCGAGAACATCCTGCAGACCGACATACGTAAAGCCCTCGACTGAATCGAGATTAAGTTTTTCTAGGTTGTGGCATGTGTCTACAATTTTCTGTAATTGCTCGTCAGTAACTTTTTGCTCACTAAGATCAAGTTTGATAGTATCTTTGTCGTACCTAATTTCACTTGATCTCAAGCTGCCAAACAAAAACAAGAGCAGTACAACGAGAAATATCTGTTTTTTCATATCCATCATCTCAACTTTTTTTCAAACAAATTATGCACCCAAAACCAACACTTTGAGCATACGTACCACCCTAAAAAAATCACAAGCAAATCTAGAAAAAATCCTAAAATAAGAGTAAAAAGTACACGAGCAAGGTCGGAGAAAAATCTTGAAAAGAACTGCTCTCTCAGCTTTTGAATGTCTTCTTTATTGTCAAAAATACGCTGCCATTCTTTTCGTAGATTTTTACAATCCGTAAGATAAAGAACATTGAGCTGTGGGCAACTTAAAAGAATATATTGCAAATCCGGCTCAGTAATATTTGTTTCTTCAAGGTAAAGATTCTCCAGCTCGTTAAACTTGCTCCAATCAAGTTTCTCAAAATCAATTTTTTTACAGCCAGACAGGTTAAGTTGTATTAAATTGACACACTTTTTAAGAACATGCTGCACGCCCTCGCGAGTAATATTTAAGTTATAGGAGATATCGAGACTTTCTAATTTATTACATGCTGCGGAAATATTTTTTAAAGCTTTATTGGTAATTTTTGAGGAATTCAGTCCAAGGTCTTTAAGATTATTAAAGTTACCCCAAGTTACATTTTCTCCAATAATTTCAGTCCCATCTAACCCCAAGTAGGAAAGGTTTGAACCATTTTGTATAATGTTTTCTAAGCCTTGATCGGTAATAGTAGAATAAGAAAAATCGAGATTTTTTAGCTTTTTAAACTTATTTCCATTCAGTTTTTCAAACTCAATAGTACAGTATCTAAGAAAAAGATCGGTTAATTTGGTGCATTTATCGAGAACATACTGCACTCCAAGATGAGTAAAGCCCATGGCTGTATCGATATAAAGTGTTTCTAGGTTGGGACACGTTTGCGCAATGCTTTGCAATTGCTCGTCAGTAACAGTTCCTCCAGTGAAATTAAGCTCGGTAGTATCTTTGTCGTACCTAATTTCACTTGATCTCAAGCCACCAAACAAAAATAAGAGCAACACGCCAAGAAATATCTGTTTTTTCATATCCATCATCTCACTTTTTTTCAAACAAATTATGCGCCCAAAACCAACACTTTGAGTATACGTACTAACTTGAAGAAATTGCAAGAAACCAGAGCTCAGGGTCTCCAAAAAGCCTCAAAAAATAGCAGAAAATGCACGGGCAAAGTCAGGGAAAGGCAAAAATACGTTGCCATTCTTTCCGTAGATTTTCACAACCCTCAAGATTAAGGTATTTCAGACTAGGGCATACGAGAATCTTTTGTAGTCCCGCCTCAGTAACTGCTGGGCCACCAAGATATAGAGTTTCAAACTTGTTCAGCTTACCCCAATTCAGTTTTGTAAAATCAATGTTTTCACAGCCATACAAGTAAAGTTTTGTTAAATTGACACACTTTTCAAGAATATGCTGCACGCCCGTGTCAGTAATATTTGTGTAGGAGATTTCAAGATAGTAAAGATTCTTGCACGCTGTAGAAATTTTTTCTAAGCCTTTATCGGTAATCTTGGAGTGACTCAGTATAAGATGTTCTAGATTACTCAATTTACGCCAATCTACCTCTTCTCCACGAATCTCAGTAGTGTCTAGGTCTAAATTCCACACTGTTAAACCGTTTTTTACAATGTTTTGTAAGCCTTTATCGGTAATAGTAGAGTAAGCAAGACTGAGACTTCCCAGATTTTTAAACTTATATCCATTCAACTCTTCAAAATCAATCTTACAGTACCAAAGAGAAAAATAGGTCAAATTAATGCATTTATCGAGAACATCCTGCACACCAAGATGGGTAAAACCCGTGGCGTAATTAAGATTAAGTGTTTCTAGATTGGGACACGTTTTTGCAATTTTTTGTAATTGCTCGTCAGTAACTTTTTGCTCACTAAGATCAAGTTTGATAGTATCTTTGTCGTACCTAATTTCACTTGATCTCAAGCCACCAAACCAAAATAAGAGCAACACGCCAAGAAATATCTGTTTTTTCATATCCATCATCTCAACTTTTTTTCAAACAAATTATGCGCCCAAAACCAACACTTTGAGCATACGTACTAACTTGAAGAAATTGCAAGAAACCAGAGCTCAGGGTCTCCAAAAAGCCTCAAAAAATAGCAGAAAATGCACGGGCAAAGTCAGGGAAAGGTATTCCTGGCAATATTTTTCATCCAATGTTGTTTTACAGAATTGAAGATCGAGGTTTGTTAAGTTCGGGCAATGTGTGAGAATATTCTTCAAGCCCTCAATAGTAATCTTCGTAAAAGAAAGATCTAAACTGATTAGCTGCGTGCAGTTACTCAATTTAATAGCTTCAAAATTCAAGTTTTTGCAATCAGAAAGATTGAGGGTTTTTAAATTCAAGCAACCGGTCAGAACTTTCTCTAAGCCAGTATTCGTAATCATTGTAGAAGAAATATCGAGCACTCCTAGTTCTGGGCATTTACTCCAGTTAACAACATCTTCAAAAGATATATCCTGGCACTTCCAAAGATAAAGCTCTCTTAACCTTGGGCAGAAGCTAATAATTTTATTTAATTCGTGAGCAGTGAGGTTTGTATAAGAAAGAGTGAGGTTTACTATTTTATTCCCATCATTTTGAATGCTATTGTTTATAAACTCTTCTGTTACATTGATTGCAGCATAATTACGAGTTAGATTTTCACCAGCGTTGATGTCTTTGAGGCTTCCAAAGCAGGCAAAAAGTGCGAACGCAAAAAGTATATATTTCTTATTCATAACTTACTCTCCGTAGTGCTTGCCCAGAACCAACACTTTGAGCATACGCACTAACTTGCAGAAATCGCAAGAATCTGAAAAAAAACTACTCGCCCCACGAACGAGTGTCATGGACATTTTTACTGCTCTTTTTCGCTCGTGTTTGCGGTGACGACTGCATCTCCGGTTGCTCTTTATCAGCAAACGTAATCTCAGTATCAATAATTCTAAAGGGCTCAATAGAAATCGCTAACCCAGTCTCCATATCAAGCTCAAGAAGTACACCAGAGGAGACAAACGGCCCCGTAAGATCAACTTCAAATTTTACCGGCATCTGCGTCAAAAGATTGTGCAAAATAGGTTCTTTTTTCATTCCGATCATCGAATTGAGCGCACCCGACATCCCGAGATCAGTGATAAACGCTGTTCCGCGCGGCAATACCCGAGCATCTGCCGTCTGCGTATGAGTGTGTGTTCCAAGAATCGCACTTACTTGCCCATCAAAATAATGGCCTAAGCCCATCTTTTCTGCTGAAGCTTCTGCATGAAAATCGACAATCACTAATGGCGTTTGAGCACGCACATACGCAAGCGCGGACTCAAGGGCCCTAAAAGGACAATCAAGATGCTGAGACATAAAAACGCGTCCCTGCAGACTGATAACGCCAATTTTAAAACCCTCAAATTTGATAAATCCAATTCCCTTGCCTGGACAAGCACTTGGAAAATTAAGAGGACGCAAAAGATCGTCATGCTCATTAAGGTAAGGAAGCACATCTTTTTGTTGAAAACTGTGATTCCCACCCGTAATCATATCAGCCCCACAATGTCGGAGCGAAGCAACTATTTTTGAGGTAATGCCTCGGCCATTCGTTACCGAATTTTCTCCGTTAACAATAATAGCCTGAACATCATATTCACGTTTTAAACGAGGAGCATACTTCTGAAAAAGAGCACACCCAGCTTGTCCGATTAAATCACCAAAACAGAGAACGCGTATGCTCTTCATCAAAAAACTCCCTTATTTTGCATACTCAACAGCACGCTTTTCCCGAATAACATTTACCTTAATTTGCCCAGGAAAAGTTAATTCGCTTTCTACTTTTTTAGCAACATTCAATGCAAGAATCGATGTCTCTTGGTCATTAAGAATATCTTCTTCTACAATGATACGAATTTCACGCCCTGCCTGCAATGCATAGGCACGTTTAACGCCAGGAAATTCGCCGGCAATTGCCTCTAGCTTTTCAAGACGCTTAATATAAACCGCCAGTGTCTCGCGACGAGCCCCTGGACGAGCTGCAGAGAGAGTATCTGCAATAAGAATAAGTGGATCGTACAACGTTTTAAAAGCAACTTCTTCATGGTGTGCCGCAATAGCATTCACCACTATAGGATCTTCTCCACAACGACGAGCTACTTCAGCACCAATCTGAGCGTGTGGCCCCTCATGGTCTGAGGATACAGCCTTCCCAATATCATGCAAAAGTCCAGCACGTGCAGCAAGGTCAGGCCGTGGAAATCCAAGCTCTTCAGCAAGCATTCGCGCCATGGTCGCCACTTCAATACTATGTGCAAGAACATCTTGAGAAAATGAAGTTCTAAAATGCAGCTGTCCCAAAAGCATAATAATCTCTTGTGCAACATTATGGAGATTAAGACGCGCTACCGCATCTTTCCCTTTACTCTGAATAATCTCATCGACTTCACGCTCCATATCCGCAACAGTCTCTTCAATACGTGTTGGATTGATCCGTCCATCAGTTACCAATTTTTCGAGTGTGCGACGAGCGATTTCACGTCGAACTGGATTGAAGCCAGAAATAGTAATAATCTCAGGCGTATCATCAATAATGATATCGACACCTGTGGTCATTTCGAGCACCTTGATATTGCGCCCCTCTTTTCCGATAATACGGCCTTTCATATCATCGTTAGGAAGCGTCACAATACAGATGGTATTGCTCGAAACATAATCAGATGAATACCGCTGCATTGCATCAACAATGATATGAAGCGAACGCTCGCGTGCCGTTAAGCGCGCTTCTTCTTCCGCTTTTTGTAACCATTTTTCGTGGGAATGTTTTACTTCTGCTTCGAGCGTTTCAAAAAGAACCCGTCGGGCCTCTTCTTGCGTCATATACGCCAGTTTTTCTAAGCGACTCGTAAGATCGGTCTGCAGAACCTTTACACGCTCCTGATTAATTCGCAATTGGTCAGACAGACGGGAAAGTTCCCGCTCTTTCTGCTGGAGTTCCATTTTGGTAGAATTAATCCATCGCTCTTTTTCATCAAAAGCTTCTTTTTGTGCGGTCAACTTTGATTGAACGCGCTCAAATTCGGCCTGTTCGCGTTTAAGTTCATTTTTAAATTCAATACGCCGCTTGTGAACCTCTTCTTTCAACTGGAAAGAAGCCTCACGCTTTTCGGCAGCTATTTCTTTTTGAGCCGCAGCGCGCTCGAGCTCAATAGAGCGAGCAATACCCTGCGCTTTTGCAGTCTTGCCAACTGCTACCACCATGAGGGTAAGGCCGACAATACAAGCCGCGCCCCCCGCCACTAAAATTAAAAAAGTCATTGCTCCCCCGATCACATTGTAAAGACTCAGTAGGAAGAACAACGTCTTCTTGAACAAGAAACCAATAACTTAAAGCGCGCTTATCTCACGATCGATCAAATCAATAAGATATTCACTCTTTTGATAATTCTGAAGTACCGTTTTTTCAAGTAGACGAACCTCTCTCGCAAGCATCAAGGCCACCATTACGGCGGCCTTTTTTTGGTCTGGAGATTTCATCCGGTTACTAACCTGCTTCATCAACGAATCAACATGTGATGCAAGTTCACCAACCGTGCCACTTCCTTCATCGCTTATGAGAGAATATACTTCACCACAAATCGTTACAGAATAGTGCTCCACTTCTTGCTTCATGGCTGCAACTCTTTCTCCAGCAACGAGTCTATGTTGTGAATAAGTTCGTCGACGGCCATTTTAGCCATTTCGCGCTCTTCATCAAGCTCTTTGCTATTTTTTGTCGACATTAAAACTGTCTCTTCAAGACGAGCAACTTCACCAGACAAGCGGGTATTTTCTTCTAACAAAACTATCCGCTCTTGTTTAAGCTGCTCGATAAACTCAAGATCCTGTTTTTTGCTCTGCACAAGTTTAGCAATTTTTTCTTCAAGAATTCGTAGAACTTCCATCGGCGCCTCTTCTTTTTATCAACCTTTTGCCATCATAACAACGAGGTTGATTTTAGTAAGAAGCGACTCTATCTGTCAAGAACTGTGTTACTTTTTTGAAACACGTACCAAATGCTCAAACGCAGGAAAATCAAGAATCGCAATTTGGCTGAGCATTTTGCGGTTTAATTGAATATTCGCTTGTTTAAACTGGTGTATCAAGACACTATAGGTTGTTCCACATTTTTCTGCTGCAGCAGAAATTCTGTTGATAAAAAGAGCACGCATGTCACGTTTTTTAAGCTTACGCCCAACAAAAGCAAATGCCATTGCACGAAGAAGCGTTTCTTTTGCTCTTCTAAAAACATTCTTCCTTTGCCCCCAGAACCCTTCAGTCTTATTCAGAAGTCGCTTATGGCGCTTTTTGGTGACTACACCACGCTTTACTCTAGTCATGTCGATTATCCTCTATACTTTAATTACTTATAAAATTGAGATAAGATGCACTGCATCACATTTTTGAACGTATCCACCACCGCGCAACTGCCGCTTACGCTTTGCAGTCTTATCGGTCATTAAGTGACGTCTTCCCGAACGGGAACATTTAATGAGGCCACTTTTTAAAAGCGTGAATCTTTTACGTGCACCTGAGTGCGTTTTTGCTTTATTTGCCATTTTATCGCCTTATTTCTTTAATAAATAGATTCTTGACCAGAGACTATCCGCCTTTGATTCACTCTCTACTGCCACTGTTTTCCCACCAAAATCAGCTGCCGACAAAGCCTTGAGGAATCGTTCAAAGAGGAGTCCTCCCTGCTCTTCTCTCATAGCCGCTTCGCGACCACGAAAGACAAGCGTCACCTTGACATGTTTTCCTTCGAGAAGGAAGCGCACAGCCTGATTTGCCTTGGTAAGAAGATCATGCTCAGCGATTTTAGGACGGAACTTAAGCTCTTTAACCTGCACAACGTGCTGCTTTTTCTTAGCCTCAGTTGTCTGCTTTTTACGCTCATACTGAAGCTTGCCTAAATCGACAAGCTTTGCAACAGGAACGCCTTCAGCACCTTGTTCAGAAATGATAACAAGGTCTAACCGAGCTTCTTGTGCTGCAGTGAGAGCATCGCGCCGCGATATCACGCCGCGATTTTCACCATTTTCCGTAATGAGCTGAACTTTATCAAACTTAATTTTTTCGTTTGATAAAGGAACATCCTTTTTCTGCCGTCCTATCATTCTGAACCTTTACTTTCAACTTTTGATTCCCCCAAAGACAAAGCATCGAGTACTGCTTTTCTGATTTTCTCTGCCAAAGCTGGCTGCTCTCTTAAAGCGGTCGCTGCCGCTTCTCGTCCTTGAGCAAGCTTTTCAGTCCCGCACGAGAACCATGCACCGGACTGCTGAACAACCTTGTTCCGCAACGCTGCATCGAGAAGATCATACTCTTTACTAATGCCTTTTCCAAAAATCAAATCAACTACTACAACCTTGAAAGGTGGAGCCATTTTGTTTTTAGCAATTTTAACTTGTACGCGATTACCGCGGTCCACACCTTCTTTATCCTTGATAGACTCAATTCGACGCACTTCTATACGGAGTGACGAATAGAACTTAAGGGCTTTCCCACCTGTTGTTGTCTCTTTAGGCGCAAATGCCATCGCACTAATATTTTGTCGAACTTGGTTGATAAAAATGAGCACAGTCTTTGATTTATGTACAACAGGCGTTAGTTTTCTTAATGCTTGCGACATAAGACGCGCCTGAAGACCGACATGCTGATCACCCATATCACCATCAAGTTCTGTCTTGGGAACAAGAGCTGCCACTGAATCGATAACAACCACGTCAATAGCTGCAGAGCGAATTAGCATTTCTGCAATTTCAAGCGCCTGCTCTCCATAATCGGGTTGCGAAATAATCAATGAATCAATATCAATTCCAATTGAACCTGCATAAAGAGGGTCGAGAGCGTGCTCAGCATCGATAAATGCGCACGTTCCACCCTTCTTTTGTGCTTCGGCAACAACTTGCAAAGCAAGTGTTGTTTTACCGGATGCTTCGGGACCGTATATTTCTATAACACGTCCACGAGGTAGCCCACCGATACCAATAGCGGTATCAATTAATATCGACCCTGTCGAAATGGCATCAAACGAGACAGAAGGCGTCTGTCCCAAAAGCATTATAGAGCCTTTACCATACTGCTTATCAATTTGTGCAAAAACAGCATCTAGTGCTTGACGACGATCACCTGATACAGTTTGCTTCTGCTTTTCTGTCACGTTTTACTCTTCGTAATAAACTGGTTCCGGACGTTGTGATTTCTCATAATGTTTAATTGTAGCAGAATTGTTGAGAGAAGCAATAAATCCTGCAGAAAAGAGTTGTAAATCTAACTCAGATTGCACTATTGCTTGTTCAGTTTTCTCTGGTGCGCCACTCATCATTTCTAGCTTATCCAAAACAACGATAACACCCTGCTCTTTGGTCATATAAGAAAATGCATAGTGAGGATGTATCATCTTCTTCATGCGAGCAACAGGAAGTCCCTCTTTTTCGAGAACAGGCCATTGTTCACTCTGAGGAGAAAGGTCACTATATTTCTTAATAGCTACTCCTTCATAAGACTTTATAGCCGCATCAAATGAGCCAGAAGTCGAGAGGACGGTCAGCCGTTTAAGTTCATCGCTCATTGCACGGAGTGCCTTTTCTTCAATAAGATCGGATTTTACGCGATCTTTGACCTGTTCAAAAGGAAGCGCTGCCCCGGCTTCGAATGTGTCGAGGCGGACCAGTAAAGCCCCTTTCTCGCTCGTTGCGGCACGAGTCTGCCCGGGGCGCATTATTTCAAATAAAAGGCTCTCTGCTTGATTATCTTTTTTCGAGGCAAGCGCTTTTTGTGACATTAAGGGAAGTTGCCGCATCACGCCACCATGTTTTGAAACAAAGTCTTCAACACGGCTGCCTTGAATCTGCTTTGATTCAATAGCAAACCGCTGCTTGAATTTACCAAGGACAACAGCGCGCTCAACTTTTGCTTTTACCTCTTCAAACGGTTTTTTATCAAATTCTTTAAGATGTTGAGTATAATAGCGGCGAATTTCAACTTCGCTTGCGGTCATACCATACGAATCGGAAGTAAAGGTCCAGGCTGTTCCCGAACGCTTATCTTCACTCCAATAACGCTTAGTTGCTCCATTCTCTTTATCGTAGAAAGCTTTAAGCTCACCTTCAGAAAGAGGCTTCTTGCTTTCTCTCGCAATAAACGTAGAGAGTGGCAATTTTATGATCGAATATGATCGCTGTGCCTTGAGCTCTCGTTGGCCTGTGCGTTGCTCATTGCGTGGCGAATAGACAAAGCTTGGCAGAATTGATTGTAATACAGTAAGAGCAACAACTTCTTCAACTTGATGCTCAAAGTCTGACATCGATATTCCGCTATGTCGGAGATGCTTTTGTAGAGCCTGCCCATCAAGCCGTCCTCCTTTAAAAAGATGGAGAGGAATGATCTCAGGCATGGTGCGCACGACAAACGAGGAATCGCCCATCCGCTCACTTACATAGAGAGGCGACATATGCCGAAGACCGCTTTTAAATGCAACTTCAGCAAGTAATTCTTTTTGTATCAAAGCTCTAAGTGCAATGTCTTGTGGCTTACCAGAAAGCCCCTGCATCTCCAAAATGGAGTCGGCATAGCCGCCAAGGCGAGCGTGCAGCTCACGAATTTCGCTGGTGAGTTCTGCTTTTTTAAGTTCAAGCGATCGGGCGGTGATCGGACGACCATTAACCGTTACGACAACCCCAGAACGGCCACCACCCAGTCTTCCCAAAAGCATAGAGAGAAGCGTAGTCCCTGCTAGAGAAAGGAGCGTTATCCATAAAACTGCTTTATAGACTCGCTTCCCCATAGAATTTCGCATTAGAGAAATCATTATAACACCCTCAACTTTTCCTTGTGCCGAAGATCAGAGAACTACTCTGATACAGCAACTATTGTAACACTTGCTAATTTATCGCGCTGCTTGATGCTTTGCACCAGCTTGCTCAACTCAGCACGATCCATTGTTTCCGTTAATACCTGATACCAGATAACTTTTTTGCCTCGCGCTGTTCGACTTGTGCGCTCAGCAACATGTGAGGCTATACCACGCTTTTTGAGTCTTGCAACATATGCTTTCGCCGTGCTCTCGGTACTAAAACCGCAAAGCTGCGCATATGCTTTACCCACAAGCTCTTTAGTCTTTTCAGGCTCTTTTTCGGTTGTACTTATTTCACTTTCATCACGCTCATCAGAAGAATCATCTTCGACTTCAGATTCGGACTCAGGAGCTTCTTCAGAAAATTCGCTTGTCCGATTTGCTAGATTTGTGAGAGCATGTTGTATTTTGTCAGCAAATCGAACTTCATCTCCAAGTGAAAGCTCTTCGCACATGCGTTTCTTACCAATAAAATATCCTGCCAAAAAAATGAAAAGCGCCCCCAAAAGGAGAACCACCACAACCTGGGAAAGTTCACGCTCAGAAAGCACGACCCCATTCTTTTTATTCTCTTGTTCGTTCATTACCATTCACCTATTGAGATTGCCCATAACCTGTTCTATATATAAATCAAGAGTCGACAATGTCAAGTTTGCCTCACATATAGAAGTCTTTGCAAGCGCCCCCATCTCTCGTTCCAAAGAGCGAGCGAATTTACGCCAAAAAGTGAGCTGTCGCTTTGCATATTGCCGGGTTTTTTGTTGGATACATTCAAGTAAAAGATCATAATCTCTCCCCTCTTCATCGCACGACAAGTAACGCAAAATTTCTCCATACCCAAGGAGTTTCTTTTTCTCGAGGAATGTGCGCCATGCAAGAGGCAAACCCTCAACTTCGCGTAGCCACCCTTGTGCCATCATTTCAAAAACACGCTGATTGATACGCTCATACAGTTCGCTTCGCTCACGAGTTAAAAAAATAAAATAAGGACTCCCCTCTATCGGAGTATAGAGTGGCGCACGAGCAGAAGGCATCTTCCCTTCTGCAAGAAGGTCAAGCGCACGGCGAAGTCGATAAGGGTCTTTTGTTTTTTCAAGATCACGAGCTCTCAGCGGGTCTTTTTCAAGTAGCAATTGCCAAGCAGCTTCACGGTCAAAGTCAAGAGAGCTATGGCTCTCTTTTTCACTGCACGCTCCCTCAAAATCTTCGTCGACCGCTCCTCCCGGCACGAAGAAAAGCGACCAGAGATAAAAGAGCGACCCGCCCGTAATAAGGGGGATGTTGCCGCGCGACCAGACCTCATGAATAGTTTTTTCGATATAAGCCCGATAAGCAAGTGCCGAAAAATCAACAGGCTCTGTAAAAAGATCAAACCCGTGATGGAGCACCGATGACTGCGTGGATGACTGTGCCGACAAGCCAGGCTTTGCAGTTCCAATTGAAAGCGGTGCATAAAATTGGCCTACGTCAGCATTAACAACTTCAACGGGTAGTTTTTGGGAAAACCGTTCAGTTGCAGCAGTTTTTCCAACCGCCGTAGGCCCCGAAAGAATAATAAATGTCTTCTTATTATTATAAGTATTCATTACATCTAATAGCGCGCGGGCAAGCTAACGCTCTCCTTGCATATTCTTGTTTTGTCGACATGTACAACGAAGCTGTTCAACAACTAAGTCTTGATTTTTATTCTGTATCAAAGAAATCTCTTCAACCAAAAGCGATTCCGCTTGTTGAAGCAAGTTCTTCTCTCCAAAAGAGAGTGGCTTGCGAACCTCAATCGCACGTAAATCACGATAAATTTCAGAAAGTTCCTGAAGGCTTCCCGTACGCAGCTTGAGCTGATACGATTTATTCCGCTTATTCCAGCTGCTAACCGAAAACTCCGCCGGACGCTCTTGTTGAACAGGTCCAGAAAGCGTACAGAAGACAAGCGCTACGTTCTCTTGTGTTGATAAGCAGCGCAACCCAACAGAGAGTGCATTTTCTGTCGGGACCAAAACAGTAACATCCTTGTGAAGAAACGAAAGTTCGTAGAAAGTTGTCAAAACTCCACCGACATTTCTTTCTATTATTCTACTAATTCTCGCCACACCATGACCGGGATAAACAACATTTTCTTGGGAATTAAACACAGGCGACTCCTTTATGATAAGTATAAAACTCACCCTCATAAAGGCCTTCACCCACATTTTTTATTGTATGCAAAAAAAATACTTTCGTCTATTGCACTTTAGATTTATGCGCAACGTGATCACGATACCACCGCACAAAGGAAACAACCATCATTGCACCAACCATCGCAGGGAGCCACCAGTTTTCAGCAATCCAGTAAGAAAGCGATTGCCGTGGATCATGCGTCGAATAATCTTCAAAAATCGCCTTATACCGCTCAAGGCACTCATCGATAATATCAAAGAGTTTTGCAAGCGGAATTGCGTTCAATTTAAAATAAAGACTCATTAAACTAAACCAAGGAAGATCGCGTGCCTGATCACGCACCATCGTTGTCATTAAAAGGTTTTCGTACACCATCGCCAACAATATTGAAAATTCCCGCAAAACCACCTCGTCAGATAGAAGCTCTTTTTGACGCCCCTGCCAAAGAAGTCTTAATGGCTCAAGAGACCCGCAATTTTCGATATCTATCCGACATTGCTCTATATGCTCATTAGAAAATCCGATAAACATAAAATAGAAATGGCGCCCCGCGCCATGCTCTGTTACAAAGGCAATATGACGGTCAAAAAACGATCCCGCAGGGCAAGAAGTTGCCGCATCACTCCTACCACTCAACATCACAGCCAACAAAAAAACTGCTCCTAATACAAATAGCTCCCTCAGATTTATTATCTTCATCGCTCATACTCCTTTATAATTAATAGTCTTCGAAAACAAGTTTCTCAACAACAAAGTCTCGTCGAAAAAACCGACGCCGCCAAGCCCCCTCGTCAAAACAGCGGCAGAGCGGAAGGCGAAGGGGCGGGAAGACGAGACTATAGGGAGCCAGGGATAATTATCGGACACGAAGGCGCTAGTAAACAGATGGAGAAATTTGAGTGCGGTAGACTCATATTAGTTGCGTTTAGAATTTGACAAAAGCGACAAGTTGCTTTATAAGTAAGAGCAGAATGCGATATCTTAAAAAGACATATACAGGATGAATACTATGGGAAAAATAATCGGAATCGATCTTGGAACAACAAACTCAGTCGTTGCCGTTGTCGAAGGTGGAAAGCCAACAATAATACCAAATAAAGAAGGTCAAAACACCACTCCTTCAATTGTTGCCTTCACCAAAGAAGGGGAGCGTCTCGTCGGTGTCGTTGCAAAGCGCCAAGCGGTCACCAATCCAGAAAATACTATTTATTCAGCAAAACGTTTTATCGGCCGCATGTACGAAGATACGACTGACGAAACAAAACGTATCCCCTACCGTCTTGCAAAACAGAGCAATGGCGGCGTCGGTATTGTTGCACAAGGGAAAGAATATACCCCCCAAGAAATTGCGGCCGCTGTACTTTCTTTTCTCAAACAATCTGCTGAAGACTATCTTGGTCAAAAAGTAACCGAAGCGGTTATTACTGTTCCTGCCTATTTTAACGATGCACAAAGACAGGCCACAAAAGATGCGGGTAGAATTGCAGGGCTCGATGTAAAACGTATTATTAACGAACCAACAGCTGCAGCACTCGCCTATGGCGTCGATAAAAAAAAGAATGGCACAGTCGCGGTATTTGACTTTGGCGGCGGTACCTTTGATATCTCAATTCTCGAAATTCACGATGGTGTTATTGAAGTAAAATCGACCAATGGAGACACCCACCTCGGTGGTGACGACATCGATCACATCATTATCGACTACCTCATCGCTGAGTTTAAAAAAGAACAAGGCATTGATCTCAGCAAAGATCGCATGGCATTACAAAGACTCAAAGAAGCTGCAGAAAAAACAAAGATCGAGCTCTCAAATATGCTCGAAACAGAAATTAATCTTCCTTACATTACAGCTGATGCAACTGGACCTAAGCATCTAACACTCAAACTATCTCGCGCTAAGCTTGAATCACTCTGCCAAGACGTATTTAGACGCTTATTAGAGCCTTGCAAGCGTGCTGTAGCTGATGCACAAGTCACAAAACAGCAGATCGACGAAGTAATTCTCGTTGGCGGCTCAACGCGCATTCCCAAGGTTCAAGAGCTTGTAAAAGAATTTTTTGGCAAAGAACCAAATAAATCGGTAAATCCTGACGAAGTTGTTGCGGCGGGTGCAGCCATTCAAGGCTCAGTCCTCACGGGAGAAACTACCGATGTACTTCTCCTCGATGTTACGCCTCTTTCGCTCGGTATCGAAACATTAGGCGGTATAACGACCAGGCTCATCGAACGAAATACTACAATTCCAACGCGTAAATCACAAGTCTTTAGCACTGCAGAAGACAACCAGACTGCCGTCGATATCAAAGTAGTACAAGGCGAACGCGAAATGGCTGCCGACAACAAACTACTCGGTCAATTCAGGCTCGAAGGCATCCCTTCAGCACGCCGTGGACTACCACAGGTCGAAGTTACTTTTGACATCGACGCAAATGGTATTGTTCATGTCTCTGCAAAAGATAAGGGAACAGGTAAAGAGCAGCGGATTAGCATTACCTCTGGCGGTGGACTTTCTAAAGAAGAGATCGATCGTATGGTAAAAGAAGCAGCTGAACACGCGGCAGAAGACCAGAAAAAACGCGAAGTGACCGAAAAACGTAATCGTCTCGATGGCGCCATTCTCGAAGTAGAACAAAACCTTCGTGAATACCGCGAAAAAATTGGTGAAGAAGAAGCAACCAAGCTCAGCGCTGCAATAGAACAGGCAAAGGCTACACTTAAAGATTCCGCCCAAGATGGAGAAAAACTCCAACAAGCCTTCGATGACCTTATGAAAGCTTCACAAAAATTGGCTGAGGTACTTTATAGCCAGCAACAAGAGAAAAAGGACGCTTCAAACAACGCAGATGATTCATCCTCACACAAAGAGGGTCCTATTGACACTGAAGCAGAAGAAAAGTAAATAATCAGAAGATAATAAGTATCAATTAAAAAGGTGGTTTGCTTTTGAACATGCACATAACTGTGCCCTGTTACTAAAGTCTGACCACCTTTTTAAACACCCTACTGCAAAAAACAATTAAGAACGAAAGATCGTCCATGAGTATTGGCGCTGGTCTCGTTGGCCTCCCAAATGTCGGAAAATCAACTCTTTTTAACGCACTTACCAAATCATCGGTACCGGCTGAAAACTATCCCTTCTGCACCATCGATCCCCATAAAGCAATCACCCCGGTCATTGACGAACGCATGCCACGCCTTCAAAAACTTTTCAACTCACAACGGCTCATTCCCGCAACCACACAATTTGTTGATATTGCCGGCCTTGTAAAAGGTGCTGCCGAAGGAGAAGGACTTGGCAATCAATTCCTCAGCCATATTCGCGAAGTCGACCTTATTTTACATGTACTTCGCTGCTTTGAAGACTCAAACATTGTCCACACAAGTGACGCAATAAACCCTATTTCAGATTTTGAAACCATCATTACTGAACTTGGGCTCAAAGATCTGGACTCCATAGAAAAACGATTGCAAAAAATCGAGCAACTTCTCAAAATAAATAAATCAAACCCGGTACAAGAAAAACAGCTCCAGCAAGAAAAAGTCACGCTTGAAAAAATCAAAATTGCTATCAATAATTCTGACTGGGAAGAAGTTCGGGCCCTCGTGCGCGCAACAACCGTCGAAATGATTCCACTCATCTGCGCCAAAAACTATCTGATTATTGCCAATATTGCAGAAGCAGAAATTGCTGATGACGGTTATAAAAACAACCCTCATTACAATACACTGGTCGCAAAATTCGGCGGAGATCGCGTAATTCCTATTTGCGCACGGGCCGAGTACGAACTCTCTCAGATGCCCGAAGAAGAGGCTGCCGAATTTATGAGCATGATGGGGCTCAAACAGTCAGGACTCCAGACAATTATCGAAAAAACATACGAAAATCTCGGCCTCATTACTTTCTTCACCTGCGGTCCTCAAGAGATACACGCCTGGCCTATCAAGCGCGGAACAAATGTACGCCAAGCAGCGGGAGAAATTCACTCCGATCTCGAGCGCGGTTTCATCTGCTCAGAAATCTACAATTGCAAAGATCTCTTTGAAACAAAAAGTATCAATGCACTCAAAGACCAGGGAAAGATCAGAACCGAAGGACAAAATTATAGCGTCCAAGATGGCGATATCATCCTCGTAAAATTCAACGTATAAAATCCGCTATTCAACATCATTGAGTAATTTTTTGAGCAACTTGGTGTCGGTACACTGCTCAATAGCCCGATCAATAGTAGCTCGCACAAATGCCTTAAGGCGAGAGCAAGATTCAGTAAGGTCTTGCTCTTCTTTTTGTAAGGCAACTATATCTGCATCCCCTTGAGACACCAACCGTAGCGCTTCCCCAAGACGCTCCTGCACAAGCTCAACATAGGTTGCAGAATCTTTAATAGTGGCTGCAGAAAAGACCATGTAAGCATCAAGCTCATTTCGTTCAATAATCGCAACCTGCGCACGACACTCTTCTACCTGGGCTCTCAGTAATTTTTGCAAAATAGCCCGCCTAAAACGGAGGTTCGACTGCTCTTCTTGTTCAAGCAGCAACTGCTCTTGCGCGCGCTCCGCTCTCAATTCTTCTTTCTTTGCCTCAAGATAGCTCTCTTCAAAGCGTTCCTTGGGGACAGACGCTCCATCAATTACCCACGCCTCAGACGATTTACTCAAATCAGACTCTTTCCGATGAATAAACCGTTTTCCCTGAATTCGCTCTTCTTTTTGCGATAGCTTATAGTCTCTGACCACTTCAGCCTGAAGAAAGTCTACGACGCCTACAGTCAATAAAATTAAAGCCAAACATAGTTTTTTTGACAGTATCTTCATTATCATACGGGTACACCTGCATTAAAGGGTTCTCAACAGTTCTTTATTGTTAAAATTATACTATACTTAAAAGAAAGCATAAGAATAAAGGAGGCGCTGATATTCTATGAATAAAATGAAAAAGAAAAAAGGATATTTTTCGATCTCTGCGGTTGCCGAAATGTTTTCGGTTCACCAGCAGACCGTACGCCTCTATGAGAGAGAGGGGCTTATCTCCCCCCGACGGTCTGAAGGTAACACGCGCCTTTTTTCTGAGGAAGATGTTGAGCGTCTTGAAGAGATCATCTACCTTACGCATAAATTAGGGATTAATCTCGCGGGCGTTGATATGATTCTCAAACAACAAAAACGCATTGATCGTCTCCAAAAAGAGATCAATAGCATGTTTAAAAAACTTCAACGCGAAATTGAAACTGAAAAAGAAAATACTCAAAATGATTTATCAAGCGCCACGCAACGCCTTATGCTCCTTAAAAAATCAAAGAAAGAGATTCATCAAACCCCACTCCTTACCAATAATAAAATAAAGGACCTTCATGATTAACAATCAATACCCATTTGATGAAAGTCAGCTTATTGTCTCATACGACCTTCTTCGCCTTATTGATTGGCTCGTCAAAAACGACCCAGAGTCTATCAAAAAAATTGTAGAAACTGCGCAGCAAAATGGCTACAACACCACCACAAAACACCGGCATTCAGTGCTCAATGCGACGACCGATCTACGTGAAAGCATCACCGGATTCTTTCTTCTCCTTGAAGAGGCATTTCTTGAAACAGCAGAACTAGAAGAAAACGATAAACATTCTACCGCCACACCCGCTTCCATTATCACGACAATTGAGGCTATTGATTCAAGTCTCTGCGACAAAGAGACGCTCCTTAAAAGTACTGAACGGACTCAGCGGGCGCTCAAGCAAGATGACTTACAAAATCCAAAAGAACTTTTTTATCGCGAATTACTCAAAAGCTGGAAGCCGCGCAAAAAGTCACTTTCTCATTAAATATGCTCAACTCTGATCTCTAAAGTTGTATGGGTAGAATAGTAAAGAATTTTTATCGGTTCAAACAAGCTAGCAACTCTTTCCCCGCTCACCCTAGACTATCCATGGTTGTGAAGTCCGCTCACCCTGAGCTTGTCGAACGGGTAAGAGCGGTAAATGATCTTATAAAAATATTCGCTTATTTATGTGTCGCTCTATGGATTCGACGAGCTCACCATGAGCGAGAGGGCCCCCGTTCTACGGGGCAATCAAAGCCACTACCTTTGGTGATGGTTAAGTTTAAATGGAAAAACACTCTGGATGAGCGGTTTGTATCGAAGTATGTAATAATAAGATAAAAGAGTTTCATAATGAAAATGGCGTTAGCGGTAAATACCATTAAAAAAGTGGCTTGAAAAAACCAATTGATTCTAAAGAAGACCGCAGAGAATTCATAGGCAACCCAAGCACAGAAGAATAACACCCTTCTATACTCTTTACAAAGAGTGCACCAACGCCTTCAACCTCCAAAGCGCCCGCCGTCAAAAGAAAATCCTTATGAACCGAAAGATACCAAGGAATCCATACCTCTGGCAAATCAAGCAGCACCCTACTCCGCACTGACGCACTCGATTCTTGTTCACACTCCCAATCACCAGAAACCCGTCGCACATACGCTCTACACACATAACTCGTTACAACAAAAACAGGCTTACAACTCAGAGCCCTCAACATCTCAACCGCTTCTTCATAACTGCGTGGCTTACCCATGGTTAAATTATCGGACGTGGCAACGAGCGTGTCGGCAGCAAGAACAAAAAGTCGATCAACGGAAAACAATTCCGCGGCAGCAGCAAGATTGATGGCACCAACTTTGTGTGCGGCTAAAGAGAGCGTAAACCCTTCAAGATCACTAATCAAATGGGCGTTAACTATTGGCTCTTCATAAGAATGTGCCACCTGAATAAAGGGAATCCCTGCATCACGCAAAAGCTTTTGTCGAGTAGGAGAAGACGAGGCTAAAAGTAAAGGGAACATGAATATATTCCAGAGAAAAATGAGCACAAAAAATGGCTGGGGCGGAAGGATTCGAACCTCCGAATGCCAGGACCAAAACCTGGTGCCTTACCGCTTGGCGACGCCCCAACCTCAACTTTTAAAAAAGAACGCTCAGAGATTAATCGAGCGAACCTTCGTCATCACTACGAGGACCGGTCCAGTTACCTGCAGCAATGCTGTCAGCAACTTTTTGGTATTCTGCAGTGATTTGCTCTTCGATTGTCGAACGCATCTCTGAATTAAGAGGATGCACGATATCGCGGAAAGTTCCATCTTTTCTGCGACGCGAAGGCATAGAAACAAAGACTCCTTTGTGTCCTTCGATGATCTTAAGGTCACGAACAATGAAGCAATCATCGAAAACAATGGTGGCATACGCTTTAAGTCTGCCGCTATCAGTAGCTGGATAGACCTTAACTTCTGTAATTTTCATAATCTGTAGCCTCTATGCTTGCGTCTTGTTAAACCAGGAAACACCAAATCACGAATATGATGTCCCTTTCAACTAATTCCTGTAGTATCCTACGAGTTTGTACTTTTCTTGTCAACTATTTATTGGTTAAAAATCAAAAAATTCTTTCCTAAAAACACTTCACAAAGGCTTATACACCATTTTATTGTAAAAAAGAAGCAGAAAAGTATTTTCGCATCCAAAGGAACCCGTCTCATGAAAAAGCAATTTTTATTATTTTTAACACTCTGTGGACTACAGCAAGAAACTCAATCAGCTGAACTCAAAAACGAAGACTCCCTATTCTTTGAAAAAACAGCCAAAACTAAACTCGATGATGTCTCCTATGTTTTTAAAAACAAACTAGACAAAGGCGTAGTTAAAGCATTTAACAATAACCCTTCACCTGAAACATTTCTAAGCCTTGCTGAAACAATCGACAAGATTACTGAGAAAGCTTCTACAAGAGCTGAAGATGTCAACTTTAACACTTTATATAAGTATAAATCAAAATATCTTGCCTACGCACTGTTCAAAGAGCTATCTGTCTTTTATAAAAAGAATAAATTCGACCTCAACAAACTTTTAAGCGATCACTATCCCGCACTCGGGCATAAAATCACAGACGAACTCTTGCAGGTCGATTTCTTCGTGCAATCAAGGGACATTATGAGCGACTTTGTAGTAAAAAAAACCAAATCTCTCGAGTTAGAAAAGCAACTCAGCATTCTAAAAGAGTTAAGCACTTATGCTCTACCAGCACATCAATTCGATACTTTCTCTGACCAAATAATACGGCTAGAAAACAGACTGCTCGAACGAGACCAAAAGCTCTTTACAGAATTTGCAACAGCACTCACAAAATTATCTTAACTTTGCTGCACGCAGTTTTGCTGAACGAGACGAAGGATTAGCGGCAAGCTCTTCCGGTGATGCAATAACTATCCGACGCGTAAGCTCCTCAAACTGCTCCTTGTGCTCACGGAAATAGTGCTTGACCAAGCGATCTTCAAGAGAATGAAAACTAATGCACACTACCCGTCCACCCGGCACCAGAACAAGCGGAAGATGTTTTAAAAACGTTTCAATATTTTCAAGCTCATGATTCACCGCAATCCGCAGCGCTTGAAACACTCGTGTTGCAGGGTGGATCATGCCGCGCTTTACGTGTAAAACACTCGTAATCGCCGCTACAAGATCACCCGTTGTTTTAATGCGTTTTTGCATGCGAAACTCAACAATAGCATGCGCAATACGACGCGATTGCCGCTCCTCACCATACCGCCAAAAAATTTCAGCAAGCTCCTGCTCAGACGCCTGATTAACAATCGACGCCGCCGTCACCGTATAGTGCGCAGGCGACATCCTCATATCAAGCGGCAAATCAACCGAAAAAGAAAATCCTGGCGCTGTCGCAATCTGAAATTGCGATGTACCAAAATCAACCAATACGCCATCAACTCGCTTTACGTCATTTTTCTTCATCAAAAGCGGTAATTGAGCAAAATTTCCCCAGATAAATTCAATACGCCCAGGAAATTCTTCTTGCACCTGAGCGCTATTTAATTCAATCGCATTTTTATCCCAGTCACAGGCAATAACTCGACAGTTCGGCTCCTGCGTCAAAAGAGCACGCGTATGCCCTCCACCACCAAAGGTTGCGTCCAGATAGACTCCCCCTGGCTTCGGCGCCAAATACTCGACAACTTCACGAAGCAAAACCGTTTTATGTTGATAACTCACTGCTGCACCAATGCCGTAGCAATATTTTGAAGACCAATGTCATGAGACGCTTTTAATAAAATCGCCCCATCGTCAGGAAGAGAATGATTCAAAAGCTCTGCAGCCTCCTGCCACGAAGCAACAATTTGATACTGTAACCCACGAGGAACCGTCTGCTCAATCGCACGAATCGCTTCACCAACAAAAATAGCCCGTTGTATCGTTGAAGTTTTACGCAAAGAGCGGCCCAATTGACGATGCCAAAAGACCGTATTTGCACCAAGCCCCAACATGTCTCCTAAAACAGCAATCTTCGTGCCACGCACTTCAAGCCGATCAAAAGCCATCAATGCCTCTCGCATACTCTCTGGATTTGCATTGTACGCATCATTAATGAGTATACCTTTTCCCGCATTAAGCCGTAACGACTGAAACCGCCCCGGAACAGCATCACCCTCTTCAAGAACCTCTTTAATGATCTGATGCGGCACGTTAAGAAAATGCGCCACCGCCGCAGCAGCCAATGCATTCGTCAGACGACCACGGTGCGGTGTTGGCAAAGTCACTTGATAGCGATCACCATACAACTTAAGAGTACAAGAGGTCGATTCACCATCGCCGGAAATACGCCGCGCCTGAATCTGATTCGTCATTTTGAGACCAAATTTCACCAGGGGATGCGAATACGAAATACCCGCCAATAAAGACTGATCACCATTAACAAAACCAATATTGTCTGGCTTGAAATACTTAAAAATAGCACGTTTTTCTGCCGCAATCTCCGCCAATGCACCCAATCCATCCATATGCTGATGAGCAATTGTGGTGATGACACCAAACGTAGGGCGAATAAGATCGGCAAGCTGCGCCATTTCACCACGAAGCGAAATACCCATTTCAAGGACCGCGCATTTATGCTCAGATTGTAACTTTAAAAGCGTCAGCGAAGCACCAACCATTGTATTATAATTTCCGGCCGAAACAAGGCAACTCGAGCCACTCTTGGTTACCATTTCAGCAATCAATTCTTTAGTCGTTGTTTTACCAATCGACCCCGTCACGCCAACAACCGGTAGAGTAAATTGAGCACGCCACGCCTTGGCGAGAGCAAAAAGCGCCCGTTCAACATCAGGAACTAAGGCAACACGCACCCGCGCAAGCGATTCAGCTGGCAATGTTTCAAGACAGGTTTTTTGAGAGAGCGCAATCATAAGCCCCGTCGCACCACGCTTAACCGCATCAGCCACAAACGCATGCCCATCAACAACCGTTCCTTTGCGGGCAATAAACAGATCCCCCGGTTTAACCAGACGCGAATCGACAACACACCGATCTAGTGCACATGTTCCCTTGCCACAAAACTGAGCTTCTGGGATTACGGTTGTAAAAAATAACTCATCGAGTCTCATACGCGTTCCTGCCATTGAGGATAAAGAAAAAACTAACAAAACTTGCTTGTAATTATACTGGAAATAAAAGTGTCTTTCTTTAGCCAGTTTGTCAAGAAAGAAATAGATCTTTCACGACTTTGCGCATTTTCCCGCCGAAAGCAGGGAGAATGACGCCACGGGACTCAAGAAGATCAATAAGTCTTGCAGATCTATTATACCCTATTCTGAACTTTCTTTGAATCAGGGAGATAGAGACTTCGTCAACTGACTTCACAAAACGCTCCACATCGCCCAAAAGCGGGTCGTTGGCATCGCCCGCATCATCCCCTCCATTACCCCCGCTACCTCCATTGCCCCCCTCATCAACAACCTCATACTCTGGAGAACGCTGTGCGCGAATATATTCAAGAACCGCGTGAAGTTCAGCATCATGGACAAATGCACCCTGCATACGCTCACAAGTTCCTTTGGGATGCAAGAAAAGAAGATCACCTTTACCCAAAAGTTTTTCTGCCCCTGTCTGGTCAAGAATAGTGCGAGAGTCGATTTTTGAAGCCACCTTGAACGCAATACGTGCGGGAAAATTTACTTTAACAAGACCGGTCAGCACATCAACCGAAGGGCGTTGTGTTGCAACAATCAGGTGAATTCCAGCGGCACGTGCCATCTGGGCAAGTCGCGCTAAGCCCGGTTCTACCTCTTTTTTTGCAACCATCATAATATCAGCAAGCTCATCAATAACCACTACTATGGAGGGTATGGAGGGCATGCTTTCAGTTTGGAGGGAATGGAGGGCGAGGGCTCTGTATTCTGCTATATTCCGGACTCCGGCCTTGGCCAATGCCCGGTAGCGCTCATCCATGACCTGTGCAAGCCAACTCAAAACTTTTGGCACCTGTGGTACATCAGTAACGACCGGAATCAAAAGATGTGGAATATCAGCATATGCCGCAAACTCAAGTCGCTTAGGGTCGACCAGTACCAATTTCAACTCATCAGGCGTACGCGCATACAAAAGGCTCAGGAGCATGGTATGCAACGCAACTGATTTTCCCGATCCGGTCGAACCTGCAACCAAAAGATGAGGGAGAGTCGCAAGATCGGCAACCACATCATTACCCCGTGTATCGCGCCCAATTATTAATGGTAACGCCCGCGTCTCGTGCGTAAATACTTTACTCGTAACACACGCGGAAAAACTTACCATATCGCGCACCGTATTCGCTACTTCAAAGCCAACCGCTTGACGACCTGGAAGCGGTGCGATAACCCGCAAGGAGAGGGCTCCAAGCGCAAGCGTCAAGTCGTCTTCGAGACCCACAATACGACTAATTTTTACATTCTCCGCAGGCGCATATTCAAAAAGTGTCACGACAGGCCCGATAGTCGTCGAAAGCACCCGCCCTTCAATGCCAAAAAGCCGTAGTTTTTCTTCGAGCTGAAGTGACCGTTCTCGTGCAGTCTTTTCACGTTCACGATTTGCAACAGGTTCTTTACTTGGTTGCAAAAGCGCCAAAGAAGGCAAAACAAAAGGCACTTCGCCATCACTGTCTTTTACCAGAGCTGTTTTTAGCGGCATTTCGGCAACAGAAAACAGCGGCTCTTTGTCGTGCCCCAATTGTTCTACAGACTCCGTATTCTTTGGCAAGCAGGCGCCTAAATCTTTCTGAATTTCAAGCCAAAACGATTCATCAAAGGCATCCTCACTATTTTCTACCCCACGCTCCTGCCTAAACCGTTCAAATAAAGCTTCAGCCGCCAACTCATCCTCAGACAGATCTTGTACATTTTTGGCCTGCTCCGTTTGATGGGTAAAAAAAGAGCCAAAAGGCAGCCGCGATATTAACGGAACAATCCAACAACTCACCCAATTTTGTATACGGGCGACACCGCTCTGCCATTTTGTTTTTATAAAATTTTTACTCCACTGCATGCCCTTTTGTATCGGTGTCACAATAGCGTCTTTAAGGGTTGCTCCTCCAGCGCAACTCCAACACCATCGACCAGCAGTACAGAGCGCATGCGCCCAGGCAAAGCGGAGCACAAGTACTGCGCCCATGCAGAGCAAAACAGTCGTAATGCTCGAAAGAACCAGTGCATCAAAAAAAGTAGTAAACGTCTGCATACACCACGTACCACAGGCTCCACCCGGCTCGCCTACGCAGCAAAAGTCTCCCCCTGCTTGCGCCGTAAAGAGTGACCAAAACGCCGCAAGTAAAGCAAGGCCTACAAAGTGCATCCCATCGAAAAAAAATCTGCTTCCAAGCGTGACAAGCCACCCAAGCAAAAGCAGTAATGGAATCAATAAAAACGCGGCACTGCCAAAACTATGAAATAAAAATGCCGACGTATACGAGCCCACAACACCACAGATATTGTGCATCAACACCGGCTTTGTCGAAGCAATATGACAATAAGGAGAGGCGTCGTGTTGGTTAAACGAACAGAGTGACAGCGCTAAAAAAATGCCCGCAACAAAGAGCCCTATGCCAAAAACATAACGCTTTATGAGTAACGACCGATGAACCATTGCCTGCCCCCTCACGAAAACCGCTCTCTTTTTATACAGAGTATAGACTAGCGAGGTGTCGCCTCAAAAAACAAGGGTTCACTACCCTTTTATGCTCCGAACCGCTCATCCCGATGGTTCGATACATTTTCCTGCGGAAAACACTCACCATGAGCGGGGTTGAGCTTACTTTATTTCTCCGCTCATCCCGAGTGACCCAAAGGGTTGTATCGAGGGAGAAGCGGTAGGTACATCAAACTATCGGGCCTTAGTGTACTAAAAGCGCAGCAACAAAGGGAATAATCATATAAAAGCCGAGCAGCCAGAGCCACTCACGCTCCATACTCTTTTCAACGATCTTCAATAGAAAGAACGCCCCTACGCTCGCGAGCAGTAGCGACACCAGGCACGTAGGTGTTAAAAAGGAAGCCAATTCATTTTTACGCCAAAGAGCATAAGAGCCCAACACCGCGCCTCCTGCAAAAAGTGGGATCTGCAGTGCACACGAAAGCCGAAACGCCGTCGTTGCACTCAACCCCATCCACCGCCCCACCGCATAAGTCGAAGCAAGACGAGAGACCCCCGGCAAAAGAGCAATACCCTGCATCAAACCAACAGCACCCGCTTCTTTAAAACCCACGCGGTCAGAACAAGAAGCACGGCAAAATCTCAATGAAAAGAGTAGGAGCATGGTGCATAAAAAACCAAACCATAAGGGCGGTCTAGGAAGAATAATAGAGAAGAGAATATAAAAGAGCGGCGTAAAGCACTCAGCACAAAACAACATAACAAGCAAATACCAACACGTGCTCATTTTGCACGCTGACGAAAAAAGAAACTCCCTTAAAGTGGGTGCAAAGTAAACGATAAGCATCAGAACAGTAGGTCCGTGAGCAAAAAAGTCGACTGCCCAGGGGACAGAGAGACCCAATAAATCAAGGTGCCCCGAACTACTAATCGGGAGCGACTCGAGGAATATTTGCATGAGGAGATACAAGTCACACATATAAGATTTCCTTATCTTTCCAGGCTTTTTTCCGCTTTCCCTTCTACATCGATAAAAAAATGTAAAAGATGATTGCATTCTTGAACTCTTTTTACTAGATTATACCTCAGACGTAAAGATTATCAGTTCAACTCGATATAAGCTATAGAGAAAGGAGGCGTCTGAGAGTATAGAAAAAAGGGTAGTGTAAAATTACATGCAGTGCATACTATTGTTGCTTAACCATGCAAACGGTTAAGCGTTTTTAGGTTCATCAGGGAGTACTTTTTATGAAGAACCTCTTGCGTTCATTTATGTGCGTAACGCTACTAAGTTTAGTAAGCGCAGGCGCATTCGCAGATTGTGGTGTTAATGGATGTTCAACATCCGGCAGCACGACAACCGGCACAGGCTGCTGCAACGATTGCAACAGTCCAAAAACCCTTCTTATTGTTCGTGATCAAGGTGCAAACCTTGTTCTCGACCAACATCGTATGGGTTACAAATACAACGAAGAATGTTGCACCTACGGCGAATTCGGAATTTCGTATCGTTATGAGCGGAATTTCAAACAAGCTCGTCTTGCACAAAGCCTCTTTGGAACAAGCACACTCAATTTGGTCGGTAGCCAAAATTCAACCCGTCAAGGAACAACCCCAACAGTAGCTGCTAATGCATTATTAGCTGACTATTTTGGACTTGCAACTGACGAGAATTTCTCAATCTCCTTCTGCCCACGCATTCAAAACCACATTGTAGACTTCCGTCTCTATGTTGGCATGGATGAGTTGTGCGAAGGTCTCTACATGCAGCTTAACTTCCCCTTGGCCCATTCCAAATGGAATCTACAAGGCGGATGTGGCGATTGTTGCAATAGCTGCAACGACTGTAACAGCTGCAACAGCTGTAATAGCTGCTGCACAACCACAACAACGACACCAGCAACAACTCCTTCAACAACGTTGAAAACCACACCAATTCCTGCTGGTTACATGGACACCGTTGCAAAAGGTGCCCTCACCCCACTCACGACTATTCAAAAAGCCTTGAACGGTGAAGCAATTGGCCAAAAGACTGCCATGAAATATGGTAAATTCTTCGGCTGCTGCTGTGATACAACCAAGCTTGCTGGCATCTACTTCGATCTCGGTTATAACTTCTATGAGTGCCCAGACTATCACCTCGGTATCTACGCCAAAGTCGTTGCCCCAACAGGCACCGATATGGGCTGTGATACACATGCACAATCAGTCTTCTACCCTGTAGTTGGTGATTACCACTGGCAACTTGGTGCAGGTATTTCTGGTGCCGCACAACTCTACAACTGTGATGATGAGCACATGATTGATGCTTACCTCCAAGGTTATGTAACTCACCTCTTTGATCGTTCACAAGTTCGTTCATTCGATCTTAAGAATGGTGTCATGAGCCGTTACATGCTCTTGAAGGAATTCAAATCCAAAACAGATTTGACCTACAACGACAAACTCTATGCTGCAATCGACTGGACAACACGCAAACCAAAAGTACGCGTTGATGTCAAAGGCGAAGGCTTGCTCGAGTTCATCTACCGCAACAGCTGTGGCTTTGCTGCTGGCTTAGGTTATAACATCTTCGGTCGTTCAAAAGAAAAAATCTGCAACAACTGCTGTGGCGATTGCTGCAATAGCTGCTTCACACAAAGCACTAAAGTTGTTGGGATAAAGGGTTGCGCACCAGTTGATGCTGAAGGTTATTCAACAACAGCCGCAAATCCATCATTAATGGGTACAGACAGAGGCGCCTTCCAAGTGCTTAATGCAGACGTAACAGCGACCTACCATCGTATCAATGCAACACAAAGTGCTGCAACTGCATACAAGTGCGGTCAAGTTGACAACGCAATCACTCTCGATACATCAAACGCTATTGCCGCTGGTTTTGTGTATGTCAACCCACTCAACACAGTCACAATTGCCGCTGCTCCAGTTCCTACTATCATGAAGGTTGAAGAATCAGCAACAGCAAATCCTGCGCTTGCAATAACCGCTGTCGCACCTTATGGCGTTGTTTCAGGTATTACTTCAGCACCTAAGCTCCTTACAGACTCTGACATTGATCTCTGTTCAGGTGCAATGAACGGCTATGTAACACACAAGATCTTTGGTCACCTTGACTACGCATGGGAAGACTGTGATTGGAAACCAGCTGTATACGCTGGTGCCGAAGCAGAATTCGCAAGCTGTTCAGATAAGAATGCTATGAACGCCTGGGGTATCTACCTCGGCGGAAGCCTCTCCTTCTAAGCAGATCTTAGACAGACAGACAAGCATACGAGGCTCGGGTGTAAAAACCCGGGCCTCCTTTCTTTTGGGGAGAAAGATTTACGAGACCAATAATTTCACACCTCGATACGTTTGCTGTGGCAAACACTCGGTGTGAGCGGCTGTATCGAATAGGTAGAGTGGTAAAGAAATTTTATCTGCTCTAAACCGCTCGCCCTGCGCAAAAAGTGTTATTTCATTTATCTAGAGAGTCAATTGATCACCCTCCGCTCACCCTGAGCCTGTCGGAATGGGAATGAATAAGAATTTATCACCCTCCGCTCGCCCTGCGCAAAAAGTGCTATTTCATTTATCTAGAGAGTCAATTGATCACCCTCCGCTCACCCTGAGCCTGTCGAATGGGTAAGAGCGGTACATAACCTTCGACAGAGCACAATCCTAAAACCGAAATTCAACACCTATTTCTACTAAGTTCCACAAGTAACTCCCAGTCACCGGCAATAAGAGCTTCTTTTTTCTTTCTGGTCCAGCCTTTGATTTGTCGTTCAGCCTCAAAAGCTTCGTCCCGCGTTGGAAAACTATTAGAAAAAACAAATTCTACTGGGTAATGACGCGCTGTATAAAGACACCCTTGCCCTAAATAATGTTCTGCGATTCTTCTTTCAAGGTCGTCAGTGTGTCCAACATAAAAAGAACCATTTGCGCAGCGACAGTTTTTTACTCTTTTATTTTAACATATCAGTAAACAAAATCTCTTTACCGCTCTTACCCATTCGACAGGCTCAGGGTGAGCGGAGTAAGTAAATGTGCCACTCTACCAATTCCCTTCCCTTCGACAAGCCCAGGGTGAGCGGAGTGTGATAAATTCTTACTCATTCCCATTCCGACAGGCTCAGGGTAAACTCGTCAGAGCGAGCGGATATAGTATATTTCTACACAGATGTAATTATTAAGTAAGCGCCTCAAAACAGACGCATCGCTTCCGCCCAACTCGACAAACCTGCTGCCCCCAAACAACAAAAACTCGATTGACCTCAGCCCACCGCTCCCGTGGGAATATATTTTTAAGCGCACGCTCCGTCTCTTCAACCGTCTTAGTCTCAACAAGCCCTAAATGGTTAGCAATACGATGCACATGCGTATCGACACAAAGCTCTGCTTTAAAAAACGCCTCCGCTCGCACTAACGCCATTGTTTTACGACCAACACCCGGCAACGAAAGCAATTCAGCTTCACCCTGCGGAACAAGCCCCTCATGGTCCTGCAAAAGCGCAATACTTACTGCATGCAACACCCGGGCCTTCTGTCTAAAAAAACCGAGCGGCCGCACAAGAGCTTCGAGCTCTTCACGCGAGAGCGCAACAAGCTCCTGCGGCGTTTTCGCTCGCTCCCAGAGCTTTTTAAAAACAGGATAGGTCATGGTATCACGTGCACGGAGACTCAAAAGACACGAAATCAAAATTAAAAAGGGATCACGCCCGTACTCATCTATAAGCTGTACAGAAAGCGGAGGCGGGTAGTTTTTCACCACCCGCCCCATACACTCTAAAAGTTCTAATGCTGAATATATTTTTTTTGTCACAAGACCTGCTTTGCTACTTAGTCAGTTCGCGTGCCCGCTTAATAAGCTCAGCAACCGTAAGCCCGAACTCCTGCGTGCCATCCGCATTACGTAAGGTCACCGTTCCTGCAGCAGCTTCTTTCTTGCCAATCACCAACATCCATGGAATACGCTCAAGCTGTGCTGATTTAATTTTACCAGCCAATGGATCTGACGATACATCACTGTCTGCACGAATACGTTCTTGTTTAAGCGCAGCAAGTACCTGATCACCATAAGCGCGTTCGTCATCAGTAATAGTCAAAACACGTGCTTGAATTGGTGAAAGCCAGAAAGGCAATTTCCCTTTGTAATGCTCAAGCAAAATTGCAAAAAACCGCTCAAACGACCCAAAAATCGCATGATGTATAACCGCAACCCGCTCTCGCTGGCCACTCGACGCAACACAAGAAAGATCAAAATTTTCTGGCTGAACAAAATCAACCTGGATCGTCCCACACTGCCATTGACGTCCCATCGAGTCTTCAATGCAAAACTCAATTTTTGGTCCGTAAAAAGCGCCTTCGCCTTCTTTGATAGTGAAGGTATGCCCCGAATGAGTAATTGCCGATTTCAATACTTCAGTTGCACGTTCCCAAGCAGCAGGATCACCCATTGCATTGGCAGGACGTGTTGCAACCGCAATTTTAACATTTTCAAAACCAACCTTAGCAAGGGTAATAAAAATCAATTTTAAAACGGTAACAATTTCGCTTTCCATCTGAGCAACGGTACACATAATATGTGCATCATCTTGCGTAAATGCACGTACACGAAGCAGCCCATGGAGTACCCCAGAAAGCTCGTGCCGATGCACATGCCCAAACTCAGAAAGGCGCATTGGCAACTCACGGTATGAGCGTGGACGATTATTGTAAATCAAAAATGCCCCGGGACAACTCATCGGTTTAATCGCATGCACCGTTTCATCAATCGTTGAAAAATACATATTTTCGCGGTAGTACGAAGCATGCCCAGAACGCTTCCAGAGCGATTCGTTAAGCATCATCGGTGTTGAAACTTCTTGATAGTTATAATCTTGTAAAAGCTTTCTCATGAACTCTTTAAGCTCATTGATAATAATCATCCCCTTAGGATGGAAGAAAGGAAAACCAACCCCTTCTGCTTGGAACGAAAAGAGATCCATCTCTTTCCCCAACTTGCGATGATCATATTTGAGCGCTTCTTCACGCTGTTTTAAAAACGCTTCAAGCTCTTTTTCAGTTGCAAACGCAACACCAGAAATTCTCTGTAGCTGCTGTTTGTCTTTGTCTCCACGCCAATAAACGCCCGAAACATTGAGTAACTTAATCCCTTTTAAAACACCCGTTGACGCAACATGCCCACCACGACAGAGATCTGCAAAATCACCCTGGGTGGCAATGCCGACTACCTCATCAGGAATCTGCTCAATAAGCTCTAATTTAAACGGATTGTTTTTAAAAAGTCTGCGCGCTTCATCTTTTGAAACTGTTTTAAAAGTAATTGGTAGATCACGCTGTACAATTTCACGCATACGCTGCTCAAGGGCGGGAAGGTCTTCTTCCCTCATAGTAGTCGATGCAAGAAAATCGTAGAAGAAGCCAGTATCCGTTGCAGGACCTATGGTAAACAACGTATCCGGAAAGAGTTCCGAAATCGCCTGAGCCAAGAGGTGTGCTGACGAGTGCCTAATCTGTTCAAGTTCGTATTTCATCGACGTATCCTTTTCCCTCTAAATAATAAGGGCCGTATGCGCTTGCAACAACTGAAGTTGCTACACTCTACGTAAAGTACCAATACACTACACCGTTAGTGTATCAGGTCGATGATTTTTTTCCAGTTAAAGCTCTTCTTTAAGTCTACTGAAAGTGATTAATGCCCTAGTCACAAAAACTCCCGCCACCTCACATCTTTTTTGGCAACAATTCTAAAGTAAAAGCACGTAGAAAATTCACCTACTCCGCTCATCCAGAGTGTTTTTTCGAAGAAAAAATGTATCTCGCAGAGATAGTTTACCCTGAGCCTGTCGAAGGGAATGGATAAGAGCGGCAAACTAGCTTAAAACTTCTTTTTACTAAGCTCTGGGAGTTGATTTAATTTTTTTGCGACAAGTGCTTCTTTCTTTTTTCTTGACCAACCCTTTATTTTTCGCTCAACCACAAAAGCCTCATCGCGTGTTTGAAAGTTATCAGAAAAAATCAGTTCTACGGGGCGCCGTCGCGCAGTATAAATGCACCCATTTCCATCGCAATGATCTGCGATTCTTTTTTCAATATTGTCAGTATGCCCTACATAAAAAGATCCATCAGCGCAACGAAGAACATAGACGTAAAAGCCTTCCATATACTCCTCTAATTTTTTACCGCTCTTATCCATTCCCTTCGACAGGCTCAGGGTAAACTATCTCTGCGAGATACATTTTTTTCTTCGAAAAAAACACTCTGGATGAGCGGATTAAAGTTATTTTTATCGATAAAGATATAGAGAGTGAATAACGAGCAAATATCTTACCTTTTTACCAGCTGTCAACACCACCGCCACCACGGCCACCACCAGAAAAGCCGCCACCGCCTCCTCCTGAAGACGTTTTAGACGTTGGAAGTGGAATATTAACATCTGACGCAAATGAACTTAAATCGGACGCAAAAGCATCAAGCGCTGCATAGGTCAAAATTCTCCCTGCGTACCAGGTCGGCATATAGGGGTTCCCCACTTCTTCAAGATGCTTGAAAACTGGTGCAAATTGCCGTGTCCACTGCCGCTCGGCATCAAGCGCGATCGCATAAGGAAGATATGTTTCGTAGAGCTCAGGCGTTCTCACCGGCGGTGTCCCAATAATATCAAGTCGCTCCGTCTCCGCCGCCAACAAGAACATCTTAAAACCCTTAATCTCATCACGAAGCTTACAGCCTTCATACGTATAGGAACGCAAAAGAAAAATAAAAAGCGCAACAAGCCCAAAAAGCATAATCGGCACTAACGGATTAAGCCATCCGTCAAGTAACAGCGCCAACAATGTCGTTACCGCACTCGCAACTCCACCGATAACACCATACCGTACCTGAAAATCAAAATAGGGCTTAAACTGTTTCCAGAGAGACGAACGTAAACTATCTGCAGCGGCAGCCACATACCCACGCCCCTGCTGCGATAACTGCACGGTATTTGACGCACTAAAAAGCCGCGCCAACATATCTTTATAAATCTCTTCGGTAGGGACTCGAGGAGCAGATTCTTCAGTCTCTGCGACACGAACAATCGTATAGGTACCCTTGCTGAGCCAACCAGGTTCAAACTCAATTTTAATAAAGCCTTTTACCGCAAGCGAGACCAGTTCTGCTGCAAGTTGACGTGAGTCATAACCCATATGAAGAAGATAACGCCCACCAGAAGGCAGAATAGTCGCTGGCGGATAAAAAAGAGGAATCACCGGACCAACCGTCTGCGTTGCCCGCACACGCCGCCAGACAAGGATATAAAAAATTAATAATCCAAGAAAGACAAAGAAAAAAAGCGTAAGCCCCGGATTATCACACACAAACCACCAGATTTCTTGCAACCGTGATGGCCGTTGTATAATTCCTTTCTGCCACGTAAGAGAGACAGAAAGCCCCTCAAATGGACCCAATGGTGCCGTTGTTTCTACGACCAGTGTTTTTTCACCCGTCCCAAAAAACGTATACGATTTCCCCTGCGCCCCAAAAGGACCCGTATAGCCAGAAAGAGAAATCTGTTTTACAGAAAGTGCATCGGGCAGAATAAAAGTAGCCCGCGCTTTGAGAATCGGCCATCTTGTCTTAAGACCCGTCACATTCCAAAAAAGCTCGTCCCAGCGAGGATCATCAAAAAGAAGTTGCCGGCTCGTCAAATAGGTAATCACATACTGATGCCGCCCAGGCGTTAAAAAGCGATCTTCGCTCCCCATTCTCAGAAGCTTCCCCCCATGTGTTGAAAGCATTTTATAGGGCTCTTGCTCACCATCACGCACAACTGATTTCACCAAGAATAAGACCGAGTAGTTTGTACCACTCGGCCCCTGATATTCAGTAGGAAACTCACGCACAATCCCGTGCTTTAAAATCGCATCACCAAGAACGTAGTCAATCCGCTCCGTAATAAGAAGCTCACCAGAATTTTGAATACGTATCGTCGCATCAAAAAGTGCAATATATTCACTCGGCCCTGCCCCAAGCAGAGACGAGGCTAAAGCGCAACAAAACGCCAGATAACGACCGTTCATAGAAAGAACCTCGCAACAATGGCTTTAATTAAAATTGGATACGAGGCGCATTCCGTTCTTCAGCAGAATCAAGCTCAAAATATTTGGCAGCAACAAAACCCGTGATACCCGCAATAATACGCGATGGGAACATGTTCACCAACACATTAAAGTTACGTGCAGCACCATTGTAGTAGCGGCGTGCAAGCTGTAAATCTTGCTCTAAAGCCCCAAGATCTGTTTGCAATGACATAAAGTTTTCATTCGCCTTAAGCTGTGGATAATTTTCAGCAACCGCAAAAAGCGTTTTAAGCGCCGAAGTAAGTTGGCCTTCTGCTTGCGCTTTTTGCGCAACATCAGTCGCCTGCATCGAAAGTGAACGCATACGCGCAATGTTTTCGAGCACCTCTTTTTCGTGAATACTATACTGCTTTACAACCGCAACCAGATTCGGAATCAAATCATACCGCCGTTTGAGCTGCACATCAATGCCACTCCATGCTTCATCAAGCAATGCTTTTACACGCACAAGCGCATTGTAACCCTGCATAAACCAGATGCCAATAACCACCACAAATCCAAGCAACCCGAGAAGAACCATCATAAGCGATGACATCGTTGACTCCTTACGTTTAAAAAATTGATAACTTTAACCTCTATTCTGCATCCCCTTATTCTTAGTTTATCCTGTTTAAATCACTTCTGGCAAGCGGCATTGACCACACTAATCCTAGTTGCAATAAAGAGTTTTGACGCCTACGTTTAGAGTAATTGAGCGGCGAGGTCACTCAGCTCGCTTCGTTCACTTTTTTCGAGGAACACAGAACCAAAAATGCGCTGTCCTTTAAATCGTTCATTTGTCACGACAAGACCGTTACTGGCAAAATCAAGGTAGGGTGAATCGATCTGATACGGGTCACCGGCCAAGACAATTTTTGAGCCTTCGCCAACGCGCGTTACTAATGTTTTGACTTCATGCGGTGTCAAATTTTGCACCTCATCAATCAAAATATACTGCTTTGGGATAGAACGACCACGCATGTAAGTAATTGCTTCAAGGCTCAAGCGATCTTCTCGCATCAGTTCTTCAATTGTTGGAAAACCATGCGCACCATCTTTTCCCCCTTTACCTTTGCCTCGGCGGACTTTTCGTTCACCGTCTTTTGCATCAAAAGCTCCTTCATGTACACCGCGCTCAGAGCTTGAGTGTGCTCTGCTTGCAATAAACTCCCAGTTATCGCGCACCGGCTGCATCCACGAATAAAGTTTTTCTTGCATATCGCCCGGCAAATACCCAATATCACGACCTAATGGTTCAACAGGACGGGCAACTAATATCTTCTTATACGCATGTTCAATCAAAAGCTTATGGAGCGCCGACACCAAAACCAAGAACGTTTTCCCTGTCCCGGCAGGACCAAAAAGTGCCACCAATTGAATATCGTCATTAAAAAGGAGATCAAAAGCCATATACTGCTGTGGGTTACGGGGCACAATCCCCCAGAGACCCCGCGGAGCAACCACCGACTTAAAGACTTTTTCGCCACAGTACCGGAATATACGATAATTTTCGGGATTGCGTTCGCTCACGAGCTGCACGTATTCATTGTAAAAAAGCTGATGATCGTTCAAGACAGCTTGTAAAATCGAGGGCTGATCATGCTGCAATTCGCCCGCATGCACGGGAACTGAAATCCAGCCTTTATAAAAATCATCTTCAGCAATATGCTCGCGGCGATAGTCTTCAGCCAGAAGCCCAAGTGCATCGGCCTTCACCCGCATATTAAGATCTTTTGATATAAAATGAACTTCAAGGTCATGCTTCTTTCGCATGCTCAAGGCAATAGAAAGAATCTTATTATCGTTCTCACTCAGATCGAGTCCAAATTCAGCCATATCTGCTGGCGCTAAAAGAATCTGGATTGTTGCACCATCTTCAAGCACTACGCCTTCTGATAAAGAACCCCGCTCACGGAGCTTGTCGAGCGTTCTAATCGCCTCTCGCGCATTCCGTCCACGCGCCGATGTTTCGGTTTTAAATTTGTCTAATTCTTCAAGAACCGGCATTGCTATACCTATCCATGCGCCTTTAAAGGCAAATAATGCACGTGCATCATGAATTAAGACGTTGGTATCAAGTAAATAAAGTTTTTTCTTCATGCAAAAGGCCCTCTCTTTTTTGCGGCACCGCTCGTAAAACCCCTTCTCCCTCAATACAACCGCTCATGGTGAGTGTTTTTGCGTAAGCAAAAATGTATCGAACCATCGGGATGAGCGGGGAGGCTGATAGGCCTCCTCAGGGCGAGCGGTATTTACGCTCACGCCATCAGATTAGCACGCGACTCAATCACGCAGCTACGTTTTTTTAAAAAAACTAACGTCGTTGCCACCGCCCCATAAAATCTTGCGTCAAACGCCCTTGCAACTGAAGATTAAAAAGACGCTCCTGAAGCTCCTGAAAAGAACAGCCGAGCTGCTCAAGAAGATCATCAAAGCTCTGCGGTTCGGCACATATCCGCTCAAGCTCGTCACCAAACACCAGCGCTCCCTGCGCTTCGCCCGATTTTTCGTCCCTCTTTTCAGAAAGCTCTTCTCCCTCGCCACATGCACGCAAAATATCACGTGCTGATGAAACTAAGAATGCCCCATCCCTTAAAAGAGCATGACAACCAGCGCTCAACGGATCGGTAATCGCACCAGGCACCGCACCAACTTCACGTCCTTGTTCAAGCGCAAAGAATGCGGTTATTAAGGCGCCACTCTTTTCTGCAGCCTGTACTACCACTGTCGCTTTACAAAGCCCTGCAATAATTCGATTGCGGGCCGGAAAATTCCCCGGCATCGCCTGCATCGTTAAGGGGAAAGGACTAATTACCGCCCCACCCATTTCTCGCATACGCATAAAAAGTCGTTTGTTCGACGCAGGATACGGGTACAAAAGCCCCGAGCCAATCACCGCCGCTGTTTTTCCTCCTGCATCAAGCGTTGCGGTATGTGCAAGCGTGTCAGCGCCAAGCGCGCCACCACTCACCACACTCCACCCCGCCTGCACAAGGTCAGGCACCAATACATCAATCACCTGCCGTGCATACCCCTGCGCAGCGCGAGAGCCAACAAGAGCAACCGACGATGAAAATTGAGAGAGCTCAATGCCCCACCAATAGAGAACAATAGGCGGATAATGAATCTGCTTTAAAAGCTCAGGATACGCTTCATCCGCAAGCGTACAGCACAGAACATCATGCTTGGCAATAAAC
The DNA here is from genome assembly GCA_000996275.1 of candidate division TM6 bacterium GW2011_GWE2_42_60. GTDB lineage: Bacteria > Babelota > Babeliae > Babelales > Babelaceae > UBA12395. The sequence continues at coordinate 135,466 of LCEG01000002.1, forward strand.
TCAAGCTCCTGTTCCAAAAGCGCCCGCTCACGGAGCCCTTTAACAACAACCTCAGCCACTGCAAGCGAAAGGTGAGCGCGAGCAACAAAATCGCTCGCTGACCAGAGATAGAGATCATCCAGTTTTTCTGTACTCACCACTTCGCAAAGTCGCGCAACCGTTGCCGGACCAATGCCAGGAATCAGAGAAAGATGTAACAGCGTCCGGTTCATACGTGTTTATGCACCTTTTACAGGTTCATTTTGTCCACGATCTGGCGTTACCACCTCATCGCCTGCACTTTCTTCAACACCGTCAACCACAGAAATTCCCATCAGTTTTTGCTCAGGCGAAAGACGAATAAGACGAACACCGGCGGCTTGACGCCCCATAGTACGAATCTCTTTTGGAAGAAGACGAATAATTTTTCCTGCTGCGTCAATCATTAAAAGACTTGACGTATCATCAACAATCGCAAGCCCAATAACTTTTCCGTTACGAGCTGTTGCAGGAATTGTACGTACACCCAATCCACCACGATGCGCAATACGAAAATCAGCAAAGCTCACCCGTTTACCATAGCCTCGCTCAGTTGCAAACAGGAGATCGCCTTGATCTGAAACAACTTCCATACCAATAACAATATCACCTTCACGGAGCTTAATACCACGGACACCCGCAGCTTGTCGTCCCATAGACCGAACTTCTGCTTCATCAAATCGGATACCCTGTCCCTTTTGCGTAGCAAGCACAATCGAATCTTTTCCAGAACTTAAATTACAGAAGGCTAGTTCATCACCATCACGCAACGAGACCGCACGAATTCCGGTGCTCCGTACTGCGCTAAACTCAGATGCAGCCGTACGCTTAATAACACCAAGCTTTGTCACGAGTACTAAAAATTTACTTTCAAAATCACGAACACAGAGTAGCTTAACGACCTGTTCACCCTGCTGCAACGGCAGAATATTAACAATCGCACGCCCTTTTGCAATACGAGATGCTTCAGGGATTTCAAAAACACGCTTTGTATAGATACGACCAAGATTAGTGAAGAACATCAGTTCATCATGGTTACGTGTTGCAAAGATATCCTGAACAACATCGTCTGCTTCGTCGAGAGCCGCCATGCCCTGTTTGCCTTTACCACCACGATGCTGAACGCCATACAGTTCGAGTTGAACACGTTTGATGTATCCTTTACGCGTCAACGTCACGACCACACTGTCATCGGGAATCAGATCTGCATCGGTAAGCTCATCGGCAGCACCCTCAATACGAGTACGCCGCGTATCGCCATAGACCTCTTTGCATTCAACCAACTCTTTACGGATCTCTGCCCGAAGTTTTTCAGGATCATCCAAAATGCTCTTTAAGAACGTAATCAACTCACGAAGCCGTTCAATTTCTGCAAAAATCTTATCCCGCTCAAGACCCGTTAACCGCTGAAGTCGCATTTCAAGAATCGCTTTTCCCTGCACTTCAGAAAATTGGAATGCTTGAGCAAGCCGCGCCAATGCCTCATCTGCATTCGACGATGTTTTGATCAGCCGTACAACTTCATCAATATTATTAAGCACCATCACAAAACCATTGAGAATATGCTCACGATCACGCGCACGTTCAAGATCATACTCGGTACGTCGATAGACAATTGTCCGACGGTGAGTAATAAACTCTTCAACCAGGCGCCGAAGCGAGAAGATCAGTGGACGATTATCAAGAAGTGCGAGCATCAAAATACTGATCGACGTCTGCAAATTCGTGTGCTTGAAAAGCTGATTGATAACAACGTCTGGAATTTCACCACGGCGCAATTCAATAACAACGCGCATACCCTTTTTATCAGATTCATCGCGAATATTGGAGATGCCCTCAATCACCTTGTCTTTTACCAGGTCAGCAATCTTAATAATAAGGTCTGCTTTAATAACCTGATACGGCAACTCAGTAATCACAAGCGCTGCGCCTTTTTTGGTTTCTTCAGCAGCAATCACACCACGCACAATCACATTTCCACGACCAGTACGATATGCCTGCACGATTCCAGACCGGCCACAAATCACACCACCCGTAGGAAAATCAGGCGCAGGAATTAGCTTAAAAAGCTGTTCTTCCGGAATAGTTGGATTGTCGAGCATTGCTAAACAACCATCAATCACTTCGCTCAAGTTGTGCGGAGGAATCGACGTCGCCATACCAACCGCAATACCAGACGTTCCATTGACAAGCAACTGAGGAAATCGACTGGGTAAAATAACTGGCTCAACCGTTGAATCATCAAAGTTTGGAACAAAATCAACTGTTCGTTTTTCAAGATCAGCAAGGATTTCTTGCGAAATTTTCTGCATCCTGACTTCAGTGTAACGCATCGCTGCGGCATTATCGCCGTCAATTGAACCCCAGTTACCCTGGCCATCCAAAAGAGGATAACGCTTAGAAAAGTCTTGCACCATACCCACCATGGTATTGTAGACCGCTTGGTCACCATGAGGGTGGTATTTACCTAAGACTTCACCAACGACGCGCACGGATTTATGGTAGGGGCGGTTATAAAAAAACCCAAGCTGATGCATGGTATAGAGTACCCGTCTATGCACGGGCTTTAAACCATCACGCACATCGGGAATCGCGCGGCTCACCACTACCGACATCGCATAGTCAAGAAATGAAGACTGTAATTCTTCTTCGATTAAAACCGGCTTTGTATGTTCTTGCATGAGGGGCCCTTCTTCTGCAATGCTGGCAAATAAAATCTTTTATAATAGTTTGTAGTATACAACACCGTGGACGAATGCTCAATCACTGACCCTATAAAAAAAGAGTGCTTTTCTCAATAGAAAAACACTCTTTTTTTAGATCTGTAATAGAATTAACTCCACAGCCCCCATTGCCACTCGTCCTTACTCTAAATTATGGAAGCTTGACCAAGACAACGGTCACATCATCGTTTGTTTTACTTGAAAAACCAGACTCTTTAGGCACAATACCTTGCTGAGCTTTCTTCCAACCTTTTTCGGCTGTTTTACAAAGATTTTCGGCAATTGCTTCAACCGTAGTTTTATTCTCAATAAGATTATCAAACATGACATAATATTGGCTATTGCTGTATTCCGAAATTCTCCCAATTACAAAGGCTAATCCATCCCACAATCCATCCGATCCAATTAAAATCGAATTCACGGCAGACCGATCAAGAACTTGAACCTCAGGAGTAGCGATAATTCCCGTCAATTTTATCCATTCATTAGTCTTCTGATTAAAAGAAAAATCGCCAAAAGCACGGGATGTCTCAAACCCGCAGACGCGATCTTTTTTTATCGAAAGCACATCCTCTATCTTTTTACCACTCGTTCTTGCAGCCTCTATAATACGCTTTTCTTCGGTTTTATTATCTGGCCTATGCTGGCCAAGAAAGAAGTGGGTGATTCCAGAAACACTCATCGCCTGAGAATCACCAATATAGGCCACAAATACTTTTTCTCCTTGTGGTGGAATGATAACAACCGTTGCCGTTGAACCTGCTGTCTCCCCAAGAGATTCATCAAGTTCATCAAAGTTTTCGTACTTTGATACATTTTTCAGAAAATCTGCATCCTGTTCTTCAAACACCTGAACAATTTTCTGTTTAATCGCCGTTTCGTCGTTGAGATTTGGCAATGTTGAAATCGCATTATAAAGACGACCTAAAAATTCCTTACTCAAAGCCTCAGCAATCTGTGAACCACCATGGCCATCAAAAACACCGCTTAAAAAATATCCTTCTTTTTCGAGCACTGCAAAGCGATCTTCGTTTTTGTAGAGCGGCTTAAGGCACTCTACATGCTGAATCGCCGAAAGCTTTTTTTTCTCAATCTTTTCTTCAATCTTTTTCTCGATTTTTTCTTCAATTTTTAATTCCGGCTGTTCGCTCTCCACAACCACATCGCATGCGCGTGCAAATTCTTCAAACGTATTCTCAGTCGCCAAAAGCTGCGGAGCTGCCAAAGCACAAAAAATCAACCATAAATTTTTATAAACCATATCTTCTTTCTCCCGGTCGTAGCCACTCTCTTTTAGGTACTCT
>LCEG01000002.1:139529-141223 GCA_000996275.1 candidate division TM6 bacterium GW2011_GWE2_42_60
AATTTCGCCGCTTTCCCCGTAAATATTTTTTTAAATTCAGGTTTATTTTGAACTCCACAAAGCTCAATGGCTCCCAATGGTTCTGGTAGTTCCCGTATGTTGAATTTGCTTTGCTGCTGGGATTCAACCAGCTTCTTCTCCTCTACGCTTGGAGCAAAAAACTTTTGCAAAGCAGTATAACCACGAGAAAACAAGGCAAAGCGATAGCAGACCAAAAGACCAACCCCAAAGCCTAAACCACCAAGCAATAGAACGGGATGCCGTCGGCTCCAGCTCAAAACAGGATTAACAAAAGTTTTATTCAGAGAAAAGAACGAACGTGACTCTGGAGTGCTCTTCGACGCTCTAAACTCAGACAGAGCCCCGCTTCTCACAGCTCCTCAACAAATCACTAGTATTTTTATTATTTTCATCTACAGCTACCTCTATTTTATCTAATATTTATTAAGCACTATTTCTCTGATTAACTTATTTTTAAATGATAATCCACCTCAGTTATTCCATCAACAAACGTTGGTTTGAAAAGCCCCCAATTTGTACTTTCATCTAAGAATTCTTTACTGCGAGGATTTTTCTTATCACTTCCCCCACCTTGTGCATAAAAAACAAGATTATTAACCTTGAAATTAAAGCGAGGACCAATACCAGAGCCCCGATCAGCTGAAAGGGTATCAAGAAGAATTTTTAAAGCATCTTCTGCATATGCTTTCCCTATATTTACATAGAGCACTATAACAGGCATATGCGTTTTAAAATCAACGCTTATTTTCTCACCCTTCCATCCGTCATAAATATCCTTAACAGCCTCTTGTTCAGCAAAAAGCGATGGCCGTATTTTAAAGAATGGAACTGCTTTTGCAAAAGCTTTATTGTCCTTTAAAAGGCCAAAAAGTTTATCAACAATCACCAGCGCATCTTCTCGAGATTTTGGCATAAGATGGATTTTATACACAGAAGCAACAGTCATCTTTTCTTTTTGTGTTATATAGCCAAAACTGTCTGGCAATATAAGCTTCTTAAACAAACCCTGCGCCTGATCAATTTTATTTACTTCTGGTGACATAGATATCCACTCACTGGACCAAAGCCACCAATTAACAAAATCCGCTACAAAGCCTTGTTTCCGCGCAAGAGCAAATATTATTAAAGTATTTATTGCAATGTAAAGTGCTTGCGGAACCGTGTATATCAACCCGAAATTTTCTTTATAATTTTCTTCAAACTCCATTGCTGTTGTAGCTGGATTTATTTCTTTTTTAAAAACTAAAGCTTTTTCACTCTTTTGAAGTTCTTTATACTTTTCAAATTTATCGAGAATATTATTAATTGCTGGCGGCGAGTCACCGCGGGCCTTAATATGTTCTTCGCTTAGAACAACTTTCTTTTGTGTCTTGAGATATTCAATTGCTTCTTCAAGATCTTTGTGAAATTGAGCAGGACAGTATTCAAAAAGAAGTTCAAATTCTTTTCCAACCGAAAGCTCTTTTTTCTCAATCTTTTTCTCAATCTTTTTCTCGATTTTTAATTCAATCTGCTCGCTCTCCACAACCACATCGCATGCGCGTGCAAATTCTTCAAACGTCTTCTCGGTTGCTAAAAGCTGCGGAGCTGCCAAAGCACAAAAAATCAACCATAAATTTTTATAAACCATATCTTCTTTCTCCCGGTCGTAGCCACTCTCTTTTAGGTACTCT